>CAMVGD010000088.1 GCA_947166925.1 uncultured Clostridia bacterium | reverse complement strand
GCGCGTCCGAAAGACGCCCCTGCTCCTTCATTTCCGCAAGCTCCGCGATCGAATGCGCGTGTTCGAGCGTAAACGGTCCGGACGCGGTCCGCAGCAGAAACGCCATATGCGCAGGCACTTTGAGCGCCGTTCCGATGTCCGCGCAGAGCGTGCGGATGTACGTCCCGCGCGAGCAGACGACTTCGATGAGAAACCGGTTCTTCCCCCGCGTGCCGGCGCACGAAAGCGAAACGATCTCCACCTCGCGCGATTTGTCCGGGATCTCCTTTCCGGCAAGCGCGAGGTCGTACAGCTTCTGTCCGTTGTATTTCAGCGCGGAATACATCGGCGGCGTCTGCGTGATCGTGCCGGTAAAGTGCTTGAGGGCCGAAAGGAGCTGCTCCTCCGTCACGACGGCGCCGCTCGTTTCGACGACCTTCCCCTGCGCGTCCTGCGTGTCGGTCGCGATGCCGAACGCGATCTCGGCAAGGTAGGTCTTTTGCTTGTCGACCAGATAGTCGAACAGCCGCACCGCGCGTCCGACGCACACAGGCAGAACGCCTGCCGCTTCGGGATCGAGCGTTCCGAGATGTCCGACCCGTTTTGTTTCAAAGATTTTCCGCACGTCGACCACGACGTCGCTTGAGGACATCGCCGGCGGTTTCAGTACGGTCACGATCCCTTCGGTCATTGCAGTGCTTCCGTGAGCGCCTCGCGCATCGTGCGGACCGCTTCGTCGAGCGGCAGATACAGCGTGCAGCCCGCCGCGGCGACATGCCCGCCGCCGCCGAAGCGCTTTGCGATCGCCGCCACGTCGCAATACCGCTTGCTGCGCATGCTGACGCGCACACAGCCGTCGCTTTCACGCAGCACGCACGCCGCCTCGACCGTGTCGATATCGCGCAGCCAGTCGATCAGTCCCTCGGTATCCTCCTTGGTCGCGCCGCATGCCGTAAGCGCCGCGGTCGGGATCGCAAGCAGGTTGAGCCGTCCGTCGTCGGAAAGCTCCATATGCCCGAGCGTGTATGCGACAAGCTTCGCTTTCGAAAGCGTCATCTCACGAAACAGCACCCGGTTCAGCTCCGGCAGATTGATGCCGTATCCCAAAAGCTTCGCCGCCGCCTCGAACGCCTCCGGAGAGGTGTTCCCGTACGAGAAATTGCCGGTATCGGTGGCGATCGCCGTGTACAGCGCGTCCGCGATGCCGCGCGTGATCGGCGCGTGCAGCGCGTCCAGAAGCCGCAGGATCAGCTCGCCGGTCGCGGAAACTTCCTCGACCCAGTCGCCGTCCTTCGATTCCCGCGGATTCGTGCCGTGATGGTCGATGCAGAACTGATACGGCGCCGCCTCGAGCGTCGCCTGCAGGTGACCCGTGCGCCTGTGATCGGCGCAGTCGACGTAGACCACCGCTTCCTTCGGCGGTTCGATCCCGTCCGTGCCGGTCACTGTGTCCGCGCCGGTCAGAAAGCCGAGGTACGCAGGTACGGGATCCGGACAGACGACCGTCGCGTCCTTGCCCATTGCAAGGAGCGCTTCCCGTAAAGCAAGGCAGGAGCCCAGCGTGTCGCCGTCGGGCGACTGGTGGGCTGCCAGATAAAAATGCGTATGCGATTGCAGAAAGGACGCCGCCGCTTCGAGGTTCATTCTTCCGGCTCCTTTTCGGGTTTGTCGTCCTTATGCAGCGAACGGATCACCTCGGAGATATGCACCGAGTACGCGATCGAATCGTCGCCGACGAATTTGATCGAAGGCACGCGGCGGATCGTCATGCGCGCGCCGACCTCATGTGCGATGAAGCCCGCGGCATGGTTCAGCGCGTCGACCGCGGTCTTCAGCGCGGTCTCGTCCGCGTCGTACACGGAGACGTGCGCCTTCGCGTACTTGAGGTCCGGCGTGACCTCCATTTCGGTGATCGAGGTCACCGCCGGGATCCGCGGGTGGGTCCTTCATCTCGAAGATGTTCGCGCTGACCGTCTTTTTGAGCTCCTCGCGGAGCCGCTCGTTTCTGACCTTTGCCATCAGCGCTTCACTTCCTCCATCATATAGCATTCGATGACGTCATCCTCAAGGATGTCGTTGAAGTTTTCGATCGAGATACCGCATTCGTAGCCAGCCATGACCTCCTTCGCGTCGTCCTTGAAGCGCTTCAGCGAGGCGATCTTGCCGTCGTGCAGCACGATGCCGCCGCGGACCACACGCACCTGCGCGGTCCTCGTGACCTTGCCCTCGTTGACGTACGCGCCCGCGATCGTGCCAACGCCGGAGATGCGGAACGTGGAGCGGACCGTGCAGCGGCCGAGCTCGACCTCCTGGAATACGGGTTTGAACATGCCCTTCATCGCGTTTTCGACGTCCTCGATCGCGTTGTAGATGACGCGGTAGGTACGCACGTCGACCTTTTCCTTTTCAGCAGCGGCGCGCGCCGCGGAATCCGGACGCACGTTGAAGCCGATGACGATCGCGTTCGACGCGGACGCGAACATGATGTCCGATCCGGTGATCGCGCCGACGCCGCTGTGGATGACGCGCACGCGGACCTCGTCGTTCGAAAGCTTTTCAAGCGACTGCTTGACTGCCTCGACCGAGCCCTGCACGTCCGCCTTGACGATGAGGTTGAGTTCTTTCAATTCGCCCTCTGCCATCTGGCTGAACAGATCGTCCAGAGAGACCTTCTGCGCCTGCTTGACCTGCGCCGCCTTCGCCTTCTGACGGCGCTCGTCCGCGACCTGACGGCTCAGCTTGTCGTCGTTTGCCGCAAACAGCATATCGCCTGCCGCCGGGACCTCGTTGAAGCCGAGCACCTCGACCGGCGTGGACGGACCGGCTGCGTTGACGCTTCTGCCCTTGTCGTCCATCATGGCGCGGACCTTGCCGAACGCCGTGCCGGCAACGATCATGTCGCCCTTCTTCAGCGTACCGTTCTGCACCAGCACCGTCGCCACGGGACCGCGGTTGCGGTCGAGCTGCGCTTCGATGATCGTGCCCTTTGCGAGGCGGTCGGGGTTCGCCTTGAGCTCCAGAACGTCCGCCTGCAGCAGCACCATCTCGAGGAGCTGATCGAGGTTGATCTGCTTCTTTGCCGAGACCGGCACGCAGATCGTGTCGCCGCCCCATTCCTCGGTGACGAGACCGTATTCGGTGAGCTGCTGCTTGACGCGCTCGGGATCCGCGGTCTCGCGGTCGATCTTGTTGATCGCGACGACGATCGGGACGCCCGCCGCCTTCGCGTGGTTGATCGCTTCGATCGTCTGCGGCATGATGCCGTCGTCCGCCGCGACGACCAGGATAACGACGTCCGTGACCTGCGCGCCGCGCGCACGCATCGCCGTGAACGCTTCGTGACCGGGCGTGTCGATGAACGTGATCTGCTTGCCGTTCAGCGTAACGGTATACGCGCCGATGTGCTGCGTGATGCCGCCCGCCTCGCCTGCGGTGACGTGCGAGTTGCGGATCGCGTCGAGGAGCGACGTCTTGCCGTGATCGACGTGACCCATGATGGTGACGACCGGCGGACGCGGCTTGAGCGTTTCCGGCGCGTCGACGTCGTCGGCGGAATCCATCAGGACGTCCTCAAAGGACTTTTGAAGCTGCTGTTCGAGCGTGATGCCGAACTCGCCCGCGATGAGCTCGCAGGTGTCGAAATCCAGCTCCTGGTTGATGTTCGCAATGATGCCGAGCATCAGGAGCTTCTTCAGGATCTCGTTCGCGGGCTTGCCGAGCTTCTCGGAAAGGTCCTTGACCGTGATCGTCTCGGTCGTGATGACCGCGTGGTCGATCACGACGGGCGCGGGCTTCGGCTGCTGCGCCTCCTGCTCGTGCTTCTTTACCTTGCGGCGGTTGCCCATCTGGCTGTCGTCTTCCCAACCGCGCGCGGTCGGTCCCTGTTCCTTCATCATCGTTTTCTTGTTCTTTGCCTTCTTATCCGTAGTATCGAACGGCTTCTTCTTGTCCGTTCTGTTCTTGCCGCTGTCCGAAGGACCCGGCGGATTGATCATCACGGCGCGCTGTGACGCATTGGCGTCGCGGCGCGGTCCGCGGCTGTCGCCCTGCTGACGGCGGTCGTTCCCGCCCTGCTGACGCGGCGCGTCGGTGCGCGGGCGATCCTGCCGCGGCGAATCCGTGCGCGGACGATCCTGCCGCGGTTCGCGCGCGTTCTGCGTGCGCTGCTGCCGCGGTTCTTCGATCCGTACCGGCTCCTGCTTCGGCTGTGCGGGCGCGGTTTGTGCGGGCGCGCTCGGCGTTTCCTCCGGCGCCGCGGGCTGCGGCTCCGGTTCGTCGGTCCCGCCTGCATGCGCCGCGAGATCCGCGTCGCTTTCGAGCATCGCCTTCAGACGCTCGGCGCGTTCACGCTCCTCACGCTCCTGCTTCTCCCGTTCCTCACGGTCGATCATACTGCCCTCCGTGCGGCGCGCGGCGTCCAGAAGCGTGCCGATCGCACCCTTCGTGCCGTCGAGCTTATGAAGCAGAGCCTGCATCTCCTCTTTCAGATTTTTTGCTGTTTCCAGAAAATTCGTTGCCATAATCATCCCCGCTTTTCATCGGTATTGCGCATTGCGCGCTCTATCATATCCCGGAAGGACGGATCCGTCACCGCCATCACGATGTGCGAATCCTTTCCGATCGCGCTGCCCACGGTTTCCACCGTACGGAACGGGACGCCGTGCGCCGCGCATAATTGCTCATAATGCGTCTTCGTCGCCTCCGACGCCGTCTCCTCCAGAAGGACCAGCTTTGCCTTCCCCGCCCTGACCGTGCGTTCCACGGCAAAGGCGCCGCTTTTCGCTTTGCCGGCTTTCATCGAAAGCCCGATCGCGTTATACAGCCGATCCGTCCCCATGCTCGATCTCCGAATGCAGCGCCGCCTTCAGCTCGTCGTTCATCGGCGCTTCCAGGGCGCGTTCCAGCGCGCGGGTTTTGATCGCCTTCTCGACGCACGCCGCGCTGCGGCAAAGATACGCGCCGCGGCCGGAAAGCTTTCCGGTGCGGTCGGGCACCAGCACGCCGTCCGCAGTGCGCACCACACGCATCAGTTCCTTTTTCGCCCGCATCTCGCGGCAGGCGACGCACATCCGCATCGGGATCTTTTTCAATGCTTACTCCTCCGCGTTCTCCTGCGCCTGCGCGGCGTCCACCGCTGCGTCCGCCTGCGACTGGCTCTTGATGTCGATCTTCCAGCCGGTCAGCTTCGCGGCAAGACGCGCGTTCTGTCCCTCCTTGCCGATGGCAAGCGACAGCTGCGAATCCGGCACGATGACGCGCGCGGCCTTCTCGTCCTCGTTGACGTAGACCATCAGCACCTTCGCGGGGCTCAGCGCCTTCGCGATGTAGATCGCGCTGTCGGAATCGTACTCGATGATGTCGATCTTCTCGTTGTGCAGCTCGTTGACGATGCGCTCCACGCGCGCGCCGCGCGGACCGACGCATGCGCCGACCGCGTCGACCTGCGGATCGGTCGAGAACACGGAGACCTTGGTGCGGAAGCCCGCTTCGCGCGCGATGGACTTGATGACCACCGTGCCGCTCTGGATCTCGGGGACCTCGAGCTCGAACAGGCGCTTGACGAGACCCGGATGCGTGCGGCTCACGACGACCTGCGGACCCTTGTTGTCCTTGCGGACCTCAAGCACGTAGACCTTGATGCGGGCGTTGATCTCGTATTCCTCGCCCGGGATCATCTCGTTCGCGGTCAGGATGCCGTCCGTCTTGCCGAGCTCGACATAGGCGTTGCCCTTCTCGACGCGCTGTACGATCGCCGTCAGGATCTCGTTCTCCTTCTCGACGTATTCGTCATAGATGTTGCCGCGTTCCGCCTCGCGGATGCGCTGCACCATGACCTGCTTCGCGGTCTGCGCCGCAATGCGTCCGAAATCCTTCGTGAACGCCTCCTCCTCGAGCACGTCGCCGAGCTCGTAGAGCGGGTTGATCTTCTTTGCGCGCTCCAGCGAGATCTCCTGCGAGGGGTTCTCGACCTTCTCGACGACGGTCTTGCTTGCGTAGATGTGGTATTCGCCCGTTTCGCCGTCGACCTCCGCGCGGACGTTTGCGGTCGAGTTGTAGTTGCGCTTGTATGCGACGATCAGCGCCGCTTCAAAGGCGGCAAGCAGCACGGATTTCTTGATGCCGCGCTCCTTTTCCAGTGCGTTCAGTGCTTCGATAAATTCTGCGTTCATGATTCTTTCCTTTCTTGATAAACCTTAAAATCTGATATAGGGGCGGACGAGCGCGCAGTCCTTCTTTTTGACGGTCAGCGTCTCCCCCTGTTCCGTTTTGACGGTGAAGCCGTCCGCGTCGAACGCGGTCAGCGTCCCGGTCCATTGCTTTTTGCCGTTCTGCGGCGCGTAGAGCCTGATCTCGAGCTCCGTGCCCATGGCGCGTTCAAAATCGCGGTCCTTTTTCAACGGCCGGTCGATGCCGAGCGAGGAGACCGAAAGCACGTACTCCGATTCGATCGGGTCCTTTTCGTCCAGGATCGGCTCGATCGCGCGGCTCACCGCCTCGCATTCGTCGATGGTGACGCCGCTGGGCTTGTCGATGTAGAACGTCAGCACCCAATCGCCGTACTCCTTCTGATACTCGACGTCGCAGAGCTCGAAGCCCATCGACTCGATCGTTTCCCTGCAAAGCTGTTCGCAGATCTCAGTCGTTTTCATGCCCTTTCCTCTCTCAAAACGAAAGAGTGGGTTTTCCCCACTCCTTCAAGTTCAACATTCCAACAAAAGCAGTATACCACACTCTTTCCGGGAATGCAAGCATTATTTCGCAATCCGGTCGAACTTCTCGAACAATCTCTCCTCGTCCGCGTCCGGCTTCTCCTCGCGCGGTCTGAAAAGCTGCGTGCGCGCGTAATGCGCAAGCGCCACATAGGCAAGTCCGATCGCCGCCGACAGCACCGCGATGTTCCACGGCTCGATCGCATCGATCACAAAGCTCAGAAGCGTCAGCACGGTGCCGAACGCAAACAGCCCCGTCGCGGTCTTGCCGTACCAGTCGGAATACGCGACCTTGCGCTGCCGGAGCATGATCATGCCGCCGATCACCATCAGGATCTCCTTGACGACGACAAGGATCACCAGCGTCAGATAGATCCAGAAAAGCGAACCCTCCCACTTGCGGATCAGGATCACGATCAGCGCCGTGATCGACATCAGCTTGTCCGCGAGCGGGTCCAGAAGCTTTCCGACCGGCGTAACCCAGTTGAACGTCCGCGCCAGAAACCCGTCCAGCACGTCGGTTACGAACGCCAGCACAAACACGCCGAGCGCCCAGAGGTAATTCTGCGGATACGGGATCTTCGCCGTCAGAAACAGCCAGGCAAACACGCCGACCATGACGATGCGGATCGAAGACAGAATGTTCGGAATATGCTTCATTCAGATACTGACGTCCTCTACGTAGATTTCGCGGACCGCGTTCGGGTCAGCGGCAGGCTCCTGCTTCGGGGCGGGCGCCGGTTCGGGTTCGTTCGCTTTCTTCTCCTGCTCGTCGCGCCAGTCGAAATACTTCATCGCGACCTGCGGCAGCAGCGCATAGCTCAAAACGTCCTCCTCGCATCTTGCGCGGTCGCCGAGCTCCTTCTTGTACTTTTCGAGCTCCGGCTCCAGAAGATCCGCGGGACGGCAGGTGATGACTTCCTCGTCGCCGATCGCCATCCTCCGCACTTCCTCGTTGACGGGACCCGGAAGCTTTCCGTATTCGCCGCGCAGGACCGCCTTCGAGTTGTTCGGGAAGGTCTTGTAGCGTCCGACGAGTACGTTGAACACCGCCTGCGTGCCGACGATCTGGCTCGTGGGCGTGACCAGAGGCGGATAGCCGAAGTCCTTTCTTACCCGCGGGATCTCCGCGAGCACGTCGTAGTACTTATCCTCCGCGCCGGCGTCCTTGAGCTGCTTGATGAGGTTCGAGAGCATGCCGCCCGGCACCTGATACAAGAGCGTGTTCGTATCGACGCGCAGCGATTTGTCGGAGATCAGCCCGTCCTGCTTTAAGCGCTCGTACACCTGACGGAAATACTTCGCGCATTCCGAAAGCGCGTTGAGGTCCAGCCCGGTGTCCCGCTCGGTGCCCTTGAGCGTCGCGACGAGCGATTCGGTCGCGGGCTGGGACGTGCCGTTGCCCAAAGGGGACAGCGCCGTGTCGACGATGTCGACGCCCGCTTCCGCAGCCTTCAGAAGCACCATGTCGCCCGTGCCGGTCGTGTTGTGCGTGTGCAGATGGATCGGGATATCGACCTCGGCTTTGAGTTTTTTCACCAGAGAGTATGCGTCGTACGGGAGCAGAAGATTCGCCATATCCTTGATGCAGATCGAATCCGCGCCCATCTGCGCAAGCTCCTTACTGAGCTTGACGAAGTATTCTTCGCTGTGCACCGGCGAGGTCGTGTAGGAGATCGCCGCCTCGCAGAAGCCGCCGTACTTCTTGGTGTACTTGATCGCGGCCTCGAGGTTTCTCGGATCGTTCAGCGCGTCGAAGATGCGGATCACGTCGATGCCGTTTTCGATCGCCTTGCGGCAGAACTGCTCGACGACGTCGTCCGCGTAGTGCTTGTAGCCCAGGATGTTCTGTCCGCGGAACAGCATCTGCAGCTTTGTGTTCGGCAGCGCCTTGCGGAGCGTGCGGAGACGCTCCCACGGATCCTCGTTCAGATACCGCAGGCAGGAGTCGAACGTCGCGCCGCCCCAGACCTCGAGCGACCAGTAGCCGATCGCGTTGAGCATTTCGCAGGCGGGCAGCATCTCCTTCGTGGTCATGCGCGTCGCGGCAAGCGACTGGTGTGCGTCACGCAGGATGGTATCGGTAACAAACAGTTTTCCCATAAAAGGTCCTCCTTAATGTCCGAACAGCGACAGGAACACGCCCGCCGCGATCGCCGAGCCGATGACGCCCGCCACGTTGGGTCCCATTGCGTGCATCAGCAGGAAATTCTTCGGATTCTCCTTCTGACCGACGACCTGCGAAACACGCGCCGCCATCGGAACGGCGGAAACGCCC
>CAMVGD010000087.1 GCA_947166925.1 uncultured Clostridia bacterium | reverse complement strand
TTCCTTTTTTTCATACAAATCAGTATACCAAAATCGGCATTTTCTGTCAATTTGCGCGGGCGGTCCGATCTGTAAATTTTCCGGTTGACAAACGGACTTTGTGTGGTATAATGTTTCTATCTTTGAGACGAATCCGGAAGCAGTAGCGCTTATCGGCTTCGGAAAGCGAGCGGCGGATGGTGAAAGCGCCGCACGAAGCACAGCGTGAAGACCGCCGGAGGATCAAAGCGGGCTCGCCCGTTACAGCGAACAGAGCACCAAATAGGGTGGAACCACGCAAAACCGGCGTCCCTTGTCAAAAGGGACGTCTTTTTATTTTCAATAAGGAGGTAACTGATATGATCATTACATTTCCCGACGGCTCGAAACGGGAATTCGAGAACGGCATGAGCGCGCTCGACATCGCGGGCGCAATCAGCAACGGTCTGAAGAAGGCGACACTGTGCTGCGAGATCGACGGCGAACGCGCGGACGCGTTCCGTCCGATCGAAAAGGACTGCACGCTGAAGCTTCTGACCTGGGAGGACGAGGACGGACGCTGGGCGTACCGCCACACCGGCTCGCACATCCTCGCGCAGGCAGTGAAAAGACTCTGGCCGGAGACGAAGCTTGCCATCGGTCCCGCCATCGCGGACGGCTTCTATTACGACTTTGATTCTGCGCATGCGTTCACGCCCGACGATTTCAAGACGATCGAGAAGGAAATGGAGCGCATCGTAAACGAGAACCACAAGCTGGAGCGCTTCGAGCTCCCGCGCGAGGAAGCGATCGCGTTCATGAGGGAAAAGGACGAGCCGTATAAGGTCGAGCTCATCGAGGACTTGCCCGAGGACGAGACGATCAGCTTCTATCGCCAGGGCGAGTTTGTCGACCTCTGTGCAGGCCCGCACGTTGCCTCTACCGGCAAGGTCAAAAACATCAGGATCATGAGCCTTGCGGGCGCGTACTGGCGCGGCTCCGAAAAGAACAAGATGCTGCAGCGCATCTACGCCACCGCGTTTGCGAAGAAGGAAGACCTCGAAGCGTACATCACCCGCATCGAGGAAGCGAAGACGCGCGATCACAGAAAGCTCGGCCGCGAGCTCGGTCTCTTTATGACCGATGAGCTCGTCGGAAAGGGCATGCCGATGTTCCTGCCGAAGGGATACACGCTTTGGCGCATCCTTGAGGACTACATCCGCGACCGCGAGATCAAGACCGGCTATCAGCACGTTCTGACGCCCTGCGTCGGCACCGTCAACCTCTATAAGACTTCCGGGCACTGGGATCATTATCAGCAGAACATGTTCCCGGCGATGAACGTGGAGGACGAGACATATGTGCTGCGCCCGATGAACTGCCCGCACCACATGCGCATCTACGCAAATTCGCCGCATTCCTACCGGAACCTGCCGGTCCGCATCGGCGAGATCGCGCATGACTTCCGCTACGAGGCGTCCGGCACGCTGAAGGGCATTGAACGCGGACGACACTTCTGCCAGAACGACGCGCATCTGTTCGTCACGCCCGAGCAAATCAAGGACGAGTTCGCAAAGGTCGTCGATCTGATCTTCACAACCTATAAGGACTTCGGCATCACGAACTACCGCTGCGCGCTGTCTCTGAGAGACCCCGCCGACAAGGTCAAGTACCATGACGACGACGAGATGTGGAACACCGCGGAGAACGCGCTGCGCGACGTATTGAACTCGCTCGGGCTCGAATACACCGAGGAGATCGGCGAAGCGGCGTTCTACGGGCCGAAGCTTGACGTTTACGTGACGCCCGCCGTCGGTGCGGAATACACGCTCTCCACCTGCCAGCTCGACTTCTGTCTGCCGGCACGGTTTAACCTGACCTATATCGACAAGGACGGCAAGGAGCGCACGCCGGTCGTGCTGCACCGTGCGATCCTGGGATCTTTGGATCGCTTCATGGCGTACCTGATCGAAGAGACGATGGGCGCGTTCCCGACCTGGCTCGCGCCGGTGCAGGTCAAGATCATGACCATTACCGACCGCGCAAACGATGCAGCGGAAGCGGTTTCCGAAGCGCTTGAGGAGAAGGGCATCCGCGTGGAGACGGACCTCAGAAACGAGAAGATCGGCTTCAAGATCCGCGAAGCGCAGATGATGAAGATCCCGTACATGCTGGTCATCGGCGACAAGGAAGCGGAGAACGGCACCGTTGCGGTGCGTTCGCGCAAAGAGGGCGACCTCGGCGCAATGCCGGTCGACGCCTTCGTCGAAAAGATCATGGAAGAGGTCAGAACCAAAGCAAAATAATCGATCCAAAGCCGGGAGCGCCTCTGCGGGGCGGATCCCGGCTTTTTTCGACGGCTTCTTGTCCGTTTCCCTTGACGATTGGACAAAGTCGGCGTAAAATGAAACTATGGATACTTGTAATCGAACCCAATCGGCCGACCGGCTCTGGCCGTATCTGATCGCGGCGGCGCTCGGCACGTTTCTGCTTGCGTTCGTCTCGTCCGGCGTATGGCCGGGGGGAGAAGGAACGCCGGAGACGACGCTTTCGGCGGTCGTTGCCCGGCACCTGCTGACCGTGCTGCTCCTGCTCATCGTGCCGGCGGTATGGGCGCGGATCGCGCTGCTGCGCTCGCCGTGGATGCTCGCGCTGCTCGCCGCGTTCGCGTTCGGCTGCGGGCTCGTCCTGACCGGCGATCCGAAGGAGGCGGCGTATACGCTGCTTCTGTGCGCGCTGCCGGGCGTCGGGCTCTGGGGGCTTTTCCGGCTGAAGCTGTCGAATTTCCGCGCGGTGATCTACGGATCGTTCGTGATCCTCGCGGCGCTGTACGGGTTCGTTTGTCTGAAGGATCTGATCCGGTCGGGCGACGCATACGCATCCTATAAGTACGTCGTTGGGCTGTACGGGGCCGCGGCGCGGGCGGACCTTTCCGCGTACGGGGAGAGCGGAAAGCAGCTTGCCGAGGAGGCTGCGGCTTTTGTCGATCTGTTCCGTGCGAATGCGGAAAGCTTCTGCGTGCCGCTGCTGCTGCTGCCGTCGATGGCGGCGGCGCTGTCCAACGTGCTGTTTTCGCATCTCTTTAACCGGCGCGGCGGCGCTGCGCTTACGCCGCTTCCGCACTTTTCCGAGTGGCGGTGCGAACGCTGGTACGTGCTCTTGACCGCCGCGTTTCTGCTTGAGGTGATGCTGCTCGGTCTGTGCGGCGTGCGCGCGGCGGACGCGCTTTCGGGCGTCGCCGGGCTGCTGTGGCGGATGCCCTGTACGCTGGGCGGGCTTGCCGCGGTGCGGCGGCTTGCAGTCCTGTCGGGCAGGAAATGGATCTTTTGGGCGGCGGTCGTGCTGCTGGTGGTGCTCCCGCCCGTGACAAGCATGCTCCTGTCGCTTCTGGGGCTGATGACCGCCATGCGGAGGCCGGAGAACGTCGGGGAGGACGGAGGAAGGAAATGAAACAATACAGAGGAATTCTGATCGTATCCGGGGTGCTCGTCGTGCTCGGAGCGATGGCGATGGCGTCGTTCGGCAGACAGCTGATCTATGGACTGATCATCCTCGGCGCCGGCGTCCTGTGGATCGGGATCATGGCGCTTCTGCTGCACGGGATCGCGAAAAAGCAGCAGGCGCGGATGGACCGCGTGTTCCGGGAAAACGACAGCGCGGTGGCGTCGCTTGCAAGCAACATCTCCATTCCAAGCGCGATCGTGGACCTCTCCGGAAGGATCACATGGCGCAACAACGCCTTTGCCTCGCTGTATGACGGGCAGGATATTCACGACGTCGTGCCGGCGTTCGACGGGGGAAACCCGATCCGCACGCTGCAGATCGAGCTGAACGGCAGCAATTATCAGATCATGAACATGCTCGTCATGCGGGAAAAGGAAAAGAAGCTTGTGCTGCAGTACTGGCTCGACCGCACGGAGGCAGCGCACTATCAGCGCCTTTATACAGAGCAGCGTCCCTACGTGGCGATGATTCTGGTCGACAACTACGAGGAACTTTTAAGCGATACGCAGATCCACAGCACGGCGGTGCTGGCGGAGGTTGAGCGGCTGATCGCGGAGCTCTCGAAGCGCCTCGGCGGTTTGTACCGCCGCTATGACAACGGACGATTCATCCTCGTGCTGGAAGCGAAGCAGATGCAGCAGCTCGAGGAGGAGCGGTTCGCGCTTCTGGAGCAGGCGCACCGCATCGAGACGGGCTCGTCCTCGGCGGTCTCGCTGTCGATCGGCTTCGGCATCGCACCGCGGCTCGCACAGTCCGAGCAGGACGCGCGCCGTGCGCTGGAGCTGGCGCTCGGACGCGGCGGCGATCAGGTCGTGGTCAAGGACGGCACGGATTACCGCTTCTTCGGCGGCAAGCGGCAGCACGATCCGCGGCAGTCGCGCGTCAAGGCAAGACTGTTCTCGAAGGCGCTCTATCAGCTGTTTGAAAACAGCGGCGACGTCTTCATCATGGGGCACCGCAATTCCGATATGGATTGCATCGGCGCGGCGCTCGGCGTCGTGACCTGCGCAAATCACGTGGGCGCGCACGCGTACATCGTGCTCGACGCGGTGAACACCACGATCGAGGACGCGATCAAGACGCTTGAAAGCTCCGGCGCAGGCTCGCTGATCATCACGCCCGATCAGGCGATGGAGATGATGCACGAGGATTCGGTGCTCGTCGTGGTGGACACGCAGCGCGCGTCGGTCACGGTCGCACCGCAGCTGCTTTCGATGACGGAGCACATCGTGCTCATCGACCATCACCGCCGCAGCGCGGACTACATCGACAACGCGACGCTGCACTATCTGGAAACGCGTGCGTCGAGCGCGAGCGAGATGGTCACCGAGGTCATCCAGTATTTCGCGGACAGCGTCAAGCCCGCGGCGTTCACCTGCAGCGCGCTGCTCGCCGGCATCACGGTCGATACGAAGCAGTTTGCGTTCAACGTCGGCTCTCGCACGTTCGACGCGGCAGGGTATCTCCGCCGCAACGGCGCGGACCTGAGCTCGGTCAAGCAGATGTTCCAGAACGATTATGCAAGCTATGTACGCTGCGCAAACGTCGTTGAGCGCGCAAAGATCCGCAGAAGCGGCATTGCGATCTCGGTCTGCGATAAGAACGCGCCGGACAGCCAGCTTCTGGCGGCGCAGGCGGCGGACGAGCTGCTGGGCATCCGCGGCATCAACGCGGCGTTCGTGCTTGCGGAAACCGACGAACAGGTCGCGATCTCCGGCAGAAGCTACGGACAGATCAACGTGCAGGTCATTCTGGAGCGGCTGGGCGGCGGCGGACACCTCACGATGGCGGGCGCGCAGCTTCGCGGCGCAACGACAGAGGAAGCGATCGCCAAGCTTGAGGAAGCGATCGATTGGTATGAAACGGAGAATCCCGAGAAATAGGAAAGGACGGAACGGACGATGAAGGTATTGCTTTTGGAAGATGTAAAGGGAAGCGGCAAGAAGGGCGAAGTGGTCAACGTGAGCGACGGCTACGCGCGCAACTTCCTGTTCCCCCGCAAGATGGCGGAGCCCGCGGACGCGCAGGCGATCAACGCGGCGAATATTCAGAAAAGCGCGGCGCAGCACAGAAAGTTCACGGCGGGCATCAAGGCACGCGAGACGGCGCAGTCGCTGGACGGGCATTCCGTCCATGTCAAGGCGCGCGTCGGCGAGAACGGCAAGCTGTTCGGCACCGTCTCCGGCAAGGAGATCGCAGCGGCGCTGAAGGAGCAGAAGGGCGTGGACGTGGACAGAAAGAAGATCTCGGTCGATCCGATCCGCGCGCTCGGCGAATACACGGCGAAGCTCTCGCTGTTCGAAGGCATTTCTGTGAATATCAAAGTGATCGTAGAGGAATAAATGGAACAAACGTCGATCGAAACCCTGCCCCACAGCCTGGAGGCGGAACGCTCGGTGCTCGGCGCGATGCTGCTGGACGCAAGCGCACTCGACTCCATGCTGGAGCAGTTAAAACCGGATGATTTTTACCAGGATGCGCATGCGAGCATCTTTGAAGCGATGCGCACGATCCGACAGGCGGGCAACGCGGTCGACGTCGTGACGGTATCGAACGCGCTCGAACGCGCGGGCAAGCTCGAAAGCGCAGGCGGACTCGTCTACCTGACCGAGCTGATGAGCTTCGTGCCGACGACCGCAAACGTGCAGCACTACGGCAGGATCGTGGAGGAGCACAGCATCCGCCGCGCGCTGATCCGCGTGGGCAACGAGATGATCCGGGACGGCATGAACGACCGGCGCGACGTGGAGGAATCGCTGAACGCCTCGGAGCGGAAGATCTACGACATCTCCATGCGCAAGACGGAGGATACCCTGACGCCTGCGGTCGATATCGTGCCGAGCACGATCAACCAGATCGGCGAGATCGTCAGCCGCAAGGGAAAGCTGACCGGCATCGCGACCGGGTTCTCGAAGCTCGACCGGCTGACGAACGGTCTGCAGAAAAGCGACCTCATCATCCTTGCCGCGCGTCCCGCAATGGGCAAATCCGCGTTCGCGATGAACATTGCGCAGTATGCGGCGCTCCACGACAACCGCTCCGTCGCGGTGTTTTCGCTCGAAATGAGCAAGGAGCAGCTGATGATGCGTATCATGTGTACGGAGGCGGCGGTGGACTCGCAGAAGATCAAGGACGGCTCTTTGGACAACACCGAGATGCAGCGTCTCATGGAGGCGTCCGGACCGCTGCAGGCGAGCAAGCTGTTCATCGACGATTCCGCTGGCGCGACGGTCGCAAGCATCCGTTCGAAGTGCAGAAGACTGAAGGCGCAGCAGGGACTTGACCTCGTCATCATCGACTATATGCAGCTGATGCAGGGCACCGGAAACGGCAGCCGCAAGAACGACAACCGGCAGCAGGAGATCTCCGACATGACCCGCGCCATGAAGCTTTTGGCGCGTGAGCTCGACCTGCCGATCATCCTGCTCTCGCAGCTGAACCGCGGTCCGGAGCTTCGTCAGGATCACCGGCCGATGATCTCCGACCTTCGCGAATCCGGCTCGATCGAGCAGGACGCGGATATGGTCATCCTTCTGTACCGCGCCGCCGTCTACGATGAAACGGCGGGCACCGAGAGCGAGGCGATCGTGGCGAAGAACCGTCACGGTCCGATCGAGACCTGCAAGCTCGTGTTCCAGGGCGAGTATACGCGCTTCCGGACGTTGGCGGAGGAAGCGTAACACATTTATAGAACCGGGTTGTGGAATCTGTCCATAGTATTCCTTTCGTACGTTCAGGTATTACCGGATAGATTATTGTAAGTAGAATAACAGAGAAGACAATGGGGGTATATATGATTTGTAAGGAGTGTGGAGCATACAATCTGGATCATGCGACATTCTGCAAGGTCTGCGCTGCAAGTCTGAAGCCTGACGCCGCTCCCAAGGCGTCCGAAGAAGAACAGCAGCCGACCAAGCGCTTCAGCCGTCCTTTACGGATCGCCCCCGAGCAATCCGAGCAGAGATTACCGGACAATCGAAAAACCGTTAAGACCGCTGAAACAGCAATCAAAACGGTCGGGACTGCATCGGCAGCTGTTGAGACCGAAATGAAGAATAACATAATGGCTAATGATTGCTTTATCTCGTATGCAAGGAAAGACTATGGCGTAGCTGATTATGTGGTCGACCTATTAGAAAAGATCAAAATCAATTGCTGGATAGACCGGAATAACGCAATTGCGGGATTCGATTATGCCGCATCTATTGTGAAAGCCATTAGGGACAGCAGAGTCATCATTTTGATCATATCGCAGACCAGCGGTGAATCTCAAAATGTCATACGGGAGCTTAATACGGCGGCAGATCTGAACAAAACCATTATCCCGATCAAAATAGACGATTCCGATTTGTCAGATGCGATGGTCTATTATCTCGGAAAAACACAATGGATTGATGCCATTAATCAAAAAACCGATTGGAATCAAAAGACGATTGAAGCTTTACATTTAGCTGTGAAATCCGCCTTGATTATAAGCGGCAGGAACGGCTTTGGTGATGATGCAAGCGATAATAACGCTGTTCCGTCCGATCGCCCTCAACAAACACCTGATAAGCAGAACAATACAGTCAATACTATTGTTTGCGGAAAGCTTGACAGCAAAAAACTCTCAGCGAAAATGGTTGCTTCCTTGGTACAAAAATACCAACTGGATGGCAGTTACTATATCGCGGGAACATCTGCTTTTGAAAAGACAATACATAAGGCAATAAAAGCATATGCGTACTCGGCACAAGAGGAAAAGCCTTTATTGATGTACGATGAAACGGAATTCGGTTCCGCAAAAAGAGGGTTCGTTTTGACACGTACAAAATTGCATTACAGTATTTGGCTTTATGGGAAGCATTGTGTTCAAATAGAAGATATTAAATCTGTAGATATGCAGTTTGCCGACAAGTCGGATTCACTGTATTTTGTTACAATGACAATGTGCGCAAATAATCCAAAGCATTCAGAAACCAGTGTTGCGATAGCGCATCGCGCAGATAAGAATAAGGCCGGGCGGATCGCCGCGTTTTGGAAAGAGCTGTTTGAATCGATAAAAGCTTGAAAGAACTAGGGCCAAAATAAGAGAGACAATCCATGGCAATGAAAAGATTTGCCGGCTGTTGTATACAAAACGGACCGTTTCGGCGGTCCGTTTTTCTGTGTCATCCAAAGAGGAGCGAAGGATCTTATGCCTGTTCGGGAGCGGGAACCGGATCGCTCGGCTCCGGCGCCGGTTCCTGCTGCGGCTTCTTGTCGCGGCGGAAGACGTCGTAGAGCACCGGAATGATAAACGCCGTGGTCAGCGTGGCGTAGGTGAGCCCGCCGATGCAGACGATCGCGACCGGCTGCACGATCTCCGCGCCGGTGCCGAAGCCGATCGCAAGCGGCAAAAGACCGAGGATCGTGGTCAGTGCGGTCATAAGCACGGGGCGGAGCCGGATGACGGTCGCCTTAACGATCGCCTCGCGCTTCGTAAACCCGTCGTCGCGGAAGCGGTTCGCGCAGTCGACAAGCACGATGCCGTTGTTGACGGCGATGCCGACGAGCATGATGAAACCGATCATCGGCACGACGCCGATCTCCGTGCCCGTGATCCACAGCGCGATGAAGCCGCCTGCGAACGCCAGCGGCACGGTGCCGAT
>CAMVGD010000086.1 GCA_947166925.1 uncultured Clostridia bacterium | reverse complement strand
CCTCTGGACCTGGAAGAACGGCACCCAGTACATCTGGGAGCAGCTGAACGACCACCTGAAGCATCCTGCCCGCCTGAACAGCAAGATCGAAAAGGTCGAGCGCAAGGACGGCAAGGTGTTCGTCACCGTCAATGGCAAAGTCGAAGAGTACGACAAGATCATCGTTACCGCGCCGCTCTATATCCCGAACAAGCGTGCGGACGGTCAGGTCGGCATGGTCGATTATTTTGATGCCCGCGAGGATGAGAAGGCGCTCTTCTCCAAAATCGATTATGAGCGCTATGATGTGCTCGCCGTCGAAACAAAGCCCGAAGATCATCCGGAGATTTCCTACTACGTGTTCGAGAACATGCAGAAGGAACGCCTCGGTCATCTGATGGTATATTATCGCCGTTGGAAGGACACGAAGGATCAGGTCATTACCACCTATGCGCTTCGTAAGCACAAGGATACCAAAGAGATCCCGTATGAAGAATGCAAGAAGATGGTTCTCGACGACCTTAAGATCATGCAGAATCCTGCGAGCAATGTTGTCAATGAGTGGAGCGTCTACTACTTCCCGCATGTCTTCTCCGAGGACTACGCCAAGGGCTGGTACGACAAGGTCGAGGCGATGCAGGACAAGTACGACACGTTCTATGCCGGCGAGATCATGAGCTTCGGCGATATGGACGAGACCGCGGAATACTCCCGCGAGCTCGTTGAACGGTTCTTCTGAGAAACAGAAACCGGAGGGAGCGGTTCTCGCTCCCTCTGCTTATCAAAAAGGATCAACATGAAATTCTACAAAGACCACTATGACGTCATCGTCATCGGCGGGGCGCTGGCGGGATTGTCCGCGGCGCTGATGCTCGCGGACAAGGGCAAGGACGTGCTGGTGCTGGAGCGCCACAACCTGCCCGGCGGCATCGCGACGAGCTTCGTCCGCGGCGGCATCGAGATCGAAGCCGCGCTGCACGAGATGATGAGCATCGGTCCCGAGGGCAACCGCTTAAAGGTCGGCAAGTTCCTGGAGGACATGGGGGTAAAGATCGACTGGCTCAAGGTCCCCGAGGCGTATCACGCTTCGCTGCCGGGGCTCGAGGTCACGCTGCATCCGGGGCTCGAAACGTTCGCGAAGGAAGTAGACGCCGCCGTCCCCGGCACATATGAAAAGGTTCTGAAGCTTCTGAACCTCTGCCACACGGTGTTCGATTCCGTCAACGAGCTTTCGATCCACCCGATGAGCAAGGTGCAGATGCTCTTAAAGCACGAAGCGTTCGTCAAGACGGCGGGTTATTCGACGCAGGAGGTCATCGACACGTTCGATCTGCCGCAGAAGGCGCAGGACCTTCTGGCGCCGTACTGGATCTACGTCGGCACGGGCTTCAAAACACTGCCGTTTACGATCTTCTCGGTGCTGATGGCGGACTACATCGGCTACGGCTCGTACATTCCGCATAAGTTCAGCCACGAGATGAGCCTCAAGATGGCGGAGCGCGCTGAACAGATGGGCGTGCAGATCGAATACAAACAGCACGTCGAAAAGATCCTCGTAAAGGACGGCAGAGTTTACGGCGTGCGCACGGCGCGCGGCGACGAGATCCACGCAGATTATGTCATCAGTGCGGCGTATCCGAACAAGGTCTATACCTCAATGATCGAACCGATGAGCGAGGTCCCGAAGGAAGCAATCAAAATGGTCAACGGCAGACGTCTGAGTCTCACCGCGTTTTCGGTCATCATGATCCTTGACAAGCCCGCAGAGGAGCTCGGCATCCGCGATTACAGCATCTTCCGCGGCGATACGATGGACACCGAAGCGCTCTACAAGGATCTTGCGGGGCTCGGACCGTACCGCTATCTGACCTGCATCTGTCATAACTACGCGAATCCGGACGCGACGCCTGCGGGCACCTGCTCGTTCTCGATCACGACGCTGCCGCGTGTGGACGGCTGGAAGACGGTTTCCGCCGACGATTACGACCGCGTCAAGCACGAGGTCGCAAAGCAGATGATCGACGATATAAGCAAGTACTACGGCGTGAACCTTTTGGATCACGTGCTCGAGATCGTCATCGAAACGCCGATGACCGTCGCGCACTACACCGGCATGTGGAACGGCTGCATCTACGGCTATGCGCACACGATGGAGGACCACATCGTCGCAAGACTGCAGACCGCGGAGCAGGAAAAGTTCATCGAAGGGCTTGAGTTCGCCGGCGCGCACCAGATCTCCGGCGACGGCATGGGACCGGCGGTCACGAACGGCAGAAAGGCCGCGAAGAACGTGCTGGACGATATGAAAAAGAAGGAGGCGGCAAAATGAAGGTCAAGGGATTCTTAAAGGACGTCGGCGGCGCGTCGCGCGTCACCAAAGCGCGTCTTCACGCATTTGAAACCGCTTCCGAGAAGCCGGAGACCGTCGATCCGATCGGCAACGTCGCAAGGGAATGGCATCCGGGCAAGCTCGATCTCGTTGTAAAGGAGATCCGCACCGCAAGCCCGACGGCAAAGACCGTCCGCTTTGAAAAGGCCGGCGGCGGCAAGCTGCCTCCGTTCTATGCGGGACAGTTCGTCGCGCTCGATTTCGAGATCGACGGCAAGATCGTTTCGAGACCGTACTCGATCTCCTCGGCGCCGTTCGAAGCGCGGAAGGATCCGGGCTATATCGAGATCACCGTGCGCAGGAGCAAGGGCGACGGCTTCATCGCCGATTTCGTCAACGACGGGCTGACCGTCGGGACCGTCCTGAAGGGCAACATCGGGCTCGGACAGTTCTATTATGAGCCGCTCCGCGACGCGCATCACATCATGGCGCTGGCGGGCGGCGTCGGCATCACGCCGTTCGCGTCGATGGCAAAGGAGATCGCAAACGGCACGATGGACGCGGAGCTGACGATCCTGTACGGCTCGGTGGCGTCGAACGACATCATCTTAAAGGGCGAGCTCGCGGCTTTGGAAAGCGATCGCGTGCACGTCGTCAACGTGCTCTCGGGCGACGAACCCGACTGGACCGGCGAGCGCGGTTTCCTTTCCGCGGAGCTGATCAAAAAGTATACGAAGGGCGATACGTCCTATTTCATCTGCGGTCCGCAGGCCATGTACAAATTCCTGCGCGAGGAGATCAAAAAGCTCGACGTGCCGGCGCGGCGCGTGCGCTTCGAGGTCTTCGGACAGGCGAAGGACATCACGGCGTTTGCGGGCTATCCGGTCGAAAAGAAGGACGAGACCTATACGATCACCGTCATGCGCGGCATCCATAAGGACGAGATCCCGGCAAAGGCGACGGAATCGCTCGTCGTCGCGCTTGAGCGCGCGGGCATCCGGATCGAAACGGCATGCCGCAGCGGCGAATGCGGCTTCTGCCGGACAAAGGTGCTCTCAGGTGAATACTATGTCTGCCCCGAAAACGACGGCAGACGCGCTGCGGACAGGGATTTCAACTACGTCCACGCCTGCGCGGCGTATCCGCTTTCCGACATGACGATCAGGATCCCGATCGAGTAAGGAGGCAGCATGGTCAAAGAAGTCAATCCGAAGATCCACGTCAACGAGAAGGATTACCCGGTCGACGCGCATCATTGCGACGATCCCGAAAAGGCGAAGCTCGTTAAAAAGCTCGCTTTGATGATTACCGACAACATTCCGAGAAAGCTTCCCGGCGGCATGAAGGAAAACCACATGGATTTCTGGATCCTCGACCGTCTTCTGACGAAGGACGAGGTCAGGTTCATGCTGAGCTTTAAAAAACGCCGCGTGGGACTGACGACCAAGGAACTTGCCGAGCGCAACAATATGAGCGAGGCGGACGCGCAGAAGGTGATCGACCACCTTACCTGGATCGGCATTCTCGAACAGAACCGCGACAACGCGGATCAGCACATCCAGTATTGGGTGCCGAAATGGGTCGTCGGCTCGGGCGAATACATGGTCGAGCACAAGACGCTGCCGGACGAGCATCCGGAGGTCGCGACGATGTTCAACCTTGCGCCGCAGGAGCCGCTGGAGCTTGCTGCAAAGCTCGTTCCGCCGGGCGGCGCGGGCATCGGCATGCACGTCATTCCGGTCGAAAAGGCGATCGACGCAAGCTCGCAAAGCGTTTCCGTCGAGCATCTTTCACACTGGCTGCAAAAGTATGACAAGTTCTGCACCATGGTCTGTGCCTGCCGCAAGGCGCAGCGTATCCGCGGCGAGGGCGTCGGCGATATCGAAGGTCAGATGTGCATCGGCGTCGGCGACATCGCGGAGTTTCTTGTGGAATCCGGCAAGGACGCGCACTATGTCACGCGTGAACAGGTCATGGAGATCATCGAACGTGCTGAGCGCAAGGGCTATGTCCACCAGATCACGAATCTCGACGGTCCGAACCGCATCGTCGGCATCTGCAACTGTTCGCCGGGCAGCTGCTACGGATTAAGGACCTCGCAGCTCTTTAATACGCCCAATATGTCGCGCTCCGCGTACCGCGCGCACGTCGATAAATCGAAGTGCGTCGCCTGCGGCAAGTGCGTCGAGGTCTGCCCGGCAGGCGCGGCAAAGCTCGGTCAGAAGCTCTGCAAAGCGGACGGTTCGCGGGTGAAGTATCCGATGCACGAGCTGCCGGACGATCACGTCTGGGGCGAGGACAAGTGGGACCGCGACTACCGCGATCACAACAGGGAAAACTGCTATGACACGGGCACGTCCCCGTGCAAAACCGCCTGTCCCGCGCACATCGCGGTGCAGGGGTACATCAAGATGGCGGCGGAAGGACGCTATGCCGACGCCGTGCGCCTGATCCGCAAGGACAATCCGTTCCCGGCGGTCTGCGGCGCGGTCTGCAACCGCCGCTGCGAGGACCGCTGCACGCGCGGTACGGTCGACAAGCCGGTCGCGATCGACGAGATCAAGAAGTTCCTCGCGCAGTGGGAGCTCGCGCATCCCGAGGAGTTTACGGTCCGCTGCGAAAACGGCGAGGGCAAAGAGTGGACGGAGTTCCCGATCGCGGTCATCGGCGCGGGTCCCGCGGGACTTTCCGCGGCGTACTGGCTGCGGACCGAGGGCTATCCCGTCACCGTCTTTGAAAAGGAACAGAGTCCGGGCGGCATGCTCTTAAACGGCATTCCGGGCTTCCGTCTCGAAAAGGACGTGCTTGAAAAGGAGATCTCGATCGTCGAAAAGATGGGCGCAGAGATCCGGTGCGGCGTCGAGGTCGGAAAGGACATCACGCTCGACGAGCTGAGAAAACAGGGCTATAAGGCGTTCTATATCGCGATCGGTTTGCAGGGCGGCAGAAAAGCCGGCGTACCCGGCGAGGACGGCGAAGGCGTCGAATCCGGCGTCGCGTTCTTAAAGCGCGTCAACCAGAGTGGCGGCGAAACGCTCTCGGGAGACGTCGTTGTCGTCGGCGGCGGCAACGTCGCGGCGGACGTCGCAAGAACGGCGCTGCGCTGCACGACCGGCAAGGTCACCATGCTGTGCCTCGAAAGCCGCGAAGAAATGCCCGCGGCAAAGGACGAGGTCGCGGAAATCCTTGAGGAGGGCATTGCGATCGAAAACGGCTGGGGTCCGAAGGAGGTCCTGCGCGACGAGACCGGCAAGGTAACGGCAGTCGTATTCAAGCGCTGCACGCGCGTGTACGACGGGGAGCACCGCTTCGATCCGCAGTACGACGAGAACGACACCATGACGGTCCCGTGCGAGAACGTGCTGATGGCGATCGGACAGAGCGCAGAGTGGGGAAGTTTGCTCGAAGGCAGCAAGGTCGAGGTCCGCAGAAACGGCACGGCGGTTGCCGATCCCGTGACGCTGCAGACCGCGGAGCCGGACGTTTTCGTCGGCGGCGATATCTTCCACGGCGCCAGGTTTGCGATCGACGCGATCGCGGACGGCAAGGAGGGCATGGTCTCGATCAACCGCTTCGTGCATCCGGGTCAGTCTCTGACGATCGGAAGGGACCTCCGGAAATTCATCGAGTTCGACCGCGACGACATCACGCGGCCCGATTCGTTCGACAGCTCCCCGCGTCAGCGTCCGGGATTCCTGCCGGGCGACGCGAAGGCGACGTTTGCGGATCTCAGGCTGCCGCTTACCGAGGAGCAGGTAAAGATCGAAGCGAACCGCTGCCTCGGCTGCGGCGCGACGATCGTCGATCTCAACCAGTGCATCGGCTGCGGTCTGTGCACCACACGCTGCGAGTTCGACGCGATCCACCTTTCCCGCGATCTGCCCGCCGCAAGCGAGATGCATACCGCGGAGGAGATGATGAAGCTCGTCGGTCCATATGCGCTGAAGCGCATGGGCAAGATCGTCAAGCGCAAGATCACCGGTAAGTCGGAGTATCCGACCGAACAGGAATAACGGTCATATGCAGAGAGGCAAGGCAGACGCTTTGCCTCTTTTTTGTCGTACGCGTTTGCCGTACGCGCCGGTCTGTTTTCCGTTTTCCCCGAAGACGGCCGTTCCCGATCGGATGAAACGCATGACCGGAGTCTGAATATGTATATTTATGCAGACAATCGTGATAATATTGAACAATTCTGCGTTTTTTTATAGACAGGAGAGAAATTATATGATATCATCAATCTGTGTTGACCCAAAGCGACGCATGAAATTCTGTCATACGGAAAAGGAGAGCTCATGAAAGTCTTAAAAACCGTTCTGTCCTTGCTTCTCGCGCTTTGTCTTGTCCTTTCGATTGTTCCGGCGGCTGTCGCCGAGGAATCGTCGAAGCCGGCAAACAACCGCGGCGTGCAAAACAGCATCATCATCGACACCGATCCGACCGGCGGCTACGAAGGCGACTATGTTGTGATCTACAATCCCGCGACGTCGTCTTCTACGTCCTACTCCACCGGCACCATGACCGGACTCATCGAGACGAGCATTACGCCGAACGTCGGTCATCTGCCGACGAACACGGACAAGCCGATCTACAAGGTCGACGTTGATGCGAATCTGCAGAAGATGGCAAAGATCGCAAGACCCGATCCCGCGCCGGAGGCGGCGAAGGCATCCTACAACGTCGGCGATACCAAGACCTTCAAGATCCTGCAGCAGTATTCTCCGACCGGCAGCTCCAGCGTGTCGTTCGAGTGCCTCTACGTCGGTCAGCACTGCTATATCTGGACGCCGGTTTCCTCCTCGAACAATACCTATCCGCTGGATGAGATCGATTCCACCTATGCGCAGCTCGCCGCGCAGGAGTTCGACTCCAAGTTCGATCTCATGCAGTCCTCCTTCGGTAACCACACCAACGGTAGCTCCGGCGACGGCAAGCTGCACATGCTGTATTACAATATCAACGACGGATGGCAGCCCGGTCAGGGCTATGTTGCCGGCTTCTTCTATCAGGTGGACATCACCAACAACGGTCTGCCCATCCTGAATATCGACACCTACCCGGGCGTCTACTATAAGAATTCCGCCGGTACCGAATACAAGCGGATGGACGATACTTACAACACCATGGTGCACGAGTATCAGCATCTGATCAACTATTCCAACACCAGCAGCATGAGCACCTGGCTCAACGAGTGCTTCTCCGCCGCAGCGGAAGAGATCTGTTATCCCGGAAGCTCGGTCGTCGGCCGCATCCAGTCCTGGGAGGAATATTACTATTCCGACAACAACGACTGGCTGAATCCGCCGAAAGAGTTCATGTATGATTCCGCAAACAGCCTCCACACGGGTTTTTCGATGTACAACTGGGACAACAATCTTGACAACAACGCGATCCTTGCGCTGTACTCGCAGGTCTCCTTCTTTGCCCAGTACCTCTTTACCCGCTTCGGCAACACGATCTATAAGCAGATCTCGAGCAAGTATTCCTCAAGCGAAACGTCCGCCATCACGAGCGCGACCGGCGTGAGCTGCGCGGATCTCGTTCGTGATTTCCGCGTCGCCGTGACCACCAACGCCGCGCAGAACCAGTATAACGGCATCTACGGCTTTAAGGTGCAGGACGGCTACGATCCGACCCAGTACAACAACGTCGAAAATCCGTGGAGCCTTCTGGGACCGGTCATCTTTACCGGTACGTCCTGCTCCATCAAGGGCGGCGGCGCGATCACGGTCAAGCCGGTGAACGGCGTCTACAATCCGCCGTCCGGCGCAAACTCCAATCTGAAGTATATCGGCATCAAGCTCGCTTCTCCGTATACGGTCACCGCGGTCTCGAACAACGAGGCGTGGGGCACGGTCTCCGTTGACGGCATCAAGATCACCGCAACGCCCGCAACCGGCTACTACGTCTCCGGCTATGAGGTCGTAAGCGGCACCGCGACCGCGACGGTCAGCGGAAACATCATCACCGTCACGCCGGAAAGCAACTGCACGATCCGCGTCATCTTTGCGGCAAAGCCCAGCTATACCGTGAACTTCGTCGCCGTCGGCAGCAGCGAAGGCAGTCAGACCGCCTTTGACGGCGACGCGATCACGCTGCCGAGCTCCGTCAGCGTCAACGCGGAGGGCTGGACGTTCTCCGGCTGGACGGACACGGAGGTTCCGAACGAAACGACGCTGAAACCCGGTTTCCTTGCACCCGGCGCAAGCTACACCGTCACCGCGAACACGACGCTGTACGCGCTCTATACCCGCGTGGAAGAGGGCGCGGGAGACATCGGCTATGAGCTGGTTTCCAACGCGCCGACCGACTGGACCGGCAACTACGTCATCACCTACGGCACCGATACGGGCATGTACGTGATGACGGGCGTCACGCCGAGCTTCAACGGCGCGCAGATCGAAAGCGCCGCCAACGCAACCACCTATGCGAACGCAGGCGTTTCGCTTTCGGGCTCTGTCCTCAGCAACGTCGCGAACAGCTACATCTTCAAGCTTGCGAAGCACGGCAGTTACTATTCCATCCAGAGCGCGTCGACAAACGCGTACGTCGGCGAGGACTCCTCCTCGTATCTGGCGGGTTACACGAGCTATACGTCCGGCAACTGCGACTGGACGCCCGGCACGCTGGACAACGCCAGCAGCGCGACGCACGCCAACAACGGCAGCTATCCGCTCCTCGGCTTCAGCACCGGCAGCGGGTACTTCTGGTCCGGCAGCACATCGAGCGGCGCGTCTGCCGCAAAGAACGTCCGCTTCTGGAGAGAGAACGGCGGCGACCTGACCTACTACACCACCAACCCGGTTGCGCCGCATACGCATACCTACGGTGCATGGACCTCGAACAACGACGGCACGCACAGCCATACCTGCTCCGAGTGCGGCGACGTCGTCACCGAAAGCTGCACCTACAACGACGTCGTGACCGCGCCGACCGCGACCGAACAGGGCTACACGACGCACACCTGCACCG
>CAMVGD010000085.1 GCA_947166925.1 uncultured Clostridia bacterium | reverse complement strand
CATGAATACCGTGATCCTGTTTCTGTTCGTCGCCGGGATCGGCGTTTCGCTGCTTTCCGGGAACGCCGACGGCGTGCTGTCCGCGCTGCAGGCGGGCGCGTCCGACGCGCTCGATACCGTGCTCAGGCTGTCCGGCGCGTACCTCTTATGGATGGGGCTATTGAACGTCGCCGAAAAAGCGGGACTGATCCGGGCGCTCAGCCGGCTTTTGTCGCCCGTGCTCCGTCTGCTGTTTCCGGACGCGGGCAAAGCAAAGGAGGCGATCTCCTTAAACCTTGCCGCCAACATGCTCGGCATGGGCAACGCCGCGACGCCGTACGGACTTCGTGCCATGCGGCTTCTTGACGAAGCAAACCCGCATCCCGGCGTCGCAACGAACGAAATGTGCGTGCTGCTCGTGATCAACGCCTCGTGCCTCGAGCTGTTCCCCGCCACACTCATCGGGCTTCGGGCAAGCTTCGGCTCCGCGCGTCCCGCCGCGATCGTGCTGCCGACGCTGCTCTCCTCGCTCTCCGCGACGGTCGTCGCCGTCGTGCTCTGCCTTGTCTTCACACGTCCATGCCGGTCGCGATCCTGATCCTTCTGCTGCTGCTCTGCGCTGCCGTTCGCCGCGTCAACGTGTTTGAAGCGTTCCGCGAAGGCGCCGCGCAGGCGCTTCCGCTCATGAAAACGATCCTGCCGACGCTCGCAGTCTTTTCCGCGGCGATGGCGCTGTTCCGGGAAAGCGGCGCGTTCGGCATGCTCGCGTCGTTTCTTTCCCCCATCCTCGGAACGCTCGGCGTCGAGAGTGCGCTCGTGCCGCTGCTTGCCGTGCGTCCGTTCTCCGGAAGCGCCGCGCTCGCCGCGCTGACCGACGTGTTCACGCAGTACGGACCCGATTCGCGCGCGGGGCTTACCGCAAGCGTGCTCCTCGGCTCCTCCGAAACGATCTTCTATACGCTCGCGCTGTATTTCGGCAGCGTCGGGATCAAAAAAACGCGCTTTGCCGTGCCTGCCGCGCTCGCCGCCCTGCTGACCTCCGTCGTGACCGGTCTGCTGTTTTCCTCGCTCTTTTTCGGAACATAACAAAACGGGGCGAAGCCGTTTGGCTTCGCCCCTGTTTTTGGTCAATATGACGCCCTCAGTTTCCCGCCTTGAGCGCTTCCGCAGCTTTCGCATAGGTGTAGATCGCTGCCATCGCGTTCTGCGGAACTGCTTCCGTATAAGCGTCAAGGACGATCTTCACGTACGACAGCGCGGATACGTTCACCGTCGCCGAGCCGTTCTCCGTCGTGATCGTGATCTCGTACGTCTTGCCCAGATTGTGCGCCGGAATATCCGCGATCTCGACCGTATACCGGTTGCCGGACTTTGTCACCGTCACAGGCGTGCCGTCCGACGCCTCTGCCGTGAATATGCCGGAATACCCTTTCGGCACCGTGAACTGCATGCGGATCGCCGTTGCGGAATCAAACACCGTTGCAAAGCTGAATCTCGTGAAGTCCGCGTTGTTTGTCTCGAAGACGATCGCATAGTCGCTCAGCGCCGTTTTGATCGTGTCGACGTCGTAGCTCGTCGCATAGAACTTGTCCATCTCCGCATAGTCCGTGCCGAGCGTCCAGCCCCTTGCATCGGCAAGGAACGCCTGCATATAATGTCCGTAGTCCGCCGTCGATTCGATCAGCGCCTGCGTCTTTTCGTCGAACTGCGTCTTGTTCGCATCATACGTGGAGAAGTATTCCTTGATCGAATAAGTCTTTTCGATCGTCTTTTCTTCCTCGCCTTCGGTCCAATGGAACGTCGCCGTGATCGGCTCCGCCATCTGGATCGCATTCACGTAGCAGACGAAGCCGCGGTTTCCGCTCTTTTTCGCGCTCGAATCCGCATAGTCCGCGCGCTCCGTGCAGGTCCCGTGCGGGATCGTGAACGTCATGTAGCTTTCCGTCCAGTCGACACCCTCGATGTCCGGCAGGTCCATATTGAAGCTCAGACCGATCTGCCCGGACAGGATCAGCGACTGCGTTGCAAACTTCGGCGCCTTCTTCACGATCCAGATGTGACCGCCGAACGCAGACCATGCATTGTCATACGTCGGTTTGAAGTAGATCGTGACGCTGCCCGCATAGTCGGCCGCAACGGTGTAGTTGTCGCCCGGATCGGGGTACCACTGCGCGATCGCGCCGTCCGCAACGCGTACGACCTTGATCGTATCGCCTTCCGCAAGCGTCGTTTCGAGCATGTACTCGTTTGCATTCGCCGGGTTCACCGTGAACTGCTGCGCAAGGTCGATATCGTCCGCCGTCCAGCCGTTCTGTCCGATCAGGTAGTAGCCGTCGCTGAGCGTGCCTCCCGTGAACGTCGCATAGACCGTGACGTTCGCCGCCGGCATCACGAACGTGTTGTCCTCCGCGACCTCGACCGGATCGCCGTGTTCGTCCGCAACGGTCAGCGTTTCAAGCTCATACCCCGCGCCAGGCTCGACCGTCAGCGTGACCGTATCGCCTTCAAATGCCAGTTCCTTGTCCGGGGTGACCGTTCCGTTCTCGATCTCTTCGTCGACCGCAACGAGATACGGGAACTCAGCAACGATCTCCACGTTGTCGACGTTCAGCCAGAACATATCCTGGCAGTTATAATGCCGGATCGCGATGTAGACGGTCTCCTCGCCGAGGTAATCGGAGAGATCCACCGTGACCTGCTGATAGTTGTTGTCGGTGGTGATGTCGTCCGTCATCTTCACCATGTCATCCGGATCGGGCGAGGTGCCTGCATAGACCGCAAAGACCTCGTTGTTATAGGTGCTGTCCTGTCCTTTTGCCCACAGGGACAGCATCGGGTTCCTGCAGCCGATGTCCAGAGAGAACGCCGGAGAGATCGCCCAGTTGTCCGGCGTGAGCGGCGTCTGCGTGGGTTTGTCATAGGAAGGCGAACAGATCTTGCCGACGCCTTCATACGGACTCATCTTGGGATCCGTATCCCACACCCAGGTAAAGCCGTCTCCGTTCGCGTCGATAAAGGTCCAGTCCGCAACCTCATACGCTTCTTCGAAGTACCAGCCGATCGCAGTCTGTTCGCCGTAGACGTCTTCTTCACCGAAAACGTGTCCGCAAATGGGGCACACTTCCGACATCAAATTGAACGCCACGGTCTTAAAGTGACTGCAATCCTCGCTCTGTGTTACGCCGCAGCGATCGCAGGTATAGATATGCGTGCCGTCGTTATGATCTTCCGGATCGCCCCAGTCATGACCGAGCGCCGGCGACGTCATCAGAGAGCTGAGCGAAACTGCGTTCGTGCCCTCCGCGTCCGTGAAGTATCTGCCGCAGGTGTCGCAGTACCAATACTCCGCATAGCCCGGCTCGGTGCAGGTCGCTTCCGTCGCCTCTTCGTGGTACAGGTTGTGATGGCCCGGTTCACATTCGGCTGTGAACGTTGCCGTGATCGCCACGTCGTCGACGAAAATATAGTACCCGTCCGTGCAGTTATAGTGACGGACCGCGATATAGACCTCCGATTCGCCGCAGAACTCGGTAAGATCCGCCGTGTACTGCGTATATTCGGATGTGGTAGTGAAATCTTCGGACACCGCGACCATCTGATCGGGATCCGCCGAGGTCCCGGCAAAGATCGCGAAGTTCTCGGTGTACCCGTAATCTTTCACCCACAGGGAGACCTCCGCCTCGACTGTCCCCTCCAGAGAGAACGCCGGGGAGATCGCCCAGTTGTCCGGCGTCAGCGCGCCGACATTGTTGTAATAGGAGAAGGAGAAGATCATGCCGACGCTGTCTTCGTGACCGAGACCTTCATTATTCCAATACCATGCGTAGCCGTCGCCGTCGACGTCAAGCAGTGTCCAGCCGGTGGACCCTTCTTCAAAGTCCCAGGTATCCACGGTCAGCTCGCCGATTGCCGGCTCCGAGACGGAATAGCCGCATTCGGTGCAGGTGTTCGTCACCGTTCCGTCTTCTATGTGCTGATCGAATGTGCAGTCCTCCGTCTCCGTTTCGCTGCAGCGACCGCAGGTATAGGTGTGCGTGCCGTCGTTGTTGGAAACCGCTGCGCCCCAATTGTGACCGAGCGCCGCAACGGTCTGCGTCTCCGTCTCGTTGCAGCGGGAACAGGTCCTCTGCTGCTCGCCCGCTTCGGTGCAGGTCGCCGGGGTCACGTCCTCCCATTCGCCCCAGGCGTGACCGAGCGCCGCAACGGTCTGCGTCTCCGTCTCGCCGCAGCGGGAACAGGTCCTTGTTTGCTCGCCCGCTTCGGTGCAGGTCGCCTCAGTCGTGTCCTCCCATTCGCTCCAGTTATGACCGAGCGCGGGAATGTCCATGATATCGCTCGTCAATGCGGGCTGCGTTCCTTCCGCGTCATAGAACAGTCTGCCGCATTCGGTGCACTTATAGTAGGGCTGCGAATTGCCCGCCGCCGTGCAAGTCGCCTGGGTTGCCGGCATCAAAACGAGCTGGTGGACGCAATCGGCGTCGCGCAGTGTCGTGATCTCCACCTGATCCGCGTACAGATAGAACGAATCCTCCGTGGTATGGTGCCGGATCGCGATGTAGACTGCGGATTCGCCGGCAAAGGCGGAGATGTCCGCAGTGAAGTTCTCGTATGACGTGGAAGGCGTCGTTTCATCGAGTACCTTGGTCATTTGATCGGGATTGGCCGAGGTGCCCGCGTAGAGCTCAAATCTGTCCGGATAACTCGTGCTTTGTCTTCTGGACCAGATCGACAGCGTCGCGTTTTCGCAGCCGCGCAGATCGACCGCCGGAGAGATCGCCCAGTTGTCGGCGCCGCTGGTGTTCCAATGCACGCGAATACAGCCGCTGCCTTCATACGCGACTGAACCGTAGCGCTCCCATGTGTAGTTGTCACCATCGACGTCGAGCATGGTCCAGCCGGTCAGCTCGTCGTCGGATTCATAGTACCAGCCCTGTATGAGCTCCGGCTCGTTGACCGCTTCCGAATAGGAATACCCGCATTTGGTGCAGGTGTGCTGTGCAACGCCGCCTTCGGACACCGTCTCGTAGGTGCAGTCTTCGGTCTCGACGCGGCTGCAGACCGAGCAGGTCATCGTGTGCGTACCGTCGTTGTTGGACACGATCGTGTCGTCGTGGTCAGCCAGCGCAGTCGCCGGCTCGGTGTAGCTGTCGCCGCACGTCGTACAGGTATAGGTGTCTTCACCCAATACCTGACAGGTCGAGGTCGTGCTTGAAAGCACGTAGTTATGGACCCGCTCCAGCGTCACGGTGAAGCTGCCCGTGGCGCTGTTCCAAAGATACACGCCGTAATAATAGGTTTCTCCGCCCGTCAGCGTGTACTCCAGCCGGAAATTGTTGTTCGTGCCGTAGCTGATGTCGTCGTGATCTGCAAGCTGCGACCCGTTGCTGTCATACAGATAGCCCCTCGGGTCGTCTCCGCTGTATGAGGTCAGGACGTATTTGTCCGTTGCCGGCGGTATGAATTTGTAATACGCCTCCTGACCGCCGGTCGTGACCTCCACGGTATTCTCGCCTATGACGAGCTCCGGCGCGTTTTCCATATCCTCCGCGGTGATCGCGAACGCCGCCGTCGGCAGCAGACCGAACACGAGCGCGAGCGCCAGAAGCAGAGACAGAAGCTTTTTGGTTTTCATGATAACCCCCCTATCTTTCTTTATGCTTGGATTTTCCCCGGAACGCGAACGCCCGCAAGAAGCATACTATCCTATCTAAAAATATATCATATACACGCTGCGATTGCAAGCACTTCGCAAAAAAAGTTAAGTAAGAAATCGACGAACGAGGATGAGGATCCGCAAAAAAGATCCGCCCGGACGGACGGATCGAAGGGAGCGCATGTGCCGCTTTATCTGGAGCGGTGGCGGTAGGTCAGCGGGCTGAACAGCATGATGATCGGGAACAGCTCCAACCTTCCCGCAAGCATTTCGAGCGAAAGCAGGACCTTGGACGCGCTGCTGTAAAAGCCGTAGTTCTCGGTCGGTCCGACCAGCGCGAGACCCGGTCCGATGTTTGATAGACACGCGAGCGTCGCGGTGAAGTTCGTCAGAAAATCCTGCTCGCCGAGCGAAAGCAGAAACACGCCCGTCGCAAGGCACGCGACATACAGCAGGAAAAACGTCAGCGTCGCGCGGATCAGATCCGATCCGACCGGCTTGCCCTCCATGCGCACGACCGTGACCGCGCGCGGGTGCAGCAGTCTTCGCACCTCCTGCCGCGCCGCCTTGAACAGGATCACGACGCGGCTGATCTTCAGACCGCCGCCGGTCGAGCCTGCGCATGCGCCGAAGACCATCAGAAGCAGCAGCGTCATCTTGGAAAAGCCCGGCCATTGATCGAAATTGACCGTTGCGTAACCGGTCGTCGTGATGATCGACGAGACCTGGAAATAGGCGTCCCGCAGCGTCAGCCCGAAGCCTTTGATCGCCGAAAACGTATTGATCGTGATCAGCACGACGGCGGTCGCCACGATCCCGCCGTAGACGCGCAGCTCCTCGGAGCGGACGGCGTTCTTCCATTTGCCGATCAGGATCAGGTGATATAAGCTGAAATTGACGCCGAACAGCAGCATGAACGTGGACAGTACGACGTGGATATAGGTGCTGTCGTACGCCTTGATGCCTGCGTTCTTTACCGAGAATCCGCCGGTTCCCGCCGCGCCGAACGCGTGGCAGACCGATTCAAACAGCGGCATGCCGCCCGCCCAAAGCAGTATGATGAGGATCACCGTCAGAACGGAATAAACGGCGTAGAGGATCTTTGCTGTGTCGCGCATACGCGGAACGAGCTTGCCCTTGACGGGACCCGGAACCTCGGCGCGCATCAGATGCATCGAGCGCTCCTCGTCCATCGGCATGACCGCAAGGACGAACACGAGCACGCCCATGCCGCCGATCCAGTGGGAAAAGCTTCTCCAGAACAGGATGCAGTGCGGGAGCTGTTCGACCGTCTCGAGGATCGATGCGCCGGTCGTGGTGAAGCCGGACACGATCTCAAACAGGCAGTCCCAGAACGTCTTGAATCCGCCGCAGAGCCACAGCGGCACCGCGCCGAACAAGCTCATCAGCACCCACGCTGCGGCAACGATCAGAAAGCCCTCGCGCGCGTAGATCGTCGTATCCTTCGGTTTTTTGATGCCGAAAAGCCCGAGGAGGATCAGCGCGCCCATTGCGGGCAGAAAGCACCATGTGATCGTCTCATGGTAGTACAGTCCGACCAGCACGGACGGGAGCATGAGCGCCGCTTCGAGAAGCAGGATCCGTCCCAGCAGGAAAACAACCATCCGGCGGTTCATTTCGCGTCCTCCATGATATCGCCGAGGTCGTTCATGAGCCGCTGCTCGGTCACGACCAGCACGACGTCGCCCGCCTGAATACTGTCCGCGCCGCCGGGGATGATCGCCTTGCCGTTTCGCACGAGGCACGCGATCAGCAGATGCTTTTTCGTTTTCAGATCTTTCAAGGGAATGTTCAGCAGATTCCTGTTTTCGTCGCTCGCGATAAACTCCAGCACCTCGATCGAGCCGTCCGCGATCTTATAAAGCCCGCGGATGCGTCCGTGGTCCGCGCTCGCTTCCCTTGCGCGGACGTAACGCAGGATCACGTTGGTCGCGACGCGCTTCGGAGAAATGACGGAATCCAGCGCCGTCTCCTTCACGAGGCTTTCAAGACCGTCGTTGTTGACCTTGGCGATGACCTTGCCGACGTTGTGACGCTTTGCGTACAGCGCGGAAAGCACGTTGCCTTCGTCGAGACCGGTCAGCGCAACGAACGCGTCGGCGCGTTCGATGCCTTCCTCCTGCATGAGGTCGTGATCGGTGACGTCGCCGTTGATGACGACCGCGTCGGGCAGCAGCTCCGCGATATTGTGCGCGGCGTCGCGGCTGCGCTCGATGATCTTGACCGAAAGATTGCTCTTTAATAGCTCCTGCGCAAGATAATAGCTGATCCGCCCGCCGCCGCCCAGAATGACCGAACGGACCGGGTTTGCGATCACGCCCGCCTTGCGCAGCGCCTTCGCGACTTCGCGCGGCGCGCCGGTGACGTACAGAACGTCCCCGCCCGAAAGCGTGAATCCGCCGGACGGGATCGTGAGCGCGCCGTTGCGCTCGACCGCGCAGATCAGGACCTTGACGCCGAGCTTCTGCGGCAGCTCATACAGCGGGATGCCGTTGATGACGCTCTTTTCCGGAAGCCTGCAGGTGACGAGCTCCACGTGCCCGCTGGCGAACAGCTCAATATGCGTCGCCGCCGGGAACCTTAAAACGCGCGCGATCTCCTCCGCCGCCTGCCGGTCCGGATTGACCGTCATCGAAAGCCCGAGGTCGTCGGAGATCCGGTACATGTTGTTCGCGTATTCGGGGTCGCGGACGCGCGCGATCGTATGCTTCGCGCCGATCTTGTGCGCAATGAGGCAGGACAGCAGATTGATCTCGTCGCTCGTCGTCACCGCGAGCAGCAGGTCGGCGTCCTTCGCGCCGGCTTCCTCCAGCACGGAAAAGACCGCGCCGTTTCCGACGTAGCCGATGACGTCCTGCGTGTTGCTGATCTGTTCGATGACCGACTCGTTCCGATCGACGACGGTCACGCGGTGTCCCTCTTTCACAAGCTGTACGGCAAGCGTAGATCCCATCTTTCCGCAGCCGACGATCATGATCTGCATAAGCGTTCCTCCGTAAAAAGGCAATTGCGCAATAATAAATTAGTATAACAGGGATCGGAGAAAAATGCAAGATTCCCGGCCTTCGCATGCGATCGGCGCTTTTCCGCATTTGGGGGCTTGTGGTCCGGGAAAAAGTATGCTATGATAAATCGATTATCCGAGAAGGAGATTTCCATGAAAAAACTGATTGCATTCTTTATGATGTTCATCCTGCTGTTTGCGGCGGTCGCCTGCGCGCGCAGCTCGCAGCAAACCGGTCCGACCTATCGCGGCGAATTGACCGTCTATTGCGACGACGCGCTCACAAAGGATCTGCTCGTCTATTTCCAGGCGAATCAGTCCTGCATCACAACCTGCGAGGTCGTGGACGCGGAAACCGATTTTGCGGCGTTCATGAACAAGACCGGCGCCGCGGTTCTGAAGGACGAAGCGATCGCGGAAAAGCTCAAGGCCGCCGGCTGGATCGAAACGCCGGACTGGACGGATGCGCAGAAGAAGACCAACGAAGGGCTGTTTCACTTCATCGTGCTGACGTCCCCCGCCAACACGGAAAGCGGTAAAAAGGCCGCGAAGTATCTGACGGACTGGCTCGTCGGCGACGGCACATACGACGCCACGGTCACGACCGTTTCCGGCGGATGCGGCTGCAGCCGCAAGCAGACGACCGTCACGGTCAAGAGCGACGCGCCGGAGCTTGCAAAGAGCGAACGCTTCAAGGCGCTCGTCAATCCGTAACACACCGTCAAACGCAAAAAGGGGTGTTAAGAAACGCAACACGTTTTCTTAACACCCTCTTTATGAATTC
>CAMVGD010000084.1 GCA_947166925.1 uncultured Clostridia bacterium | reverse complement strand
GGCTGTCATCTCTGCTGTTCGGAAACGCCGTCGGCGCGCTCTATGCGCTTGCGGGAGGCGTGCTGTCCGTGACAGCAATGCTTCTGATGCACCGCATCCCGGGCGTCTCCGTGATTCCCGTCAGTACGATCGGCGGGATCCTGCACATCGTCGGACAATGCCTTGTGGGATGCGTGCTGATCTCATATCGTCCGGTTCTGGTCTACGCGCCGTGGCTTTTGATCAGCGGGACAGCGACCGGACTGCTGCTCGGCGTCGCCGCAAAAGCGGCGTTTGCGGGGATCGAACGGTATGAAAGGAGGCGCGGCGCTTGAAACGGATTCTTTTGTGCGCGCTGGTATGCTGCCTGCTGCTCGGCTGCCGCGCGGAAGCGGCGCATTCCGCGGCGGGGATCGCCTGCGACACGGTCGTGACGGTCACGGCATATGCGCCGCAGCATGTTGTCGACGGCACGATGCGCGTGTGCGCGGAGTATGAAGCGATGCTGAGCAAGACCGTCGAAGGCAGCGACGTCTGGAACCTGAATCACGCCGGCGGCGAACCGGTCGAGGTGCATCCGGAAACGGCGGCGCTTCTTAAGCTGGCAGTCGAGATCGGTGAAAGCAGCGGCGGGGCGTTCGACGTGACGATCGCGCCGGTCTCCGCGCTCTGGGATTTCACGGCGGACGAGCCTACCGTGCCGGATCCGGGTGATTTGGCGGACGCGGCGTCGCGCGTCGATTATCGCAATATCGTGATCGACGGCAACAGGGTGACGCTGCAAAACGGCGCACAGATCGATCTGGGAGGCATTGCCAAGGGATATATTGCCGACCGCGTTGCCGGATATCTCAAAGAACAGGGCGTGACTTCCGCCTGCATCAATATGGGCGGCAATGTCGTGACGATCGGAACAAAGCCGGACGGGAGCCTTTGGACGATCGGCATCCGCGATCCGAACGGTACGCCCGAACAGAGCCGGGAGGTGCTGAGGCTCGGCAGCGCGGCGGTTGTTACAAGCGGAAACTACGAACGCTTCTTTCTCCTTGACGGCGTGCGATACCATCATATCCTCGATCCGAAAACGGGCATGCCCGTGTCGAACGGACTGGCTTCCGTCACGATCGTCGGCGCGCGTTCCGATCTTTGCGACGCGCTTTCCACCGCGTGCTTCGTACTCGGGGAGGAGGGGAGCCGCGCACTGCTCGAACGGTATGACGTCCGCGCGATCTTCATTCGGCAGGACGGAACCGAAACAACATATCCGGAAGAATAACCGGCAAACAACAAGAAACCCCTGATCGCAGCTTCGGACTTGCGGTCAGGGGCGTTTTTGTATTCTGTCATTGGATCGGCGTCATGGATTCGATGCGCCGCGATGTGGAATAGAGCGACTGCAGATGCGGACGGAACCGTGCGACAAGCGTTCCCTGATACCGTCCGGTAATGCGCGTGGAATGGATGACGGTGTTGTTGCCGAGATAGATCATGATATGACCGGTCCGGTTGCGCCGCTCGTTGAGCAGCAGAACCAGATCGCCGCGCTGCAGATTCGCCAGATCATCCTTATTATCGCGGCGGATACCCGTTTCCCCGAACACGATCCGCGTCTTTTCATTGCTGACGGCGGGAACGATGCCCCACGCGGCAGCGGTCAGATCGAGAACGGGCACTCTCGGAGATTCACGCAGATAATCGTAACAGCGGTAAAGCCATGAGATGAGACCGGAGCAGTCGTACGCTTCGTCGCCCAAACGGCGTGCGGAGCTGTACGGCGTGCCGAGACGGTCGTAGACCATCGAGATCATGCATTCGATCAGATGCGCCTTTTCGTCGACGACGGAAGTGCAGATGCGGCGCGCGCAATCGAAATTCCGGATGGAGACCGGATCGATCTCAACGTCGACGACAACGCCGTTCCGTACGGTCAGCATGTGTCCGTCGCCGATATAAAGACCGCATTCGGTCAGATCGCCGGAGTACTGTCCGTGCACGACGACTTCAACTTCGGGGATCACGGCGTCGCCTTTGCCGTAATCGTCCGAGAAGAACAGCAGATCGCCCGATTCGATCGACTCGAAATCGCCGATGTACTGCCATTCCGTTTCTTCGCCGTCGCAGGTGACGAGATCGCCCGCGCTGTTGAACAGCTTGAAGATCAGCGAGTTATAGATCGGCGTAACGTACAGATGCTGCGGATAGAGCGTTTCATCCTCAAGCGGCTTCTGATAATACTTATAGTAAACCTCGTTGAAATGCAGACCTTCGGTGCAAAGCAGATCGTAGAGGAAGGAGGCGGCGTCGGGATATGGCTCGCCGATATATTCATACGCATCGGCGGCGACGGTATCGGTCGAGAACCTGCTTTCCGGATTTTCACAGGACTGATGCAAAAATGCAAGGAATTCTTCTTCGGAAAGGAAGCGAATCTGACCGAGCTGCACGTAACCGGTCTTATCCTCTGCAGTCAGAACGGCGGCAAAATTCTTTTCGACGTCGACGCCGAGGACCCGCACGACCTCGTAATGCGCGTGCGCAGCGGTCACGGAATCGACCGTCCGCGCGGAATAGATGATACCTTGCGGGCGGACCATGACGGCGTACGGGCTTTCCGGCTCCGACAGCCTTGACTCAAGCACATGATTTGCATCCAGATAACCGTCGAGCGTAGCGCCGATCGGACGAAGATGGTAATACGTCCGACTCTCCTCCTGAACCGTACCGAGCACGATCCATTCATGCGAATAGACGCCTTCGACCGCGGTAAACGGGAAGATATACTTCCGTGAAGGATCCGTGCTGCTGTAAAGGGAAGGGGTGAGACCTCTCGTGGAGACGATCTTCGGCGCTTCCTTGCCGTACAGAAGCGCGTCCAGCTTAATCATCTCCTCGTCCTCGTCAAAGGGAACGGGGGTTGGCGTAGGCTCCGGCGTCGGTTCGGGCGTCGGGGTCGGTTCCGGCGTAGGCGTCGGAAGGGGCGGCAGCGTTTTGGGGACCTCGGTCGGCTTTGCGATCACAGGCTCCTCTCCCGCCGTCGGATCCGCATATGAAACGACCGCTTCGGATGTGGGCTGAACGCTCGCCTGCTGAGAAGTCGTACCGCATGCGATCAGTAATACGATCAGCAGCGTGAATAAAAGCAATTTCTTCATAATGTGTAGTGTAGCCCCGAATTTTGCAAATGTCAATTAAATAGATGTAAATTCTTGTCGACGCCTTTACAAAGCCGATGTCGTTGTGTACAATACGAACACGGAGGCAAAGATATGAGACAGGAACAAATCGACCGCATCAACGAACTCGCCAGAAAGGCAAAGACCGAAGGCTTATCGCCCGAGGAGACGGAGGAACGCGACCGGCTCCGCAAGGCGTATATTGCGGACTTCCGCAGCTCCCTTGAGGCGCATCTCGACAACACCTACGTCGTCGACGCGAAAGGCAACAAAACCAAGCTGAAAAAGAAGCGCTGAAGCGCACGAAAACCGGGAGACGGAGGATCCGCCTCCCGGTTTTTCAATATCCCGCCTGTATGATCGACCCGTCGACGGCGTTTATGAGAAGCGCCTGCGGCGTCATATCCGGATCGTCGCGGAAGCTCTTGGTCAAAGGCTCGTCGAACAGCACGACCCAGCAGGGGATCTCGAAGTAATCGTCCGAATTGCGCACATGCACGGTATAACAGGTTAGAAGCAGCCGGTAGACTTCGATCTCCGTAACGTCCCCTTTTTCGAGCCACGAGCCGGACAGCGTCGCGCGCAGCGTATTTTTCACGCGGATCTGCACCTCGGAAAACGGCAGTAGATCCACATTCTCGTTCTCGATCCCGATGATCTCCTTCGGATGGCTGTATCGAAAGCTTATAATCCCGCTTTCGTCGATCAGAATACGGATCTCCTCATCCGGAATGTTCGTGACCTTGGCATAGTCGGGTTCGCTCTCATAGTTTAAGCTGGCCGACGGCTGTATCGGGGAGGAAATGGCAGGGTATCCGCCGTACAGCCGCCGAAGCACAAAACCCCAGCCCTGCGATAGAGAGGTATAGGATCGCTGTGCCCCGTCCCGGTCCGCGCCGCCGTATGGGTGCATTAGGTTTGCTTTCTGTGCATCGACGATCGAGAAATCGGACAGCCCAAGCCTGTTAAGCTCCTGTGTCAGGACCTGCTCGGCGTCCTCGCGGCGCATCGACGGCTCCTTCCAGGCGGCGAAAAGCCCCGGATCCCATCCGGCCTGCTTTTGACAGGAGGATTCCGTGACCGTATATCCGTTGAGATCTGCGCGGCTCACATCGAAATACCGTGCATCTTCGCCTTCGCGTCCGATACTGACGATCGCCGTACTGCCGTCCGTCATCGTATAGCGTGCGCCGAGGTCGTTGACCGGAACCGAAGCAAAATCGGTGACCGGCTCCGGATCGTTTGTGTCCGGCGCGTTTTGGATCTGCTCTGCATACCATGCAGACTGTGCCGCAAACTGTTCCTCGGAGATCGCTTCGACCTCGGCAGTCAGCTCGCCGCTTTTCCGCAGATTGTCCGTAGATTCGTTATAATCGTCGACGAATGCCTGAAACTCGCGCTTCCAATCGTCCTTTGTGGATTCGAGACGCGTGCGGCTTTTCGGCGTTCCGAGCAGCGCCGAGAGCAGCGCCGCCGTACGTTCCTGTGAAAAAACCTCCCTGCGGGTACGGTAAACGGGGTAGACGCCGTCGGGACGCTGCATGACGTCGGCATGAATTGAGACCGTGATCTTCCCGCAGTCGAGCGTTTCGTCCTCGTCCCATCGGTCCGGAAAGCGCTGTGCATCGCCGCTTTGCTCGTTTCGAATCTGATGCTCCGTAACGTTGTCGCCTTTGTTGACGACAAATTCTTCTTCGGGCGTTGGCACGCAGGCTGATAAAACGAGAAGGACCATCAAAAAAATAAATAGACGTTTCATTTTTGTCTCCTTTACCCGGCATACAGCAGCGAGCCGTCGAGCCCGTTCAGGATCATCAGCACGTCGTTCGGAAGATCGTTCTGATCCGTATACGTCCCGCTGCCGGCATCACTTTTCATTTCAGTCGTGCGCGTACCCAAAAACGTCCAGGCTGGGATCAAAGAATACCGGTTCGGCTGATCCTTCATCGGCACGCGATAATAGACGAGTGTGATCCGATCGACCGTGATCCCGGCGGAGATCGTTTCATCCTCGAACCATGCGTACGACGCCTTCATGCTTTTCTCAAACTGCGATTGGATCTCCGAAAACGGCAGTAGCTTTTCATTTCCGATCTCGCCTGTGATTTCGGAAGGGCATACATAGCTGACGGACGTTCTGCCTTCGCTCTTGACAAAGCAGACGAGCAGCATTTCGTTCGGCCACGGCACGCTGTAAGCCGACCCGAAATCAAGTGTTGTTTCCGTAAGCGGCGAGCAGGGGATTCCGGCATACTGCGGTGCGTAACAGCAGCGGATCGTATGGAGCCCGTCCATCACCGAAACGCATGTATAGCGATCGGAAAGACCGATCTCCTTGATCAGCCTGTCCGCTGCTTCCCGGGCTTCCTCCCTGCTTTGAACACCGTGATCCAGCAAGCCGCAGGAGGGTGTGAGACTGTCGATGTGAAGCACGCTTTCCCGCTTGTCATTGTTCTCCCCGGATTGCGGCTTCCACATAAAGTTCGCACATTCCCTGCCGTCCGCATCCAGAATCCTGCATTCCATTGCTCCGTATTTCCCAAGCAGCTCATAATCCTTCAGCATTTCGACTTTGCCCGATTCGGCTGTTTTTCGCAGATCAAACAGGCGTTCGAGTTCCGTGTTCTGCGTGTTGATGTACGCGTCCCGTTCTTCGACGGAATCGAACGTCATCTCGCTCGTATGTTCGATCTGGTTTTTGACTTCCTCAATCCATTGGTCGATGTCTTCCAAAGAATATGCTTGTCCGCCGTGATCGGAGATACGGATCGTGCCGCCCGGGATCAGCTTGTACAAAAGTCTTGCGGCGATCTGCGGATCGATCGGCGCGGGCACGACCTCAACGAGCGGGAAGCGGTCGACGTCCGGTGTTTCAACGACGGCGTCGATATGTACGGTCACCGTTCCGTCGCGGAAGGAAAACTCCGCAGTCCATTGCTCCGGAACGTCTGCAAGCGTATCCTGCAACAGGTAATCCGGATCCACATGTACAGCGGCGGCATCGCCCTTATTCACGACAAATTCCTCCTCCGGCGTGGGTACGCAGGCGAGCAGCAGCGCAAGCGATAAAAGAACAACAAGCAATCGTTTCATTTCATCCTTCTCCTTTCCTTTATCCGACAATACTGCCGTCGATCGCGTTCAGCACCAGCAGCACGTTTTCCTGATCGTACCATTCATTGTCTGCATCCAGAATCAGCTGCGGATTGTCCTCCGGGGACCGGTATCGCATGACAAACCGTCCGATCACCGTACAGACGGGGACGAGCTGATACTGCCGCACGGCGCCGTAAACCGGAACGCGCTTCATGCCGATCTGTACGCGGCTGATCTCAATACGCTGCGACTGCTCCGCTTCGTCGAGCGGCATGCTCCATTGGTAGGTCAGACCGTTCACGATCCTTTGTTTCAGATCCGAAAACGGCAGGACAGAGACCTCCTTCAACGCGGGGCCGACGTTCGATCTGGACAGCCATGTCATGCTCGCTACGCGCCCGTTTTTGCAGAAAAACGTGATGGACTCATCCATCCAGGCGGGCTCCGGAAAGAGCTCTCCGTCGTCATAATCCCGCCATTGCAGCGCGGTGATGCCGTATGCCGCCGCATAGGGAAGGGATCCCGCGCCGCGCGTATAGACAACCTCCCTTGAGGATGCAATTTCGTTGAACGCAAAGCCGTCGACGCCTGCGGACGCCAAAAACGCTTCGCAGATCGGGTAAACCGCATCCGCGTCCGGCCATTCAAGATCCCCGGGGATCTCGTTTTCTTCCGTAAGACAGATCTCAAACAAACTCGCGCGCGGATCGCCCGCTTCGATCCCGCAGGTCATTTTTCCCTGCGCGACGGTTCGATCGGAAGCGTCGACGAGCCGGAAATCGACCTTGTCCCGCGCGGTCAGCGCGGCGGCGTCGACGAATTCGACGGTCATGTTCTCAAGATCGCGATACGCCTGCCGCATCTCATCCAAAAATTCCTGTTCATCCCGAAGGTACTGCGCCTTGTCCGCCTCGGATTCAAACTCTTTTGTGTCGACATTGTTGATATGGTCCAGCGTCTCCACAATCGCCTGTTCGACGTCCCGGAGCGTCATGGGTCCGTCGCCGATCGAAATGCGCGTTTCCGGGGCGAACGCCGCGATCAGCCGTTCGACCGTTTCTGCATCGAAGGATAACGGCGTCAGCGGATAGATGGCGCAGGTCCGGACGTCCGCGTTTTCAAGCTCCGCCGCAAAGCGTATTTCGGTCAGCGCGCCTTTGTCGACCGGAATGCTTTCTTCATAATAGCTTGGCGCGGGTTCGGCGTCCGCTGCGGGCTCGGCGCTTTGTATCGCGTCCGCCTTTGTCGGTTCGATCGGTGTTTTTCCGACGATATAATCCTCCTCCGGCGTCGGCACGCAGGCAAGCAGCAGGACGAGGGAAAGAAAAATGAGGAACAAGCGTTTCATATCGGTGTACCTCAATATCCCAGCGCGGGGTTGATCACGCTGCCATCGATCGCATTGATCTGCAGGTAACATCCGCCCGGGACGGACCAAACCGCTTCGCCGTCGTCAACCGACCATCCGAGTATAGCGAGACCATTCAGGTTTTCTCCGTGCACGACGAGATTGCCGTAAAACGACCAGACCGGCGCCAAAAGATACGTTCCCGTCGCGCCCTCCTTGCGGATCCGTACGCTTTCAAGCGCAATCCGGTCGATCCGCAGCGTTGTGTCGGTAATCTTCAAGTCCGTGTAATTGCAGGCGTCTTTTGCTTCTTCAAGGGCAGGGAAGACCTCTATGCCGATCTGCCTCCGGAACGTATCGAGGATCGTATCGAATGGTGCAAGCTCCACATTTTCGTTGACGATGCGTGTCACGGTCGACGGCACATGCCACTCGAACCAGTTTACGCCGGTATCGCGAATCACGAAGTACGCGTATTCCTGCTCGCAAGGCTCTGTGAACATGCGATCGCCGCCGTTTTGCGAATAATACCCGTAGACGTCCTGCTGAATCTCCGTCACAGCGCCGGGCATGCCGTTCACGGGACGCGTGAACCACAATACATACGCCTGTTCGTCGTGCCGTTCGTATTCTTCGCCGTAACGCGGACAGTCTGCCGCCAGAACGAGCACAGGCTCAAGTTCGGTTTCTCCGAGCTTTTCAAGGAACGTCCTTGCGATCGCAACTGCCTCGTCTTCGGTGATCGTAACGCCGCGCAGCGGTCCGCTGACCGGTTCATAACGCTCTGTCTGGCTGATCACATCGTCCATATTCATCAGGACGACATAGCCGTCTCTGCGTGCTTCGATCGGGGAATGATACCTGCGTTCCGGCCGTCCGTAATCGATTTCCGCATCCATGCGACCGCGCGCGTTGTAGATCGCATCGGCAAGATCGGCGTTAAGTCCGTCCGTGCTCTCCGGCGCTTCGCGATAATACGCTTCCCATGCCTCTAATTGTTCGTTCAGATCCTTTCGCACATCCTCCCGTTCCGCTTCGGATAAGTGTGCATAGTCCTCATCCAAGCTCTCAAGCGAAGCCTGCAGCCCTTGAATCTCGAACAGAATGCCTTGACGAGTCATGTTTTCGCCGCCTTCGGATTCGCGTACCAGAAGCTGGCGTCCGTCCGCGATGCTTTGGAGCATGCGGCGCGCCCATGCCGCGTCATAGTTTTGCGGTACGACCTCGGCGACCGGATAGCGATCGACATCCGGCAGTACGACGTCGGCGGCAAGCTCGACGGTCAAGCCGTCCGTTTCGATAACGTCATCCACGCGCGACGGCGCCTCGAACCGCTTTTCTTCCTTAGGTCCCTCGGCGATCTTTTGTGTCAGAACGCCGTCGCCCTTGTTGACCACAAATTCCTGCTCCGGCGTCGGCACGCAGGCGAGAAGAAGGGTGAGCGATAAAAGCAGCAGGATCAAGCGTTTCATAAGCATTCTCCTTTCAATATCCGAGCTTTCGGTCGATCCGCGCGCCGGTGGAGGCGTCGAGGGTCAGTAAGCTTACAAGATCGTTTTCCGAGACTTCAGTTTCACCGTTTTCATAGGTGCGGGTCACTGTGCCGAAGAAATCCCAGACGGGGATCCGCGTGCTCGTGCGATTCGTGCCGCCGGAAACGGTCTGCGTCCAGCCGAGCGTCATCCGCGTGATGCGGATGCTGCATGAGACAACCGAGCCGCGCGAAAGCGTATCCAGAGCGACCGCCTGATCCGCGTCGTTCGCCGTTTCTTCGGTTTTAATAACTTTATAAATCTGTTTTTCGGTTTCTCCGCCCGCCTTTGCGAGAAGAATTTCCGTCCGGTCGATAGCCGGCGTCTCGATATTTAAAAATCCGTGTCGTCTAA
>CAMVGD010000083.1 GCA_947166925.1 uncultured Clostridia bacterium | reverse complement strand
GATCGTTCCGCTGTTCGCCTGCGTCCGGTCGGCCGCATGCGCATGGGCGGTTTCCGAAGCGCCGGATTCGTCGGGACGCAGCGCGCACAGATCGTGTTCCGGATGCGTCTTTTCCTTCGGAGGGTCTGGACGCAGCGCGCAGAAATCGTGTCCGGCATGCATCTGCTTTTCCGGCTTCGCCATCTGCGACCGGTACGGCGTCTGCATGTTGGGTACAGGTCTCGGCTCCGGCGCCTTCCGTACGGGAGCTGCCTGTACGGAAGGCTTCACCGGCGTATACCGTGCCTGCCCTTCACCGGATTCGGGCGTTTCCGCCTGCGTCTGCGCCTGACGGCGCTGTGCCTCAGCACGTTTTTTCTGCTCCGCTCCGTTTCTCAAGACCGCGATCACGATGCCGACGATGACGAGCGGTAGGAGTGCGGCAAACGGCATGGCTTAGTTTCCTTTCTTGTCCGTTGCGGGCGCCGCGGACTTGCCGATGGCGGTACGCATCTCTGTGTCGGACATGACGTTCTTCATGTTGTAGTAATCCAGAACGCCGAGCTTGCCTTCACGAAGCGCTGCGGAGATCGCCTGCGGGACCTCTGCCTCCGCCTCGATGACGCGGGCGCGCATGCGCTGGACCTCTGCGACGTTCTCCTGCTCCTGCGCGACTGCCATGGCGCGGCGTTCCTCCGCCTTTGCCTGTGCAATGCGCTTGTCCGCTTCCGCCTGGTCGATCTGCAGCTGTGCGCCGACGTTTCTGCCGACGTCTACGTCTGCGATGTCGATGGAGAGGATCTCGAACGCAGTGCCTGCGTCAAGGCCCTTCGAAAGAACGGTGCGGGAGATGGAATCCGGGTTCTCGAGAACTTCCTTATGGCTGGACGCCGAACCGACGGTGGTGACGATGCCCTCGCCGACACGTGCGATGATCGTTTCCTCGCCCGCGCCGCCGACGAGACGGTCGATGTTCGCGCGGACCGTGACCTTCGCCTTTGCGCGAAGCTCGATGCCGTCCATAGCGACCGCCGCGATGATCGGGGTCTCGATAACCTTCGGGTTGACGCTCATCTGCACCGCGTTCAGCACGTCGCGGCCTGCAAGGTCGATCGCGCAGGAACGTTCAAAGTCCAGAGGAATGCCCGCGCGCTGCGCCGCGATCAGAGAGTCGACGACGCGGTTCACACTCGCCTTGCCGCTCGATTTGCCGCCTTTTGCGAGATAGTGCGCTTCCAGCTTGTTCATGGGGATCTTGAGACCCGCCTTGGTCGCCTTGATCATGGGGTTCACGATGTCGGCGGCGTTGACCTTACGGATGCGCATGCCGACGAGCTGGAACAGCCCGATCTTGACGCCGCTTGCGCTTGCGGAGATCCACAGTCCGAGCGGTACGAACGAGAAGAAGATGATCAGAAATACGACGACTGCGCCGCCGATCAGCCAGGGAATAAATGGTTGCATGGTGTTCCTCCTGTAGAATTTAATGTATGGATTTCAAAATGTACACAACGCCCATGATGAGCAGAATCGCTGCGGGGATCGCAATGACGAGCGCGATCCATTGCTTCCGGACGGTCTTGGGATCCGCAGGTGCTGCGGGTTCCGGATCCTCCGGCACGGTCACGCCGCACTTCGGACAAACGTCCGTCGTATACAGCACCCCGCATTTTTTGCAGTACTTCATTTGACCGTGATTTTGGGTCCGTCGATCGCGATGACCGTGACCGTGCTGTCCTTCTCCACGAAGGTCGCCTGCGTTTCGACCGAGTAGCGTTTGCCGTCGATCAGCGCGATCCCGCTCGGACGGAGCGGCGTCAGCGCCGTGCCGGTCTTGCCGATCAGGGATTCGGACGATCCGCCTGCGGGGTTCGGCGCTTCGGATTCGATCTTATCTTTTAATACGATCGGTGAACGGAACAGCAGTCCGTTCTTCATGGAGCGCATGAACAGGATGATCATTGCAAGAAGGATCAGACCGAGCACGGCCGTGACGAGCGTCGCGACCAGCGGCATTGCCGTCAGAAACTGCATCACGCAGACAGCGATCAGACAAAGCACGCCGCAGATGCCCGAAATGCCGAAGCCCGGCAGGAACAGCTCTCCGATCAGAAATGCAATGCCCAAGATGCTCAGGATCAGACACGGGACCCATAGAACGCCGAATACTGTTGCCATGAGACTACCTCCTTTCGTTCTGCGTACAGTATATCATACCCCCTGCATCCTGAAAAGTGTTTTTTTCTATTTGATAAACGCTTCTATTTGTGCTACAATGCCGAAATAAGGAGAGCTTATGATTCGTTTATTGGCAAAATGGTTCATCCGTGAAAAGGATACCGATGCGCCGGAGCGCGTGCGAAGCGCGTACGGCGTGCTTTCGGGCTGCTTCGGGATCCTTCTGAACCTCATTCTGTTCACGGTCAAGCTCGTGTTCGGTCTGCTCGCGCACGCCGTGTCGCTGCAGGCCGACGCGTTCAACAATCTCGGCGACGCCGGCTCCTCCGTGATCTCGCTGTTCGGCTTCCGTCTTGCGGCGAAGAAGCCCGACCGCGATCATCCGTACGGGCACGGACGGTTTGAGTATATCGCCGGCATGTTCGTTTCGATCGCGATCATCCTCATGGGCTGGTCGCTGTTCCGGAACGCGCTCTCCGTCGTCCTGCACGGCGGCGAGCCCGCGTACGCGGCGCATTTCTGGCCGTCGGTGATCGTGATGGACGTTTCGATCCTTGTCAAGCTCTACATGTTTTTATATAACCGCGCGCTCGCGAAGCGGTTCGATTCCCCGTCTCTCAAGGCGGTCGCCTTCGACAGCCTTTCCGATACCGTCGCAACAGGCGCGGTGCTGCTTTCGGCGCTTGTCACCCGCTTCTTTACTTTACCAGACTGGGTCCGTCCCGATGCATGGAGCGGACTGCTTGTTTCGCTGTTCATCCTCTATACCGGACTGAAATCCGTCCGTGAAACGACGGCGCCGCTGCTCGGCCGCCGTCCCGATCCCGCGTTCGTAGCCGCGATCCGCGAGGCGACGACGTCCTTCGAGGGGATCGGCGGCGTGCATGACGTGATCGTGCACGACTACGGTCCCGGGCGCGTGTTCGTTTCCCTGCACGCGGAGGTGTCCGCCGACGCGGACGTCCGCGACATCCACGAGATCATCGACAACGCCGAACGGTACCTTTCCGAGCGCTTCGGCTGCAGCGCGACGATCCACATGGACCCGATCATCACCGCCGATCCGGAGACCGCAAAGCTCCGTACGCAGGCGGAAGCGATCGTCTGCGGCGTCGATCCCGCGATCACGATCCACGATTTCCGCATCGCGCCCGGTCCGCAGGCGCAGACGCTGCTGTTCGACATTGCGGTCCCGTATTCCTTCCCCGGCACGGACGAAGCGCTTGCCGCGCGGATCGAAGCGGCCGTTGCGGAACAGATGCCAGGCTGCCGCGCCGCGGTGACCGTCGACCGCGCGGAAGGCTGATATGGACAACCCGCAGCGCGCATGCTATACTATACACCGAATCGACATGAAAAGGCTTGTTTCTCTATGGATCGTCATCGTATTCTCTGCATTCTGCTGATCACCGTATTTCTGCTCGCCGCAATTTCCTGCGGCGGCTTGTCACCCGCGTCCGCGCAGCCTGCGGCTACGCCCGAACCCACGGCGGAACCGACGCCCGAGCCGGTCGTCGAAGCGGAAACCGTCTCCCGGCACACGCCCGTTCCGACCGAAGCGGTCACGCTTGCGCCGGTCCCGACGCCGTCTCCGACGCCCGAGCCGACGCCCACGCCCACACCGTCGCCTACGCCCGTGCCCGAAAGGATCGGTATCCTGCGCTACGAGCTGAACGATCGCTTCTCCGGGACCGTTGTCGATACCGAGGATACCTATTGCGATCCGTCCCGCAGCATCACGCTGACGCGCGTCGAAACCAAAGAACGCACCGGCAAAACGCTCGTCTATTTCGTTGCCGATATCTATGTGCAGAACGTGGAGAGCATCCGCCGCGGCATACACGGCAAATCCTTCACCGATATCCATCTGCGTTCGCTGAAACAGCTTTCCGAGGAATGCGATGCGATCATCGCCATGTCCGGCGACCACTGCACCGTCGGCGAGAACGGGTATGTCGTCATCAACGGCGAGGTGCAGTATCAGAGCAAAAAGCTCAACCGCGATCTCTGCGTGCTGTATCGCGACGGCGTGCTGAAAACCTACGCGCCGAAGGATATCAATCCCGACATGATCGAGGCGCGCGGCGTTTGGCAGACCTGGAATTTCGGTCCGACGCTGCTGGACGACGACGGCGAGCCTTTGAAGACGTTCAATTCGCCCGATCACGTCGAGGAACGGAATCCGCGCGCCGCGATCGGATATTACGAGCCCGGGCACTACTGTTTTGTGCTGGTCGACGGGCGGCAGAACGGGTATTCGATGGGTCTGACGCTCGACGAGCTCGCGCTTCTGATGAAGGACCTCGGCTGCACTACTGCATACAATCTCGACGGCGGCATCTCCGCACAGATTGCCTGGCATTCGCAGCGCGTCAACCATCCCGGCGCCGACCGCACGCTTGCCGATATCGTGTACATTCCGTATCACGAGGAAATGCTTTCCGAGGGGGGTGACGAACCGTGAAGCCCGTACTCTGCCTCGGCGACATCTGCGCCGATCTCATCATCCCGTACGCGGACGCATTGAAGGCGAAGGCCGGCGATCCCGCTTCGTACGTGTCCGCCGACGTCCGTCCCGCGGAAGGCGGAAGCGCGGCGAATACCGCCTGCGCGATCGCGCGGCTCGGCGTTCCTGTGCTGTTCTGCGGTACGTGCGGAAACGACGCCTACGGGCAGATGCTGAAAAGCGGACTGAACCGCGAGGGCGTCGACACGTCGCTTCTGCGGATGGACGCCCTTAGACCGACGCAGCTCGTTCTGCTGGTCCTGAACGAACAAGGCGACCGTACCGCGTTCGCGTGTCCCGCGCATCTCGGTTCGCAGCACGCGATCCTTCCCTCGCAGATCCCAGACGATATCACAGAGCGCATTTTGTGGCTGCACGTCAACGGCATGATGCTCAGGGAGGAACCCGCCGCGTCGACGCAGCTCGATCTGATGCGCCGCTGCAGGACGGCGGGCGTGCCCGTTTCCTTCGACATCAACGTGCGCGTGGAGGCGCTGAAAAGCCCCGCGTTCTTTGAAAATCTGCATCGGGCGAAGGACAACGCGGACTACGTGCTCGGCTCGGCGATCGACGAGATCCCGATGCTGACAGGGGAACACGACACCGAAGTTGCCGCATGGAAGCTTTCGAAATGCGGCGCCGCCGTGATCGCAAGAAGCGGCGCGCAGGGCGCCATCCTGTATCGCGGTGAAACGCGGCTGCATTCCCCCGCCTTCCCCGTCTGCGTCGCCGACACCGTCGGTGCGGGCGACACGTTCGACGGCGCATTCATCGCATCGATCCTCTCCGGCATGTCCGACACGGACGCGCTCACCGAAGCGAACGCCGCTGCCGCGATCTGCGTTTCCAAGCCGAGCGGCAGAGGCTCCCCGACCCGCGCCGAGCTCGACGCGTTTCTTGCGGAGCGCCTAAATAAAGTTCCATAAGATCCTTCGGAGCGCTGCGCCTCCGTTTGACACAGGATTTCACGCACCGGCAGCGGTGCGTTTTTTTTGACAGATTCCGACCGTTTCGTATGTCTATATGATAAGAGTGTTCATAAACGCACCTTTTCCGCCCGAAATGTAAAATCCGTCCGGCGGCTGTTGACAAAGCGGCGCAAGTGTGTTATTTGTATTAGTACAGTCAATACAGAAAGGAGAAGGTCATGTTCACCATCGATAAACTGTCCCGCACGCCGATCTACGAACAGCTGATCGCACAGTTCGAGTACGGGATCCTGTCCGGTGAGATCGCCCCGGACGGAAAGCTGCCTTCGGTGCGCGAGCTGTCGCAGTCGCTGTGCATCAATCCGAACACGCTGCAGCGCGCCTATGCCGAGATCGAACGGCGCGGGCTGTGCTATACCGTGCCCGGAAGCGGCAGATACATCACCAAGGATGCGCTTCTGCATCTTCGGTCCGACGTGGAAATGAAAATGAACGAGTTTGCCGACCTCGCCGCCGCCTTGCGGGACCGCGGCGTCACGAAGGACGCGATGATCAACGTGATCGCGTCCGTGTGCGCGTCACAGAAAAGAAAGGAGACCGAATCATGATCACGGCAACGAATGTCACGAAGCGGTTTGAAGATACGATCGCTTTGCAGTCGCTGAACTGCTCGATCCCGGAGGGCTGCGTCTACGGACTGGTCGGCTCGAACGGGTCCGGCAAGTCCACGCTTTTACGGCTGATCTCCGGCGTCTACCGTCCGGAAACCGGCAGGATCACCATCGACGATTCCGAGGTGTTCGACAACCCGGAGGTCAAAAAGCGCATCGTCTTCGTACCCGACGAGCTGTATTTCCTCCCCCATGCGAGTCTTCGCCGGATGGAGCAGCTCTACGCGTCCGTATTCGAGCGTTTTTCGCACGAGCGGTTTGAACAGCTGCTGCAGGAGTTTTCGCTGAATCCCAACAAGATGCTGACCACATTCTCGAAGGGCATGCGCCGGCAGGCGGCGACGATCCTTGCGCTGTCCTGCAACGCGGACTTCATCCTCTTTGACGAGACCTTCGACGGGCTCGATCCGGTCATGCGCAATCTCGTAAAGAACCTGCTCTACGGCGAGGTCCTCGAACGCAGGGCGACGGCGGTCATCACAAGCCACTCCTTGCGCGAGCTCGAGGACACCTGCGATCAGCTTGCCCTGCTGCACAAGGGCGGGATCATCTTTGAAAGCGACGTCGAGCATCTCAAGACCTCGCTCTTTAAGGTGCAGATCGCGTTCGGCGAGGAATACGACAGATCGCGGTTCGAGGGGATCGACGCCCTGTCCTACGAAAAGCAGGGCAGCGTTGCGACGATGATCGTCCGCGGAGACCGCGCGGAAACCGAGGCGAAGCTCAGAGCGATGGGTCCGGTGCTCTTTGAGATCCTCCCCCTCTCGCTCGAGGAAGTGTTCGTCTACGAAATGGGACAGCGCGGATACGAGTTCTCCGAAGTGCTGAAGCAGGAGGTGAAATAAGATGAAGCAACTGATTCATCCCGGATTCTTCCGTGAAATGTTCCGGCAGCTCCGCGCAAAGGGACTGGTCGCGACGCTGCTTTTGGCGGGGCTTAATCTGATCTTCTTCTCCGCCTTCATCACGCGCGATCCGGTCGACATGACCATTTCGCATTACGACGCGCGGCTCATGGCGCTGCCGATGCTGCTGCTTTTGTACATCATGGTCCCGATCATGGTGTTCGGCGCGTACCGCTGGCTGAACAAGCGCTTTGAAAGCGATTTTTACCACGCGATCCCGCTGACCCGCACGCAGATCTACGCGACGACCTCGGCGGCGATCCTCTGCTGGCTTCTCATCGCGCTCGGTTCGTATGCCGTCGTGCAGACGATCCTCTATACCGTGTTCGGGCTGCCGTTCAACTATCTGCTGTATCTCTGTGTGTTTTTGAACATGCTGATCGCGGCGGTCGAGATCGTTGCGGCGTTTTCGATCGGCGCGGCGCTGACCGGGCGGCGGTTTGCCGGCTTCTTCCAGTCGGTGACCGTGCTGTTTCTGCCGCGGATGCTGCTCACAACCTTCTGGATCCTTGTTGAGATCGACGCGGGCTTTTCCGTGCCGTTTTCCCGGCTTCCGTTCTTCCTGAATCCGGAGTTCAACATCGCCGCGACGCCGATCCATTCGCTGATCTGGGGCATCAACTACGCGAACATTCCCGCGATGCTCTACTCGCTCGTGTACGGCGCAGGGCTTCTTGCGCTCGGCTGCGTCGCATTCAACAGACGCAAGTCCGAGCTTGCCGAGATCCCCTACGCAAGCAAAGTCCTGCAGACGGTCACGCGCGTTATGTTCGGCATGCCGCAGCTGTTTGCGATCACCATTATCATGCACGTTTATCTGCGCTTCGGCGAAGATATGGAGTTCATGCCGATGTATGCGTTCACGCCGCTTTGCGTGACGTCGGTCCTGTTCTCCTTTATCTTCTACTGCCTCTACGAGCTGATCTCGTCGAGAAAGATGAAGAAGGTCGTAAAGTCCATGCCCGCGTTCGGATTCTGCATCCTGCTCGCGCTGTTCTTCATCTTTGTGCCGAACTGGGTCTCGTCGCTGCACTCGCAGCAGGTCATAGACGCAGAGAACGTCCGGTATTATGAGATCAGCAACGAATCGACGCTGGTGATGCCGAACCGAATCCTCGGCAGCGATACCTATCCGGATTATCTCTTAAAGCATTACCGGTTCACCAACGAAGCGGGCAGGAAGCTTGTTGCGAACGCATCGAAGGAGTCCGCCGAGTATGATACGGATTACTTCTTCGACGGTCTTTCGTCGGACATTGCGATCGTGAAAGACGGCGGTCTGTTCAAAAAGACGGTCGCTTTGAGAGACAGGAGCTATGTCGTGCGTGCGGGAACGCAGCTCACGCGCGCGTGCCTCAACGAGAAGGCGTTTTCCGACATGCTGTATGCGTATCCGAAGGGACATATCACCTATTACGCGAACGGTCTGACGCCTGCGGAAGCGCGCGAGGTCGGGCGGCTGTTCCGCGCGGATTTTGAAAAGCTGACGAACGAACAAAGGAAGTCGCTGATCGGATCGAGCAATTCGCTGTTCAATGTCGAACAGTATTCCGGGACGCTCAACCTCGGGATCACCCTGTACGGCTCTTACGGTACGGAAAACTACACGATGCACTATCGCATCAATGAGCTGACGCCGAACGCCGCGAAGGCGATGCTGGGCTATCTGAACGCGCGGAACGCGAAGGAAGTGCAGAAGCAGCTCAAGGCGCTCGTGGAGTGGATGGAGCATCCGAGCGAAATGCCATATTTCTCCGACTTCTCGATCGGCAGCCGAACGCTGTCCGTCTACAATATACTTTCTGACAGCAAAACCGGTTCCGCCGCAACCCCGCGGGACGCGCATCCGCAGGAGTACGCGATCCTGAAAGCGCTGAGCGAGGCGCCGCTTTCCGACGATCCGGACCGTGCGGTCACGTTCGCGTATTGCGAGTACAGCTTCGACAGCCTGACGACCAAGTACGACCGGACCTGCATCGGCTTCGCGGTCGATGACGAGACCCGTGCCCTGATCGAAACATGGATCGGCGAAAAATCGTCCGACTACGACGTCATCTCGTCGTTCTACGATCTTTGATCCTATAGCGCAAGAGCTTCCGGACGATCCCGGAAGCTCATTTTTGAAAGAATATGGAAAGTAAGAAAACACGCATCTTTACCGTCGTTCTGTTCACGATTTATCTCCTGATCCTTATCTGGATCGTGCTGTTCAAGGCGTCTGCTCCCGCGGAGTTCAGATACCTTGTCTGTGAACGAACGCTCAACTTCGTACCGTTTCATTACAAAACGGAGGTCTCCTCACATCTTGAGGAGGTCGTCCTCAATGCGCTCGTGTTTTTGCCGTTTGGTCTATACGGCGCTATGCTCCGGTGGAAGGCGTGGAAAACGATCCTGCTCGGCTTCGGCGTCAGCCTGATCTTCGAGGCTTTGCAGTACGTCCTTTCCATCGGCGCGGCTGACGTGACCGATCTTCTGATGAACACGGCGGGCGCCGCAGCCGGCGTCTGCCTGTACCTTTTGCTGCGGCGCATCTGCAGAGGAACGGATCGGCTCGATCGTGTGCTGAACGTCGTTATGTGCGCCGGCACAGGGCTGTTTCTGATCGCAGCGGCTGTGCTGCTGATCGCAAACGCATGATCTCAAATGAACAAAAGGGGATGTTAAGAAAGTGCTCAGCATTTCTTAACATCCCTATGAATTGCAGCA
>CAMVGD010000082.1 GCA_947166925.1 uncultured Clostridia bacterium | reverse complement strand
GATGGCGATCATCCTCTTTAAGCTCGAGGGGCAGATCATCGAAAAGAACCCGGACTATCACATGGAGCATCGCCGCATGCTGCACCGCGTGGACTACGAGCGCGGCACGATGGTGATCGACGGCGTCGAGTACGAGCTTGCCGACAAGCGGTTCCCGACCGTGCTGCCCTCCGATCCGTACGTGCTGACCGAGGAGGAGGAGGACCTCATGGACAAGCTGCGCACGGCGTTCTACCACTCCGGCAAGATCCGCGAGCATACGAAGTTCCTGTTCTCGCACGGCAGCATGTACCTTGTCTGCAACGGCAACCTCCTGTTCCACGGCTGCGTGCCCTCGAACCCGGACGGCACGTTCGCGTCCGTCACGATCGACGGCAAAGAATATGCGGGCAAGGCGCTGTTCGACAAGGCGGACGCGCTGGTACGCCAGGGCTTCTTCACCAAGTGGGGCACGCCCGAGCGCGAGCAGGGGCTCGATTTCTTCTGGTATATGTGGTGCGGCACGAACTCGCCTCTCTTTGGCAAGGACAAGATGACGACGTTCGAGCGCTACTTCATCGACGACAAAGCGACGCACGAGGAGCACAAGAACCCGTACTTCAAGCTTGCCGAGCATGAGGAATTCGCGATCAAGATCCTCGAGGAGTTCGGTCTCTCCGCCGATCCCGATTCGCACATCATCAACGGGCACGTGCCGGTCAAGATCAAGAAGGGCGAATCCCCGATCAAGGCGAACGGCCGCATCTTCGTCATCGACGGCGGCATGTCGAAAGCGTATCAATCCACGACAGGCATCGCGGGCTACACGCTGATCTACAATTCGCAGAACATGATCCTTTCCTGCCACGACCCGTTCGTGACGGTCAACGAGGCGATCCGTTCCGAGGTGGATATCCATTCCACGCAGCAGACCGTATATACACCCGCCGCGCGCAAGCGCGTTGCGGACACGGACGTCGGCAAAACGCTCATCGAGCGCATCGACGACCTCCAGCGCCTGCTTACGGCGTACCGCTCCGGCGCGATCAAGGAGCATTCGAGATAAGAAACGGGACAGTAATCGACAGACCGCGGGAGTATTTTCCTGCGGTCTGTTTGCTTCGGACCGTCCTTCCGGGACGCAGGGCGACGTCCGGATCGTATTCACCGCGCGCATAAAATTTCATATATTCGCATGTTTACGGCGTTTCTATGCGACAAAAATGGGACGATATACCATATTTTACAAAAAATGTATGCGTTTAACGAAAGGTTTATGCAGTTTTGCGTTTGCCTTTTGCAGAACGGATTGATATAATGATATTCGGAATGATACTCACTTGAGGAGGTTATTGAAATGAAGAAATGGATATCTCTCTTGCTGTGTCTCGTCATGCTGCTGACGCTTGTTCCCGCGGCGATCGCGGATGAAGCGCAGGACGAGCCCGTTCTGACGGATCCGGCAGAGGAATTCGAAGCGGAAGAACCCGCAGAGGAACCGGCGGAAGAACCCGCAGAGGAACCGGCGGAAGAACCCGTTGAAGAACCCGCAGAGGAACCGGCTGAGGAGCCCGCGGAAGAACCGGCAGAAGAACCCGATGAGGATCCTGCGCATGAAATCGGGGGAAGCACCCTTCCGATCGCGCCCGAAGGCGAGCCCGAGGAGGAGATCGAAGCGACCGTCTATGTCAACTCAAAGAACTTCCCGGACGAAAATTTCCGCAATTGGGTCAAGTACAACATTGCCGGCGGCGAGTCCTCGATGACGCAGTATATGGTCGACGAGATCAAGACCATCGACTGCAGCAACCAGAACATCGCTTCGCTGAAGGGCCTTTCGCTCTTCAAGAATCTGGAGCATCTTTGCTGCGACGGCAACAAGTTGGAAACGCTGGATCTCCGCAACAATAAGAAGCTGACGTCTGTCGAATGCAGAAACAACAAGCTGACGAAGGTCTATCTGACCGGTCTGACGAACCTGACGGCATTCACCTGCACCAACAACAGACTGGGCACGCTCGACGTTTCCAAGAACACGAAGCTCAAGAGCCTCTATGCCAGCGGCAACAAGCTGACGAAAGTGACCCTCGGCACGGTGAACACGCTTGTTCGCGTCCATCTGAACGACAACCAGTTCGGCTCGCTCGATTTTCTCAAGAATAATAAGAACATCGAGGAGCTCCGCGCAGAAAACAACAAGCTCTCGACGGTGACGCTCACCAACATGACGAAGCTGAAGAAGCTGAGCCTCTCCGGCAACAAGCTCAAGAAGATCGATCTTTCCAAGAACACGAAGCTTCAGGAGCTGACGCTTTCCAGCAACAGCATCTCGGAGCTGGATCTTTCCAAGAACACGGATCTGGTCAAGCTCTATGTCAATAACAACAGCTTTGAAAAGCTCGATCTCACCAAGAATACCAAGCTTGAAGTGCTCGACGTTGCGTCCAACAAGTTCGCAGAACTGGATCTGACCAAGAACACGGAGCTGACCGGCCTTACGATCAAGAACAATAAGTTCGCGAACATCGACCTTACCAAGAATACCAAGCTCCTTTCGCTCGACGCCGAGAGCAACAAGTTCGCGTCGATCGACGTGACCAAGAATACCAAGCTCGTTACGCTGATCCTCACCGGAAACGTGCTGACCGGTCTGAACGTCAGTGCTAATACGAACCTGAAGAACCTCTATGTGAAGAACAACAAGATCGGTCAGCTCGATATTTCGCCGCTTTCGAAACTTGTCAATCTGGACTGCGCGAACAACAACATTTCCACGCTGAAGGTCAGCAGTTGTCCTTCTCTGGATTGGCTGAACTGCGCAAACAACAACATCCGCAAGCTGGATCTGTCCTCGTGCACGAAGCTCCATACGCTGTACTGCCAGAACAACCATATGACCGAGCTTGATCCGTCTGCCTGCACAAGCCTCAAGACGCTGAACTGCAGCAGCAACAATCTGCGCGCACTGCGCCTCAATGCCAACACGGTCCTTTCGAGCGTGAACTACAACGATCAGACCGCGGTCGATCCGCTGCTTTACACCGTGAATGCGAACGGCGATTATGTGCTGACCATGACGCCGGGCCTTCTGAAGGCTTCCGAGATCATGTACGCCAAGGCGTACAACAGCGCATATAAGTACGACCCGTCCACGGGTGAAATGACCATGCCGAGCGACGTCGCGACCTTCCCGTATAAGTTCGACACCGCAAAGGGCGATATGGTCGTTCAGGTCAACCGCAGCTTCAACGCCGCTTACACCGTCAAATTCGCAGACGGCGCAGTCAAGTATAAGGGAAGCACGGCGTATGTTCTGTACAACGGCGATGCGGCGTGCCCGAAGTTCACGGTGACCGACGGCAACGGCAAGACCGTTGATGCAAGCTACTATGAGGCGACCTATTCGTACAACGATGCGCCCGGCACTGCGATGCTCGAGGTCCAGATGATCGGGCATAGCGCGAAGGAGACGCTGTACTTCAAGATCTACCTCCCCGGCACGACGGAGACGACGGTCGAGAACATCAAGACCGGCATCAAGATCGACTGGAAGCCCGTGGACGGCGCAGCAGGCTATGTCGTCTACCGCAGCGCGTGGAATAAAACGACCGGCGGCTGGACGAAGTTCGATCGCTGGATGACGGTCAACGGCATGACCAATACGTCCTGGGAGGACACCACGGTCTATGCCTGCACGAAGTACAGATACGGCGTCAAGGCGTTCTTCGCCGCCACCACCGATCCGATCACGGGCAACCCGATGGGCGGCGCGACGGACAACTACAACCTCGGCGTTGTCGGGCCGGAGATCATCACGGTCCGTATCACGACCAGAACGCTTTCCAGCATCACGCCGGGCACCGGCAAGATCACGGTGAAGTGGGATGCAAGCTATTGGTTCACCGGCTATCAGCTCCAGATCTCGACCGATTCGACCTTCAAGAAGGACGTCAAGACCGTTGAGATCCTCGACTGGGAGACCGCAAAGACCACGTTCTCGGGTCTGAAGGCAAAGACGATGTATTACGTCCGCATGCGTTCCTTCCATGAATTTGAGAAGAAGAACTACTACGGACAGTGGTCGAACGTGCTGAACGCCAAGACCAACTGAGCGGCATAAAACAGGAACAGAAAGCGCCGTCCGGATTTCCGGACGGCGCTTTTGTCATGCGATCCCGCCGTTCGATGCGCACAGAGTCTGCTGCGGCGGGAAGCGGACCTCGCTTTTGCCTGCCGCACGCGGGCGGCGGTTTGTTTTCGCCCGGACGCCTGCGCGGGTCCAAAGGACCGACCCCGTCCGCGCGGAACTGTGCAAACCGGAATGATCCGCTGAACCGGAGGGCATGACCTGCGGAGGGATGATCCGCCGGACCGACGCGCTCGCACGCAAGAAAAAGGAGACCGTTTCCGGTCTCCCGTGAAGCGCTGTGCGCCGCTCATTCGTCGGGCAGGACGGGCTTCGTATCCTCCGTATAGGAGGTGATGTGCAGGTCGTAGAAGAACTGTTTCCGGAGAAGCTCGTACCGTTCGCAGCGCGAGCCGTCCGGCAGATACCGCCAGCCTTCGCCGGTCGGATTCTGCGAGGTGGTGTTGATTGTGCAGTCCGGCAGCAGCGTTTTGATCGTTTCGATCTGGTCCGCGGGGATCGGATTGCGCGAGATCCACAGCCGTTCGAGATTTTTAAGCCCGTACAGCGGCGTGATGTCGCTGATCAGGTTATAGGAAAGGTTCAGATGTCTGAGCTCCGTACAGGCGGCGAGGGGCGAGACGTCCCGGATGCCGCCGGACAGGAATTCGCAGTATTCGAGCTTTGTGCAGTGTTCCACGCCGGAGATGCTCGTCATGTAGCCGGCGGCGATGATCAGGACCCGGATCTCCGGCATATCGGCGAGGAAATCCATCTTTGTGATGCGGTTGTGACCGAGATCCAGATACTGCACCTCGCTGCAGTATCTGAGCGCGCCCATCTGATCGTCGTGCAGACGGAACAAATCGTTGTCGTAGCTGGACTTGATCATGATCGAATCGGTGCGGCAGGAATATCTGCCGACGCGAATGCGCCACACGATCTTCGGGTTCGGAAACGCGTCCCTCAGCTCCGCCATCACGCTGTTGCGGATGCCGCAGTTCTCCATGTCGAGCCGCCTGACGTTGCGCAGGTAGGGGAGCAGCGCGCGAAGCTCATCCACCTTTCTGCCGAGGTCGATGTCGTTGAAGCTGACGACTTCGTCGGCGAGCGAAAAGCGTACGCCGAACGCTTCGACCGGATAGTCGACGAGCAGCCCGTCCCGGGCGCGCTGCAGAAGATCGGCGTCGTCAAGCGTCCAGCCGGACGCGTTCAGGAGCGAGATCTTCTCCAGCTTCGGCAGGGCGGGCGCCGCCTTGGCGAGCGCTTCCGCGTATGCGGGCGAAAATCCGGAGGCGTCGATCTCGACCGCCTCGCTGGAGAACGTCCGGTCGCCGGCCTGCACGGTGTAATGCGGCGTCAGGTCCGGCCGCAGGGAAAGCATCGCGACCGCCGTTTCCGGCGTGATCGGCCGCGATACGGTCAGCGTCCGGAGCGCGGGCAGATATGCCAGCGGCGCGGGATCGGGAAGGCTTTGGATCTCCGCGCTTTCGGCGTCGCTCGGAATCGCCGTGTTCCCGAGCGGCACGGTGTACCGCACCGAGACGGACGGATGCGCTTCCGTCCAGGCGAAGATCTCGGAGAAGCATGCGCTGCCGGACAGATCCGCAAACCGAAGCGCGGGGAAGCGGTCAAGCAGCGTCAGCTCGTCTGCGTCGAGAACGACCGATACGCTGGTCGCGTCGGGCGAAAACATGGCGCCGCTGCGGAATACGACCGGCTCCGCCGCGGGAACGGCGTCATGCTCCGGCGAGGACGTACCCGACGCGACTGCCGAAACGGTGTCGCTTTCGGGCGAGGGACTGGGTGCGGCTGCCGGGACGGCGCTGTTTTCAGACGGGGACTGTTCCGTGACGGCCGCCGAAGGTGCGGACGTCGGATCGATCCCGGTCGTTTGCGGCGTACATGCCGCAGCGAGCAGACACGCAAGCACGGCACAGCACAGCGGAATGCGGAAACGCCGCATGTTTCGGTCACCTCCTTGTTTTTATCGGAAACGTTATTTCATATTATAATATATCACATACACGCAAAAAAGAAAAGGGTCGAATTGCGTCGGAGACGATCCGCCGCGATTCGGCCGACGCGCCGCGCACGCCCCGGAAAAGCCTGTAAATCATTCCGAAAAAACAGAAATGCCGATTGACTTTTCGGCATGGTTTTGGTACAATAACATTGATGTTGGACATCCTTGAATGGTTGTCCGACAACTTGAGAGAGGTACGACCGCGTATGAAGGAATATTGGGTATTGCTCGGAGCGTTCGGCAGCGGGAAAAGCGAGCTTGCGCTGAACATGGCGATTGCCGCCGCAAAGAAGGGTCCGTGCACCCTGGTCGACCTCGACGTCATCAATCCGTACTTCCGCACCAGCGAGCGCGGCGACGTTCTTACGCCCGCCGGCGTCGAGCTGATCATGCCCCCGTACGCCCTTGAAAAAATCGAAATCATGTCGCTTTCCGCCCGCGTATACGCTGCGTTTACGCCGGGAGAGGGGAGCGTTTTTTTTGACATCGGTGGCGATCATGTGGGCTCGGTCGCGCTCGGTCAGTACAAGCCGAACTTCATGAACATCCCGAAGGAGAACCTGCACGTCCTGTTCATCGTGAATCCGATGCGGCCGACGGCGGCGGACCTCGAAAGCGCGTATACGACGCTCGAAAAGATCAAATTCGTTTCGCGCCTCGACGTGACCGGGATCGTGAACAACGCGAACCTTGCGGGGGAGACGGACCATACGCATCTTGTCGAGGGCTACGAGCTTTGCAAGGCGCTTTCGGAGCGGACCGGGATCCCCGTCTGGGGGACCTGCGGCATGCCGAAGGTGCTCGCGGAATTCGACGCGTACGCAAAGGAACACGGGCTGGACGAACGGTACATCGGCGTGCGGCAGCCGGTCACGGTGTACATGCACAGAAGCTGGGATAAGTTCTTAACGGAAGGACTTTAAGCATACCAAAACCAAATACGGAAAGAAAGGAAATGCCATGATCAAAGTAACCATCCACGAAGACGCATGCAAGAGCTGCGGGCTCTGCGTGCGTGCATGTCCCAAAGACGTGCTGGCCATCTCGAAGCATCTCAACGTCAAAGGCTACTATGCCGTTGAGGTCGCGCATCCGGAGGCCTGCATCGCCTGTGCGTCCTGTGCAAGAACCTGCCCGGACGTTGCCATTGAGATCGAAAAATAAGGAGGAACAGTATGGCTAAGAAACTGATGAAGGGCTGCGAAGCGATCGCCGAAGCGGCCATCCAGGCGGGCTGCCGTTACTTCTTCGGCTACCCGATCACGCCGCAGAACGACATTCCCGAGTATATGTCGCTGCGTTTGCCGCAGGTGGGCGGATGCTTCCTGCAGGCGGAGAGCGAGGTCGCCGCGATCAACATGGTCTACGGCGCAGGCGGCGCAGGCGCGCGTGTTATGACATCTTCCTCCAGCCCGGGCATTTCGCTCAAGCAGGAAGGCATCTCCACGATCGCGGGCGCGGAGGTTCCGTGCGTGATCGTCAACATGATGCGCGGCGGCCCCGGCCTCGGCAACATCCAGGCAAGCCAGGGCGACTACTTCCAGGCGGTCAAGGGCGGCGGTCACGGCGACTACCGCAGCATCGTCATCGCGCCGTCCTCCATCCAGGAGACGGTCGACATGATGCCGCATGCGTTTGATCTGGCGGACGAATACCGCATCCCGGTCATCATCCTCGCCGACGGTCTGATCGGTCAGATGATGGAGCCGGTCGAGCTGCACATGAATCCGAATCCCGTCATGCCCGAGAAGCCGTGGGCAGCGCAGGGCTGGGATCCGAAGGGCACCCGTCCCCGTGCGGTCATCAACTCGCTGTACATCGAGACCGAGGATCTGGACGGTCTCATGACGCGCCTCAACGCGCGCTACGACGTCATCCGCGAAAAGGAAGTCATGGTCGAGAAGTACCATACCGAGGGCGCGGAATTCATCCTCTGCGCATACGGTACGGTCGCGCGCGTCTGCAAAGCGGCGGTCCGCATCCTCGAGGAGAACGGCATCAAGGCCGGTCTCGTCCGTCCGATCACCCTGTGGCCGTTCCCGACGAAGGAAGTCCGCGAGGTCTTCGAGCAGGAGAGCGTCAAGGCGGGTCTCACCGTCGAGATCAGCAACGGCCAGATGGTCGAAGACATCCGTCTTGCGGTCAACGGCATTAAGCCCGTGGAGTTCATGGGCAAGGGCGGCAGCATCATTCCGGCTGCGGAAGATATTGCCGAGCGCATTATGCAGATGAGGAGGGCGTAAACCATGGCAACCGTTTTCAAGAAAACTCCCGTTTTAACGGACGTTCCGTTCCATTACTGCCCGGGCTGCGGTCACGGCATCGTGCACCGTCTCGTCGCGGAAGTCATTGAGGAGCTGGGCATTCAGGAAAAGTGCGCGGGCGTCGCTCCCGTCGGCTGCGCGGTCTTCCTGTATAACTACATGAACATCGACATGTACGAAGCTGCGCACGGCAGAGCGCCGGCAGTCGCGACGGGCTTCAAGCGCGTCCACCCGGATAAGTACATCTTCACGTATCAGGGCGACGGCGACCTCGCTTCCATCGGTACGGCGGAGATCGTCCATGCGGCGCACCGCGGCGAGAAGATCACGACGATCTTCATCAACAACGCGATCTACGGCATGACCGGCGGTCAGATGGCGCCGACGACGCTCGTCGGTCAGAAGACGACGACCTCGCCGCTGGGCCGCGATCCCGAGCACTGCGGCAAGCCGATCCGCATCGCGGAAATGCTCTCCACGATCGAAGGCTCCGCGTTCATCGCGCGCTGCGCGCTCGACAGCACGCCGCACATCAACCAGACCAAGGCAGCGATCAAGAAGGCGTTCCAGGCGCAGATCGACCGCAAGGGCTTCTCGATGGTCGAGATCCTGTCTCCCTGCCCGACGAACTGGGGCAAGGCGCCGGTCGAGGCGATGGAGTGGCTCAAGGACAACATGATCCCGTACTACCCGCTCGGCACGTTTAAGGAGGTATAACCATGGTTGAGAGAAATATTTTCGCAGGCTTCGGCGGACAGGGCGTTCTGCTGATGGGTCAGCTCCTGGCGGCAGCCGGTATGATGGAGGGCAAGAATACCTCCTGGATCCCGTCGTACGGTCCCGAAATGCGCGGCGGCACGGCGAACTGCAGCGTCATGCTGTCCGACGAGGAGATCGACTCCCCGCTCGTAACGCGTCCGACGTCGCTCATCGTCATGAACCGTCCGTCCCTCGAGAAGTTCGAGGACAAGGTCGTTCCCGGCGGCTCGATCTTCGTCAACAGCTCGATGATCGACATCAAGGTCAAGCGGACCGACGTGAACGCGTACTATGTACCCTGCACGGAGATCGCTTCGGAGCTCGGAAACAGCAAGGTATCGAACATGATCATGCTCGGCGCATACCTCGGCAAGTCCAAGTGCGTTGAGGTCGAGACCGTTCTGAAGGCGCTGCTCGAAAAGCTCGGCGAAAAGAAAGCCAAGCTGATCCCGTTGAACCGTGAAGCGCTGCTGCGCGGCGCGTCCTGCATCGAAGAATAACAGAAGAAAAAAGGGGTTGCCGATACCCTCGGCAGCCCCTGCGGTTTACTCGCGTATGAGACACCTCATCACCGCCTGCGGCGGAGCTTCCCCTCAAGGGGAAGCCTCCAAACCAAAAGCCTTCTCCTTGAGGAGAAGGTGGCGTCAGCCGGATTAGGTGTATCGAGGAGCTAAGCGGATGAGGTGTATATGAACGAGCTTCATAATGCGCGGCTGATACCCTTTTCACAGAAGATGCGCCGCGAGATGACAAAAGAAGAACGGCACCTCTGGTACGATTTTCTGAAAAGGCTGCCCGTTACAGTCCACCGGCAAAAGGTACTCGGACACTATATCGCGGATTTCTACATCGCCTCGAAAAAGATTGCAATTGAGCTGGACGGATCGCAGCATTTTATGGATGCCGGCGTTCAGTCCGATCGGGACAGAGACGCATGGATGCAGGAAAACGGGATCACGGTTTTACGGTATACGAACCTGCAGATACGGCGGGAATTCAATTCGGTTTGCAGCGATATTCTGCTGCATATGGAGGACAACACCTCATCACCGCCTGCGGCGGAGCTTCCCCTCAAGGGGAAGC
>CAMVGD010000081.1 GCA_947166925.1 uncultured Clostridia bacterium | reverse complement strand
CGTCTGCTTCGGAGCGCACGATTATACGCCGAAAACCGCAAGCTGGAACGGCGTCGTCCGTCTCGCCCCCGCCGCATACGGACTTGTCGGACTTGCGTCGGACGGAACCGCCATGGCGACGGAGGCGTCCCTGCTGACGCCGGCGTTCCGCGAACTTGCGGACATAGCCGCCGCGGGCGACTATGCGGTCGGAATCACCGCCGAAGGAAACCTTGTGACCTCCGCGCAGATCGATCCCGGCTTTACCGACGTCGTGCGCGTCGAAGCCGCTTCAACGGGATTCTTTGCGCTCACCATGGAAGGCGCCGTGCGCGCCGTCCTGTGGGCGGACGGAGACTATGCCCCGCTGTTTTCCCGTACGGACGTCATTGCGATCGCGTTCTCCGGCACGCACGCCGCGGCGCTTCTTTCAGACGGGACTTATCTTGCCTGCGGCGAAAACGGCTGCGGTCAATGCGAGGTCCTTGACTGGCGGCGCTGAGTCGATCAGGCGTAGAAACCGATCCCCGCTTTGCGGCGGTTATCTCCCGCTTCCGGAACGAAGAAGTCGCGTTCGCAGAGGATGAAATCGCCCTTTGCCGCGTCCTCGCCGCCGTACACTCTTTCCGCGTAGCTGAGGATCGCCTGCTCGACGAGGTTTCTGCAGCGCCGCCCGTTTCCGGAATCGACGCTGCGCTTTTTCGGATCGCAGATCTCGGCGATCCGTTTTTTTGCGTCCGGCGCGATGGAGAAGCCGCGTTTTCCCGCTTCACATTCGACGATTCGCATCATCTCGTCCGCGGAATAATCCGGAAAAACGATCCGGAACGGAACGCGGGAGCGAAGTCCCGGATTCCTGTCGAAAAACAGCTTCATCTTATCCGGAAATCCCGCAAAGATGACCACCGTATGATCGCGCTTGTTCTCCATCTCCTGCACGATCGTGCTGATCGCTTCGTCTCCGAACTCGCCTTCGTTGTTTTCCAGAAGGGAATAGGCCTCGTCGATGAACAGAAGCCTGCCCTCCGCGCGTTCAAAGAGACGCCGGACCCTGTCCGCGGTCTGTCCCTCATAGCGTGCGACCAGATCCGCGCGCCCCGCCTCGATCGGCTCGTCGGATGAGAGCAGTCCGACCTCCTTCAGGACCCCCGCCATGATCCTCGCAACCGTCGTTTTTGCCGTGCCCGGATTCCCGACGAACTCCATGTTCAGCGCGATCGGATCCATCCGGACGTTCCGCGCTTCCATGTCCCGCTTCATTTTTGCGTAGGCGGCGATCTTTCTGACCTGCTCCTTGACGTCGCGCAGGCCGATCAGCCCGTCCAGCATCCCGAACCAGTCGGGAGACGCCTGCTCGGAAACGGTCTGCTCGGGAAGCAGCGCGATCCGCATCCGGATCTCCTCCCTGCAGGCGAACGTGAGATTCCGGATGCGGCGGAAATCCTCGTCCTTCATGGCGCGCAGCTGTTCGACGCTGTCGTATCCTGCCCGTTTCAGGCAGTTATAGGACCGGACGCTCAGATCAAGCGTTTCGATCGGCGTAAAGGAGGATTCGGGATTGCCGCAGGGTTCCGGCTCGAACTCGTCGTCTTCGATCCAGATTTCGTCTTCGGGCGGCGCAAGCGCCGCTAAAAGCTCCGACATGTCCGGAATCAGGATCCTTTCCGGAAGCCGGTCTATGCGCCCGGGCTCGCAGCCGTCGACTTCCGCGATCTCCGTGTTCGGAAAGGCAAAGGAGAGCATCGTTCTCATGCGGAGGGGCATTTCCGTCGGCAGACCGATCAGGATCGTGCCCGTCCCGTCCTCCTCCGCCGTGATCCGTATTGCGGTCTCATACCGGTCCAGGATCGCGAACAGCTCCCGGAAGTATTCGCTCACGTTTGCGGCGGCATGCGTTTTCTTCGAAGCCGGTCGGATCCTGTAGACCTTCCCGTATTCGTCGCGGAACTGCTCCATGCGTTCCGCCGGCGCCGTGCCCGCCGCCGCGTATTTTTCAAAGATCCAGGCGAAATCCTCTGCCATAACCGCGTCGCTGCATGTAAAGGCGAACAGATACCGGTTTCCCGCGCCGTCCGTGTTCAGCTGCCATCCGAGCGTTCCGTTCTTCCGCAGCAGACCCGCCGTTTTGATAAATCGTTCCGCTGCTTTCGCCGCAGACGCGGATCTGTCGCAGTATCCCGATTCCTTCGGGAACGTCAGCTCCGATACGCCGGTGATCTCCGTTTTTTTCGGTCTGAATTGGCTGTTCATCATTGTCACCTCTTTCTCTGATATCGTTATGGAATGAACCGAGGCGTTTCGCCGTGCGGCCGCGTGCGGGCCCGTTCCCCCGCGGCGATCCGGCCGTGCGAAATCACTTCGGAATGTATTGTTGTGTCGCGATCTGCAGCGGCTCCTCCCTTGGCACGCTTCCCGCCGACCTTGCGGGTCACGGCGTGCTTCCCCGGGAGAAAACCGCTGCATTCGCGGATTCAGTTGTCAAGGTGCTGTACTGCGGGGTATCAAAAAGCCGACGCTTTGAGGACCGCTGAACGGGCATAGTTGTCCTTAAACATTCAGCATTCTTCGAAGCATCGGCTTTTTTGCACGTGCAAACGATATTTATAGCACAGCATTTATGCAAAGTCAAGGGAAAATTCAAAAAACTGCAGAAAAAAAGCGGAAACGCCCGTTTTCGCCGCCGCGATACGGCGCGTTCGGGCGAACAAAAGCGAAACGGATTTGTTTTTCCGGTTGCTTTCCTGCGGAAAATGCTGTAGAATAATATATAATAATTGAGAAAGGATCACGCCCATGAGAAAGACAAAGATCATTTGCACCATCGGACCGTCGAGCGATAAGCCGGAAGTCTTTCGCGCCATGTGTCTTGCGGGGCTGAATGTCGCGCGGCTGAATTTCTCCCACGGCACGCACGAGGAGCATCAGAAAAAGATCGACATGATCAAGGCGGTACGTGAAGAACTGAACCTGCCGATCCCGATCATGCTCGATACCAAGGGACCGGAGTATCGGATCAAAACGTTTGAAAACGGAAAGATCACGCTGAGCGACGGCGACAGCTTCACGTTCACCACGCGCGACGTCGTCGGAAACAGCGAGATCGTGTCGGTCAGCTATGCGGGACTTTGCAACGATCTTTCCGTCGGAGACCGGATCCTTGTCAACAACGGTCTCGTCATCTTTGAGGTGATAGAGATCGAGGGCACCGAGATCAGATGCCGCGTCGTGACCGGCGGCGTTCTCAGTGACCGCAAGAGCATGAGCTTCCCGGGCAAGATCATGCGTCAGGAATACCTCAGCGAGCAGGACAAGGCGGACCTGCTGTTCGGCATCAAAAACGGCGTGGAATTCGTCGCCGCGTCGTTTGTGTCCTGCAAGCAGGATATGATCGATCTCAAGAGCTTTCTGCATGAGCACGGCGGCGACAACATCGACGTCATCGCCAAGATCGAAAACCGCCACGGCGTCGACAACATCGACGAGATCTGTTCCTGCTGCGAGGGCGTTATGGTCGCGCGCGGCGACCTCGGCGTCGAGGTCCCGTTTACCGAGCTGCCCGCGATTCAGAAGCACCTGATCACGAAATGCCGTCTTTTAGGCAAGCGCGTCATCACCGCAACGGAAATGCTCGAAAGCATGATCACCAACCCGCGTCCGACGCGCGCGGAGATCAGCGACGTCGCAAACGCAGTCTATGACGGCACGAGCGCGATCATGCTCTCCGGTGAATCCGCTGCCGGCAAGTACCCGGTCGAGTCGGTCCGCACGATGAGTGAGATCGCCGAGGAGACCGAACGGCACATCGACTACAAGGCGCAGTTCGAATCCCAGAGCTTTACGATCCACAACCGCGTCGACGCGATCTCGCACGCTGCGTGCACGATGGCGATCGACCTGAACGCGAGTGCGATCGTCGTGACCTCGCTGAGCGGGCTCACGGTTCGCATGGTCTCCCGCTTCCGCGCGCCGATCACGATCCTCGGACTTGCGACCAACAAGAACGCGTGGTACAAGCTCGCGCTCAGCTGGGGCGTCGTGCCGGTGCTGACCGAGCAGTTCCCGAGCATGGAGGTCCTGTACTTCTATGCCGCGCGCTGCGCAAAGAAAACGCTCTCCCTCGCCCCCGGCTCGACCGTCGTCATGACCGGCGGCGACACGACCGGCGCAAGCGGCAACACGAACGTCCTGCGCATCGAAACGATCGTATAACGTCCCTGAACGGAAAACGCCCTCACGGGATCCCGCGGGGGCGTTGTTTTTTCGGTTACGGATTCCGTTTGCGTTTGAGCCGGAATTCCAGAAGATACAGTCCGAAGGCCGCCAGCGCGATCGCGCCGAGATAAACGACGATCTCGACCGCGACGCCCGCGTGTTCGGCGATCGCGGAAAACACCGGCTGCGTCGACGGATAGAACGGTGTGATGTAGAACATATTGGCTTCGCGGTGAATGTCCCGGATGATCAGATGACTCGCGACGTTGACGATCTCCGCAACGACGGCCATGCAAAGATACAGGATCAGCGCAGGGAAAAACGACGCTTTTCCGCGTTGTCTGAGGATGCGGAACGCAGTCAGCCCCTCGAGCAGCATGACCGCGTGATACAGGAAGCTGTGGCAGAACAGTAGGATCTGCGGGCGCATCATGTCCTCCGGAAACAGCAGTGCAAAGACCGCGCCGATCATGGAAAAGGTACACAAAAAAACGAGAACGGCGTCCTGCGCCCTGCCCTTCAGAAACATCGCGATCGCCGAACAGTACATCGCCATGCTGCACAGCTGCCACGGGAAAAACCACATGGAACGCGTGCCGCAATAGACGTACCGGATGACGAACCACTGCTTCCACGCTTCCGCTGCCAGCATGCAGATCCCGAAAACGAACAGCAGACGCATCAGCCGTTTGGGATCCGCCCTGCGGATCGCAAGCGCAAACACGACCGTTGCGGCAAGAATGCCGAACAGGATCAGAATGTGCGCCGTTCCGTACGGCTGCGGCGTGGTCGAAAAGGTCCAGTTCATGCGCGTCCCCCTTTCTGCTACAGGTATTATACCATTTCCCCGCTAAAAAGCAAATACGTAACGCCCGCCGAACCGAAGGAAGGTGAATTGACTTTTTTCATGCGATTTCATATAATGTAAGAATGGAACAGACGAACTCCTCAAAAAAGCATACGCGGATCCTGTCGTGGATCACGCTTGCCTGCTTTGCGGCGGGCAGCGCGGTCGGGCTGCTCTTTCCGCAGTTGTTCTCCTATATCGGATTTATCGGCACGATCTATGTCAATCTTCTGAAGCTGATGGCGCTTCCGATCGTGCTGTGCACGGTATTCGGCGCGGCCTCCCGCGGGATGCGAAGCGCCTCCGGCACACTGGTGAAAGCGATCCTTCTGTTCGTCATTCTCTTTACCGTTTCGTTCCTGCTGTCGGGGGCGCTCTATTCCGTCCTGACGCCCGGAAAGGACTTCACGCTTTCCTCCGGCGAAGTCTGGTCCGGCAGTACGGCGGATCTGTCCTGGGAAAGCTTTCTGCAAACGATCTTCTCCCCGAACATCTTCGCCTCGCTCGGCAGCGGCGCGATGCTGCCCGCGATCCTGTTCGCGTTCTTTATGGGCGCCGTTGCGGAAAAGGTCGGCGCGCACCGTGTCACGGCGCTGGTCGGAGAGCTCGAAACGATCTTTTCCCGCATGCTCTCGTATATCCTGTGGCTGACGCCGCTCGGCGTATTCGTGCTGATGGGCAAATGCACCGCCGATTTCGGTCTGCACGCGCTCGGCGGCGCTCTGTCCTATGTGCTTTACGCATGGGGCGGCTGTATTCTGATCATGCTTCTGGTGATGATCCTTCCGCTCTGGATCTTCTGCCGGATCGATCCCGTCACCTATTTCCGCAGGACCGGACGCGCGCTTCTGACCGCGCTTTCCACCTGCTCCTCCGCCGCCACGCTGCCCGAAACGCTTCGCACATGCCGGGAGGAGTTCAAGGTACCCGAACGCATCGTCGGCGTCACCGCGCCGCTCGGCTGCACGATCCATATGTGCGGCGGCGCCGTTTCCTTCTGCCTTCTGGCGATGTTTACGATGCAGATGACCGGTCGTCCCGTGACCATCGGCACATTTCTTCTCATGCTGCTGTTTGCCGAAGCGCTGAACATGGCGGCGCCCGGCATTCCGGGCGGTGGCATCGTGCTCGGCGCGACCTTCCTGAGTCTTTTGGGCATGCAGGAGATCGGTCTGTTCCTCGGGATGTACGCCGGGATCTACCGTCTGCTGGACATGGCGTATACGACCCTGAACGTTGCGGGCGACGTGACCGCCGTTCTGCTGATCCATAGATGGGAGGGCAAAAAACAGAAGTGAAAGCGTTCCGACGAATCGTTCCGTCCTCGGTCACCATGTCGCTGGACCGGCAGGCAAAGGAGCTTGCCGCGTCCGGAAAGGACGTCATCAATCTGTCGGCGGGGCAGGTCGATCTGCCCATGCCGGACGCCGCAAAGGAAGCCGTTCGTGCCGCGCTGGAAGCCGACCGGACCGGCTATGTTCCCGTTGCGGGCTCCGCCGACGTGATCCGCGCTGTACGGGATCGGATGGGCTGGCGGGACGGCAGCGTGCTTATCTCCGCAGGCGCAAAGCCGCTTCTGTCCGCCGCGATCGCATGTATTGCCGGACCGGGCGACGAGGTTTTGCTGCCGACGCCATGCTATACGAGCTATCCCGAGATGATTCGTCTTTCCGGCGCAGTCCCCGTTCCGGTCGCAGGCGATCCCGAAAACCGGTTCACGGCGTCAATGGCGCGTCTTAAGCAGGCGGTTTCCGCCCGTACAACGGCGCTGCTGTTCAACAATCCCGTCAATCCGACCGGAACCGTGTATCGCGCCGACGAGCTGCGGCAGATCGTTGATTTCTGTATCGAACACGACCTGTACCTCATCACGGACGAGGTGTACGATACGTTTGTTTATGACGAACCGTTCAGAAGTCTGTACGGGTTTTCGGAGGTGCGGGACCGGCTCGTTCTGGTCAACAGCGCGTCCAAGACGTTCGCCATGGCAGGTCTGCGGCTCGGTTATGCGGTCATGCCGGACCGCGCTGCGGACACGATCGGCGCATGTCTGAGCCACACGCTCGGCTGTCCCTGCTCGCTTTCGGAGCGCGCGGCGATCGCGGCGCTGGAGGCGAATGAAGCATATCGTCTGCATCTTACGGAAGTCTTCCGAAACAGGCGGGACGCGCTGTATCCGCTGCTTTCGGCGATCCCCGGCGTCAAGGTCGAAAAGAGCGCCGGCGCGTTCTATTTCTGGCTCGATATCCGCAGTACCGGCATGGACGATGCGGCGTTCTGCCGTACGCTTCTCGATCGGGAAGGCGTTGCTCTGACGCCCGGCAGCGCGTTCCTCTGCCCCGGCTTCGTTCGTCTTGCGTACGCGCAGCCGGAGCCGGTTTTGACGGAAGCTGCGGCACGGCTCAGACGGTTTTTCGTCTGATTCCGGGCGATCGATCATGCTATAAACAGCCGATACCGTCATGCTGCCGCCTAAATACATATTTTTTGTGAATAACCAATAATTGTGATTGACAAAAGAAAAGAATGTTGGTATAGTATAGCACAGAAAGAAAGGTGCTCGCATAGGCGCATTATGCGATGTACACAGGGGATTTTGAATGGAACAGTATGTCAAACCGAATATGGAGCTTATTGTTCTGCCGGAAGATGTGATCACGGCGAGTTGTCCGACCGAGCGGCATGATGGTTGCTGCACTGCATGGGATTACTCGATCGAACTCCCACCCTTGTCATAATAAACGGAGGTAATGATTATGAAGAATTACGAAAAGCCCAAAATGGAAGTCATCAGCATCAACGGTCAGGTGCTCACGGAATCCTGTGAGGGTACGTATCCCTGCGACACCGAGGGTCCCGGATTCTGCGTCATGGGTTACGAACCCGGCTCTATTGTCGAGGAGTAAGTACGTCTTCCGGTAGATGCGTGAATCGTTTGATTCACCTGCAGTTCAATTGAGATCGTCGCTGACGGTCTTGATCGATTTGTTTTGATTACCGTTTGCGGTATGCGTGATTCCGTATACCGCTTTTTGCATATTTTGAATGATGAAAGAGATTTTCCCGCCCGACGCGTTTTTATTCAAGGTGCTCCCGAAAGCGACGCCTCTTGCCGGTGTCACATACGTGCCTTCCCGTTTCGCTTTTTCTTTTGAATGCGACGGCAGGCAGTATGTGACCAGCACGCTGACAAAACAATGTCTGGAGGCGGTGCTGCCGGAAAAGGTGAAAGCCGGAGAAGGCTTCGATTCCCTGATCGAAACCTATATGCTTGTTCCCGAGGGAAAGGATGAGGTCGCCTTCTATGAGTCGATCTCGTCCATGATGCGGCTGTTTTCCAAAAAAAAGAAGATTAGCGGGTTTGTCATTCTGCCAACCCTCCATTGCAATGCGCGCTGCGTCTACTGCTATGAGGAAGGACGCGCCCAATCGAAGATGACGCCGGAAACGGTCGAAGCGGCCCTTCGGTATATTCTTGACAACTGTGACAGAAACGGCGTCAAGCTGAATTGGTTCGGCGGAGAACCGCTGCTGTGCCCGGAGATCATCGACCGCATCAGCGACGGGCTTAAGGAAGCGGGTATCCCCTACCGCTCCAATGTCGTCACAAACGGCAGTCTGATCACGCCGGAGATCCTCGAAAAGATGCAGGGACCGTGGCATACAAGGAATATACAAGTCTCCATGGACGGCGCGGAGCCGGACTATATCGCCAGAAAACGGTACTACGGCGATCTCGACGCGTATCATGCCGTGATGGAGAACATCAGCAAGCTGTCGGAGGCGGGCATCACCGTTGCGCTGCGCGTCAACGTGGACGAAGGCAACTGGGCCGGCATCCCGCAGTTTTTGAACGATCTGAAGCAATGGGTCGATCACAAGGAACGCGTGCATGTATACTTCAGTCCGCTGATGGCGGTGCGTGCAGGCGAAGGCGATATCGCGTTCTGGAAAAAGGTGCTTGCCGCAAATCCGTTGATCGCCGAAGCCGGGTTCAAACCGCTCCCATATACGGAACCGGTCATGAAATTCCGCATCCATCGCTGCATGGCGGACAGCGGCAGCGTCGTCATCGGACCGGACGGCGGGCTGTATCCGTGCGAGCACTGCGCCGCGGAAAGCTGCTACGGCAATATCGTCACCGGCACGATCGACACGGCTGCGAGAGAAGAATACTGCCGGACCGATCGGACGCGTGCAATGTGCCGGGAATGCCCGATGCTCCCCGAATGCACGAGCTTCGCCAACTGTCCCTGGGTGGATTACCATTGCAGAGAATCCCATGAAATGCTCGCCGTGGAAGCGCTGAGACGGATCATTCGCCATCAGCAGACAACAACGGAAAGAACGGATGAGGACGACCTCATCTGCTGAGGAGAAACAGAAAATGAAACTGAAATCCGATTTTATCGTACAGAACATCGACGACACGCAGTTTCTGGTGCCGCTCGGACACGAAGCCTTCACCGGGATCGTGCGCAGCAACAAGACCGCGGCGTTCATCGTAAACTGCCTGAAGAAAGAAACCACGAAGGAACAGATCGTGGACGCTATGTGCGCGCAGTATGACGCGCCGCGCGAAACGATCGAGGCGGACGTCGAGGAGATCCTCGGAACGCTCCGGAGCATCCACGCGCTGGAGGAATGACCCGCTTCGAGGACCTGCTGCAGAAAGACGGCAAGCTGGTGTACAAAACAAAGGGGACGAGCATGAAGCCCATGCTTCGTCAGAACAGGGATCTGGTGATCATCGAGGTCCCGTCTTCCCGTTTACAAAAATACGACGTTGCGCTGTACAGGCGCGGTGAAAGCTATGTCCTGCACCGCGTGATCGGCGTCGAAAGCGATCATTACCGCATTCGCGGAGACAACACCTACGCCGTTGAACGCGTTCCCTTCGGAAACGTCATCGGCGTACTGACGAGCTTTAACCGCAAGGGAAAAACGCACGCTGTGACGGAGCTCGGCTACCGGTTTTATGCGCGCTTCTGGAATGCGATCTATCCCCTGCGCGCGCTTCTGAGGCGCATAAGACGACTGCTGATAACAGTTGCGCGAAAGCTCGGGCTTCTGCCGCTGCTCAAAAAGATGCTCAGGCGCAAATGACGCCCATCGAAAAGCGAATCCAGAGAAAAGAGCGAACCGTTCTGAACTGCACCCCATTTGTTAGACATGTGATATAATGTTTAACAAGTGGGGTGAT
>CAMVGD010000080.1 GCA_947166925.1 uncultured Clostridia bacterium | reverse complement strand
CCGCAATTCATCGGGGATGTTAAAAACTGACAATCAGTTTCTTAACATCCCCTTTATATAGTCCGGTTATTTTCTCTTGAATACCAGCGCGACGTCGTCCGCCGTGAGGTGCAGCATTCCGTCCTCGATCCGATACGGCGCGCCGTTGCCGTCGATCACGATCTGACCGTTCTCGATCGTGTAGGTGAATTCCTCAAAGTCGTTTTCCTCGCCGTAGACCATGGACAGCGAGCCCGTGCCGTCCGCATTGAACACGAACTCCATGCTCATGCCGAGGCTGACCATCAGGTCCACGTACGACTGCGTCTCTCCGTCCTCTCCGCTGAAAAGCACCCATGTGCCGACGATGCTCTCCTCCGCAGGCTTGGGTTCGGGTTCAGGCTCGGGCGCCAAAATGTTGCCGCGCGCCTCGTCCGGGATCACGATCGGCGGGACCGCGTTGAACTGCGAGATCCGGCAGTCGACCAGCGCCTTGCTCACGTCAATCGAAAGCTCCGTGTTTTCCGGCATGGCGTCCATGCTTTCCTGCATCGACCGCTCCAGCAGCGCCTTCATCATATCCTGCATGTCCACGGTGGTGCGCACAACGTATCCGCTTTCGTTGTCGATCCAGATCGTGATCGGCAGATCGCTCAGATCCTTCAGCACGTCCTCATCTGCGTCGCCGAACATGCTGCCGGTCGCACCCATTGCGTCCTGCACGAATTCGCCCGCGATCGTCGCGCTGTAGACCGTCGTTTCGACGCCGTCGAGCGTTTCGGGTCCGATCTCCCGGAATTCCTTTGCATGCTTCATCCAGAGATCGATCGCCGCGGACGGATCGCTCAGCACGGAATTGTCGATATCCTTGTTCTTTTCCTGCTTCCAGGTCTTGCCGTCGTCGGTGGACGTATAGGTCCAGAGCACGTCGCCGATCCTCTCCGCATACACGAGAATGTTCTGCGTCTGCCCCATGTAATCCAGACGTCCCTCGGAGCGGCTGACCTCCGGATCCCGGGTCCCGTCTGCGCCGAGCTCGATCAGGACCTTCATTTCCTGCGTATATCCGGCCGCGGGCACGCTGATCGTGATGATAAAGTCCTCCGAAAAGTCGGTGTGCATGGACTGCGCCGTCTGATTCTTTGTAAACGCCGCATAGACCGTCTCCTCGGGCGTCAGCTCCGCGATCGGCTCGGCGGTCGGTTCGGGCATGGGCGGATTCGTCGCCTCGGACACGGGCGCATTCTCACGCGCGCCGCATCTGCTCCACGGATGCCAGACGAAGATCACGACCGTTGCGACGGCGAGCGCCAGCGCGATGCAGGTCAGCGCGATCCAAAGTCCCTTATGCGATTTCTTCTTCGGCGCGGGCGCGGATACCGGCGCGGGTCCGGGCGCGGGCGCGGGGTTTGGAGCCGGCTCGGGACACTCGATCTTTGCGCCGCATTCCGGGCAGAAACGATCGGTGTCGTTCACCTGTGTGCCGCAATGTGTACAATACATAGTTTTACCTCATTTCTTTCATAAACGGTGAAATTCCAACAAATACAGTATATCCGACGCCGCAGCTTCTGTCAATGCTGCTCTGTCCCCCGGCGTATAAAAAAGCGGCGCAAACGCGCCGCAAAGGATCGCAGGATCAGCCTTCTTTTTTCGACATGAAATACGCCGTAAAGAACCCGAGCGCAAGGCATACCGCCGCGACCGGGATGAACCACCACTGCGCAAGGCTTTGCCCGAACGCCGGACCGAAGCACTTTGCCTTCAAAAAGATCGCGTAGGGCGAGGCGAGCATCAGCGCCATAATGCCGTAATAGGTCGGCGTGGGATGCTTGTCAAGGAGCCACCGGATCGCCTTCGACACGATCAAAAGCCCCAGGATGATGCCGATCCCGAACGGGATGAGCACCAAAAGATGCGGTCCCATCTGCGCAAAGTTCAGCGTGAACAGACAGACGACCGCGCTCTTTAAGTGCGTCATGACGCTGTAATAATAGCCCAGCACGAGCATGACCATCGAGCCGGAAATGCCCGGCACGATCATGGTGCCCGCCGCGATAAAGCCGAGCAGCAGGGCAAGCAGCGCGCTCCATACGCCGTTATGCAGCGCGTCGACGGCGCGGTAGACGGACGTGGTCATCGTTTCGCCGCTGTTTCTTGCCGTCAGCGTCAGAAGACCGTCCTGCCCGATCGCAAGGTCAAAGACGTCCTCCGTGCCGAGCGTATAGAACACCTTCTTGTCCGCGCCGCTGCGCAGCTGATAGCCGTCCGAAGGCTTCCCGAACGTGCCGCCCGCGCTCTTGATCTCCCAGACGCTGTAATTCGGATCGCCGTTTTGCACGACGAGCTCGAACTGCTGTTCGTCCTGCAGAATGATGCGTTCGCCGACGGACAGGGTGTCGGTCTCGTTCAGGATGCGGAAGCTCTCGGTCGTGTTGTCGTTGAGGTACGGCAGCAGCACCATCAGCGCGATCATCACGAGCGCGACGACGATGTAGCCGAATTTGACCTTGTGCCCCTTGATCTTTCTGAACAGCATCGGCAGCGAGCCGAGGATCAGACCCGAGAACAGCAGGATCGTGAAGAACTCAAAATTTGAGAGCAGCCACGTGACGACAAACGACAGCGCGACGACGCCGAGCACGATCCCGATCGCGTACGGGATGAGCTTGATGATCGCTGCCTTGCGGCGGGCTTTGTCCTTTGAGGTGATGGAGACGGCGTCCTCATAGACGCCGATGGTTAAAAGCATCGAGCCGCCGGACACGCCGGGGATGACGATGGCAAGACCGACGAGCGTGCCCTTCAGCACGGCGACGATCCAGTTCAGGATTTTCTTTGTCGTATTCATGTTACCATTTTACGGCAGCGCGCGCATTTCGTCAACCGGAATTCCATTTTTTTACAAACACACAGGTTCGTTGCAATTTGTTTCTGAAATCGCCGTTTTTTTGACAAACTCATTTCACATTCGGCGGTTACAATAGCGTCGAACGAAAAAACGGAGGCATTTTTATGGAATACGAACAATCGAAAAAGCCAAGGCGCAGCGTCGGCACGTCGGTGCTGATCGCGTGTACCGCAATGGCGGTCGTGATCGGTCTGTTCGCGGGCGTGATCCTGATGAACAGCACGGCGCAGTACAGAACGCCCGCCGAAGCGAGCGCGGCGGCGCCTGCGACGCAGGCGGCGCTCCCTGCGGAGACCGCGACGAGCGTACCGGAAGCGTCGTCTGCCGCGGTCCAATCGACCGCGACGATCGCGCCGGAGCAGGCGGTCGTTTCCTCCGGCTTTGCCTATGAGGGACAGTACACCCGCGCACAGGTCGCGGAGCTTGCCGCGCCGAGCGTCGTCGGCATCGACGGCGTGTTCGAGGTCACGGTCTCCTACTGGGGCATGCCGCAATCCTACGAGCAGCCGGGCAGCGGCAGCGGCGTGATCCTGACTGCGGACGGCTACATCGCCACCTGCGCGCACGTCGTGGACGGCGCAAAGAAGCTGACCGTCACCCTGTACGACGATACCTCGTACGAGGCGACGCTCGTCGGCTCGGACAAGCGCAACGACCTTGCGATCATCAAGATCGACGCGACCGGGCTCGTTCCGGCGGCGCTCGGCGACAGCGACATGCTGACCGTCGGCGAGGACGTGCTTGCGATCGGAAACCCGCTGGGCGAGCTTCGCGGCACGGCGACGAGCGGGATCATCTCGGCGGTCAGGCGCAGCATCACGGTCGAAAATACCGAGATGGAGCTCATCCAGACGGACGCCGCCATCAGCCCCGGCAATTCGGGCGGCGGACTCTTTAACGCTTCCGGCAAGCTCATCGGCATCGTCAACGCGAAGGTGTCCGACACGAGCGCCGAGGGGCTCGGCTTCGCGATCCCGGTGAACAGCGTCGTCAAGGAGATCAACGATCTGTTGCACTACGGCTACGTGACCGGACGCGCGTCGCTCGGCGTGTACACGCAGAACGTCACGCTGAACAACGGCGGCTATGGCTTCTTCTCCTACAGCGGCACGCGCTGCGTGCAGATCACGGAAGTCGTCAAGGACGGCGCCGCGGACGCCGCGGGACTTCGGGCGGGCGATCTCATTATGGAGGTCGACGGCAAAACGATCAGCTCGAACAGCGACCTGTCCGACGTCATCGCGGGCTACAACGCGGGCGACACGGCGCAGTTTACGATCCGCCGCGACGGCGAACGGCAGACGGTCTCCGTCACCTTCGGCGAATACAAGCCGGAGAATTGACCTTTCTCTGACGACGGGGCGCTGATCCAAGCGCCTGCAGTGCGGGAACAACCCCTCAGTCGGCTTCGCCGCCAGCTCCCCTTACACAGGGGAGCCAAGAAGCCCTTGCCGACCTCCACCTGATGGGGGAAGTGCCGAGCGCAGCGAGGCGGAGGGAGAGAAAAATCCGCGGCAACAGGCATATAACGGTCACCTTCGGCGAATACAAGCCGGAACAATGATATAAACAATTTGAATAAACGGAGCGGAATGCTCCGTTTTTTGCTTGCAATCGGCGTCCTTCCGTGATACAATATATAATCGGAAAAGGAGCTGACAAAGCATGGAAAGCGACATGGATACGATCCGTACGACGGGATCCCTTCGCCCGCTTTCCTTTGTGTACGAAACTGCGCGCGCGTTTGCCTTCTGAGGCGGACACGCGCGTTTTTTGTCCCGCTCCGAAAGATAAAGGAGGAATGAGCATGAAACGGAAATTCTTGGCAGTTTTGCTGGCGCTTCTGATGGTGCTGAGCCTCGTTCCGACGATCCTCGCGCCGCAGACAGCGGTTGCGGAGTCCGGTCCGATCGATCAGGCGATCGTACAGGGCGGCGCGATCCTGCACTGCTTCGACTGGTCGTTTGACGAGATCAGAGAGGCGCTGCCGGACATCAAGGCGGCGGGCTACGCCGCGGTACAGACTTCGCCGGTGCAGCCGCCGAAGGACTACAACGCCTCGTGGAACGATACGAGCGGAAACTGGTGGAAGCTCTATCAGCCGCTGGACTTCTGCGTCGTGGGCGAGAACGGCTCGTGGCTCGGTTCCAAGGCGGACCTGACCGCGCTCTGCAACGCGGCGGCGGATGAGGGCATCTACGTCATCGTTGACGTCGTTGCAAACCACACCGCGAACATCACCGGCGGCGGCTATACCGTGAACGGCACGTACAACGTCAGCGATCAGGTCGCGGAGCGCCTGCAGGATCCGGACGGCAGCAAGAACCTGTATCATACGAGCGAGAACGGCACGAACGACGGCAGCCGCTTCACCATGACGCAGTACCACCTTTCGATGCCGGACCTGAACACCGGAAACCGCGACGTGCAGAACATGGTGCTGGATTTCCTCAAGGAATGCGTGGACTGCGGCGTCGACGGCTTCCGTTTTGACGCGGCAAAGCACATCGAGCTCCCCGGCGACGACGGCTGCGGCAGCGACTTCTGGCCGTACATCCTGAACGGCGTACGCGACTACGCGGGCGCAAACAACCTGTATATCTACGGCGAATCGCTGAGCGGCTCCGGCTCCGACGCGTGGGTCAACGAGTTTATCACCTACATGGGCCTCACCGACAGCCAGGCGGGCAACACGGCGCGCGGCGCGGTCGTCGATCAGAACGCCGGACTTCTGGCAGTTTCCGATTATACTCGCGGCAATTCGCCGAAGGATTACGTCATCTGGGCGGAATCGCACGACACCTATGAGGACGGCGGTTCGACCGGCGTTTCCTCCGCAAAGATCATCAAGACGTGGGGCATCGTCGGCGCAAGAGCGGATTCCACCGCGCTGTTCCTTGCAAGACCGAACGAGCGCATGGGTCTTGCAAGCACCGACACCGCTTGGAAATCCCCCGCGGTCGCGGCGGTCAACGCGTTCAAAAACCATTACGACGGCAAGGGTGAATGGCTGTCCTATGATCAGGACGCCAAGATCACCTGGGTCGAGCGCGGCACAAGCGGCGGCGACGCGGGCGTTTCGATCGTGAAGCTCGACGGTGCGGGCTCGGTCAACCTTGACGCGCATCTGATGAGCAGCGGCTACTATCTCGACGAGATCACCGGCAACGTCTTTACCGTTTCGGGCGGCAAGATCAGCGGCACCGTCGGTACGACGGGCGTCGCGGTCGTCTATCAGCCTACCGCGGAACCGTCCGCGTCGCCTTCCCCGTCGTCCGAACCCACCACGCGGACGCTGTATCTCAAGCCCAACAGCGGCTGGAAGCAGGACGGCGCGCGCTTTGCGATGTATTCCTGGGGCAGCGGTGAACATTGGACGAGCATGACCAGGGTCGACGGAGAAACGGAAGACATCTATGAAGCCGAGCTTCCGTCGGGAGATACGTCCGTCATCTTCTGCCGCATGAACCCGGCGACTACGGACAACAACTGGAATAACAAGTGGAACCAGACGGGCGACCTTGCGGTCCCGTCCGATAAGAACCTGTTCACGCTGGCGGAGGGTGTCTGGGACGGCGCGACGACCACATGGAGCGCGTACGGCGACGTCGGCGGCGGCGATCCGACGCCGGTGACCGAGGACGAGGGCTACTATCTTGTCGGCACCATGACCGGCTGGTCGATTGCTCCGGAGCTCAAGATGACCAGAACCGGCGCGGAGACCGAGGAATACATGATCGAAGTTCCGCTGATGCGGACGAGCAAGCCGTACAACAGCCAGTTCAAGATCGTCTATTCGCCGGACGGCATCACGGATCAGACCTGGTTCCCGAGCGGCTTCGACAACAACTACGGCGATTATACGGGCGAGATCCCGCAAAGCGGCGTCTATACCGTCTACTTCCGTCCGAACTATGACGGCGGCAGCGATTGGCACGACGGCTGCATCTACGCCGAGCGCACGAAGTTCTTCGTGACCGTCAACGATACAGACAAGAACGGCACCGTCACGGTTGACAAGGACGTTGCGGCAGCGGGCGAGACCGTCACGGTCACGGTCACGCCGAACGAGGGCTACGAGCTCGACACGCTCGTCTACATGTGCGAGACCGGCTTCAACACCGGCGAGTTCGACATCACCGAGATCGAAGGCAACACCTTCGAGATGCCCGCCGAGAACGCCGCGGTCAAGGCGACGTTCAGGGAAGCGGCGACGGCGGAGCCTTCGTTCGGAACGCATGCGCTCGTTCTGGACGGACAGATCGGCGTGAAGTTCTATATGAACCTCGATTGTCTCACTGAGGAGGAAAAGGCAGCGAGCTACATGACGTTCACGATCAGCGGCGCAGGCGAGGTATCGTCCGATCAGGTTCCGTTTGATGCGGGGAATACAAACGCAAAATCGACGCTGTACGGCTTCGCCTGCTATGTGAATGCGATCCAGATGGCGGACACGATCACCGCAACGTTCCACTACGGTGAAGAACAGACAATCAGTGAAGACTACTCGATCATGCAGTATTACGAGGCTTTCAAGGAGCATGCGGACGAATTTGACGAGGAGACGCGAAACCTTGTCCGCGCGCTTGTATGCTACGGCTACTGTACGCAGGAGTACCTTACGGAAGCGAAGAACCTGCCGCTGGGCTACGACGAGGCATCGTATGCGCCGATCGTACTGCCGGGGGAACTCGCGGAGATGGTCGCCAGTTATGATTATGCCACCATCGTGGATATAATCGAAGAGGACAGCCTGTTGTTCAAAATCAACAATATGAACGATGAGAACATCAATGGCATTTCGTTCTCCGTCGCGTTCGACAGCGAAACGAAGATGACGGTGACCTTTAAGCCCGATCCGAGCTATACGGGCATTGCAACTTGCAGGATCGACAATGCAAATGAAGCCGAGATGCAGAAGGTTCGCGGCAGATTCGTTGCGGAGGTGCCGAACATCCCGGCGCATAAGCTCGGAGAAATGCACCTCATCTGGGTATTCACCGACGACAACTGCTATGCGCAGGTTAGTAACGAATCCACGATGATCGATGCGTCCCCGATGTCGTATGTGTATCTGATGCTGACGCAGGGCAGCGACCGGGCGAAGGACTGCGGCGCGGCGCTGTACACCTACTGGCAGGCAGCGCAGGTGTTCAAGAACGCAAACTGATCAACACACCCGACAGACCGAAAGAGCGAAGCCGTTTGGCTCCGCTCTTTTTCTGATTCCCTTATTTTCGCAGATACGCGGACGAGACCGGGAACGCGAAATACGTGTCCGGGTACGGCTCGTCCCGCAGAACGAAATGCCACCATTCGCAGTCGATCGGCAGAAAACCGTTCCGCAGCATCGCGCCGCGCAGAATCATGCGGTTTTCGTACTGCTCCTCCGTGACGCCGCGGTAATCGGGATGCGACGCCTCGCTGAACAGGTCGAAGGGACTGCCCATGTCGAGCTCCTTGCCGGTGCGCATGTCCAGCAGCGTCAGGTCGATCGCGCTGCCGCGGCTGTGGCTCGACTGCTTTGCGATATACCCGCGGGCAAACAGCTCCTGCTTTTCGAGCGCCGGATAGAAGTACGGCTTCATGCGCACGTCCTGGTCCTCGATCCCCCACAGGATGAACTGCTTCACCGCCGAAACCGGACGGTACGCGTCGAACACCTTGAGCCGGTACCCCCGCACGAACACCTCGTTCGAGACGGCGCGCAGCGCTCTCGCCGCTTCCTGCGTGCACAGCGCGCACGGCTCCTCGTAGCCGTCGATGCGCTCGCCGATGAAATTGTACGTCGAATAATAGCGAATCTCCTGCACGACGTGCGGGACGGCGTCCGCCAAAAGCACGAATCCGCCCGGATCCATGGTCGGGTCGTTGTGATGCACCGTTCGCATATGCCCCTCCGTTGCCGTTTTCTACAGTATACCCGTTTTCTGCCGGGATGTCACGCAGTATTTCCCCGATTCCGCAAAAAACGCGTTGCCATCATGCGCGGAATATGGTATAATCCCGTCAAATATATGGTAAAGGAGCGTATCGTATGCCGACCTTCATTTCCGAACCGTCCCGCACCTTCAACGAGTATCTTCTGATCCCGGGCTATTCCTCCTCGGACTGCATTCCCGCAAACGTCTCCCTGAAAACGCCGCTCGTGAAATTCCGCCGCGGCGAGGAATCCGCGCTCAGTCTCAATATTCCGCTCGTTTCCGCCATCATGCAGGCGGTCTCCGACGACCGCATGGCGGTCGCGCTCGCGCGCGAAGGCGGCGTAAGCTTCATCTACGGTTCGCAGACCGTCGAGAGCGAGGCGGAGATGGTCCGCCGCGCCAAGACGTACAAGGCGGGCTTCGTCCGCAGCGACTCGAACCTGCGTCCCGACGACACGCTTGCCGACGTGATCGCGCTGAAGGAGCGCACCGGGCATTCCACGATGGCGGTCACCGAAGACGGTACGCCGGACGGCAGGCTCGTCGGCATCGTGACAAGCCGCGATTACCGCGTGAGCCGCATGGCGCCGGATACGTGCGTGTATACCTTTATGACGCCTCTTTCTAAGCTCGTCTGCGCGCCGGAGGGCACGAGCCTCAAGGACGCGAACGACATCATCTGGGATCACAAGCTGAACGCGCTCCCGATCGTGAACGACAAGGGGCAGCTCTGCTACATCGTGTTCCGCAAGGACTACGATTCGCACAAGGAAAACCGCGACGAGCTTCTGGACGATCACAAGCGCTACGTCGTCGGCGCAGGCATCAACACGCGCGACTATGAGACGCGCATCCCGGCGCTCGTCGAAGCCGGTGCGGACGTGCTGTGCATCGACTCGTCCGAGGGCTTTTCCGAATGGCAGGCGCGGACGCTCGCGTGGGTGCGCGCCCGCTACGGCGATACGGTGAAGATCGGCGCGGGCAACGTGGTCGACGCGGAGGGCTTCCGCTTCCTCGCGGATGCGGGCGCGGATTTTGTCAAGGTCGGCATCGGCGGCGGCTCCATCTGCATCACGCGTGAAACGAAGGGCATCGGCAGAGGACAGGCGACGGCGCTGATCGACGTGTGCAAGGCGCGCGACGAATACTTCGAGGAGACCGGCGTGTACGTGCCGGTGTGCTCCGACGGCGGCATCGTCTATGACCACCACGTCACGCTCGCGCTTGCGATGGGTGCGGACTTCATCATGCTCGGCCGGTACTTCGCACGGTTCGACGAAAGCCCGTCGCGCAAGGTGAACCTGAACGGCACCTACTACAAGGAATACTGGGGCGAAGGCTCGGCGCGTGCGCGCAACTGGCAGCGGTACGACCTCGGCGGAGACAAGAAGCTGAGCTTCGAGGAGGGCGTCGATTCCTACGTGCCGTACGCAGGCTCGCTCCGCGACAACGTGGCGCTGACGCTATCGAAGGTCAAGTCCACCATGTGCAACTGCGGCGCGCTGACGATCCCCGAATTCCAGCAGAAGGCGAAGCTCACGCTCGTTTCCGCGACCAGCATCGTCGAGGGCGGCGCGCACGACGTCATCCGCAAGAACACGACGGAGCCGTTCCGCTCCTGACGCCGCCTGTACGGCAGTCTTTACAGCAAAAAGGGGATGTTAAGAAACTGATTGTCAGTTTTTATCATCCCCGATGAATTGTGGCTATGCCGCATGAATTGGCTGCGCCATGAATTGCCTTCGGCATGAATTGTGAC
>CAMVGD010000079.1 GCA_947166925.1 uncultured Clostridia bacterium | reverse complement strand
GACGTTCGCGATCGCCGAAGGCACTGTGGACGCCACGAACGCGGCAAGCACGAAGCTTCCGCATCTGGGCTTCAATACCTCCAAGAACTACTTTGCAATCAGCCGCACCGCTGTTCCGGAGATCTGCTTCTGGAAGATGGGCGGCGTGACTGAGACCACGACCTATACCACGGTCATCGGCTGATTCATCGGTAAACATAAAAGCGCTGTCCCAAACGGGACGGCGCTTTTGTTTTGCCCGCGGGCGTTGAAAAGAGCTCCGCAATATGGTATAATAAAGGGTAAGGAAAAAGGGGGACCGCGTATGGAAACACAATGGACGCCGAACGCCGTGCTGTCGCTGTTTGGTTTGCCCGCGTCTAAAGGAGAACCGACCGTTTTCCTGCATGAGGAAGACGAGGACGGATACTTCAAGCATATCATCGGCGTCACAACGACGGACGGACGGCGCCTTGTGATGAAATTTGTCCATGAATTCCTGGACGGTGAGCTGCCCGGACTTTCCGCAGAGCGGGATATCACGGAAAGGCAATGCGCGTTTGCTTCCTTCTTACGCGAAAACGGCATTCTGACGCCGCACTACTACCGTTCGGACGGACAATTCTGTATGGAAACCGTCTGTTCGGGGGTTCCCTGCATCGCGACCGTTGAGGAATATTGCGGCGAAGAGATCCGTGAGATCACGGAGCCGCTTGCCTTCCGGATCGGCGCGCTGGTTGCAAAAATCCACACGCTGTCTCTGGCGCACGGGTATCGGATCGGCCGCGGCACACTGTTTTCCGCTGCGGAACAAAACGACGTCGACTGCATGGATCGGTTTTTAGCGCTTGCAAAGTCCGACGGGATCGATCCGTCCCTTTCGGCGCAAATCGAAGCGCACATCGAACGTAAACGCGCTGCGCTGACCGCCGAATGGGATACGCTGCCGAAGTCCGCCGTACAGGGCGATATATCGGTCAACAATCTGATCGACACGCCGGACGGGCTGCTCGTATTCGACTATAACAATGCGGGCGATGTGGTCCTCGTTTCCGACCTTGTTCTGGAGGGGCTTTTGACCGCATACGAAATGGATCTCCCGGAAAACGTGCCCGCGTCAAATCGCGAACGGCTGTTCCCCGCTTTTCTTGACGGCTATCTGTCCGTCCGGGAGCTGACGGAGGCGGAGCAGCGGATCGGCTGGGAGATCTATACGCTGTATCATGCGCTTTGGTTTACTCGCATCGTTTACAACGAGGATTCTCTGGAAAAGCAGCTGCAGCGCAACGACTATGACGGCGCAAACGCGCTGCTGCGCCGTATGCTTGCAGATATCACGGAGCCGGACGACGGCAGATTCGCCCGCAAGCCGGCATAACCCATTTTTATGACCTTTCAAAAAGGAGATTGCCATGAACGAGCAGCAAACGCTTTTGAACGCGACGCTCAGAGAACCGCTTGCGGCGCGGCTGCGTCCCGAGACGATCGACGAAGTCGTCGGACAGACGCACCTTCTGGGACCGGGCAGGATCCTGCGCCGCATCATCGAGCAGGACGCGGTATCCTCCATGATCTTCTGGGGCCCGCCCGGCGTCGGCAAGACCACGCTCGCGCATGTGATCGCAAACCAGACGAAGGCGAAGTTTATCAACTTCTCCGCGGTCACCAGCGGCATCAAGGAGATCCGCACCGTCATGCAGCAGGCGGACGAAAACCGGCTGTTCGGCGAGAAGACGATCGTATTCGTCGACGAGATCCATCGTTTCAACAAAGCGCAGCAGGATGCGTTCCTGCCGTTTGTGGAAAAGGGCAGCATCATTCTGATCGGCGCGACCACCGAAAACCCGTCGTTCGAGGTCAACGGCGCGCTTTTGTCCCGCTGCAAGGTCTTCGTTTTGAAGGCGCTTTCGGAGGACGATCTTTTTACGCTGCTGCGCCGCGCGATCGAAAGCAAAAAGGGCTTCGGCGGGCAGAGCGTCGTGATCTCCGACGATGTACTTAAAATGATCGCCGTGTTCGCAAACGGCGACGCGCGGACCGCGCTCTCTACGCTCGAAATGGCGGTCCTGAACGGCGATTACAGCGACGGCGTCACGACGGTGACCGTCGACACCGTGGAGCAATGTACCTCGAAAAAATCGCTGCTGTACGACAAGACGGGGGAGGAGCACTATAATCTGATCTCTGCCCTGCACAAGTCGATGCGCAATTCCGATCCGGACGCTGCGGTCTACTGGCTTGCGCGGATGCTCGAGGCGGGCGAGGACCCCATCTATATCGCGCGGCGTGTGACGCGCTTTGCCAGTGAGGACGTCGGTCTTGCCGACCCGCGCGCGCTGGAGCTTGCGGTCGCGGCGTTTCAGGCATGTCATTTGATCGGCATGCCCGAATGCTCCGTACACCTGACGCAGGCGGTCATTTACCTCTCGCTCGCGCCGAAATCGAACGCGCTCTATATGGCGTATGAAACCGCCAAGCGCGATGCGATCAGCCAGCTTGCGGAGCCCGTACCGATGCACATCCGCAACGCGCCTACGCGTCTGATGAAAGATCTGGGCTACGGCAAGGGATATCAGTACGCCCACGATACCGCCGACAAGCTCACAGACATGCGCTGCCTGCCCGATTCACTGCTTGGCCGCGTCTACTATGAGCCGACCGATCAGGGGCTGGAAACCCGGTTCAAGGAGCGGCTTGAAAGCATCAAGGCGTGGAAAGCCGCGCAGGAAAAGAAATAAACAAAAGGGGGATGTTAAGAAAGTGCTCAGCATTTCTTAACATCCCCAATGAATTGCAGCATGGCCGCATGAATTGGCTGCGCCATGAATTGCCTTCGGCATGAATTGTGACCAAAGGTCACATGCATGTGGATTTTCCGGACGGAAAATCTTCCTTCATGACGCCGTTCGGCGTCAATTCATTCCCCGCGAGGGGAAATTCATGTCCAAAGGACAATTCACGGAGCGAAGCGAGAATTCATAAAGAGGGTGTTAAGAAAACGTGTTGCGTTTCTTAACACCCCCTTTTTTGATGCGGATTCAGGCTTTGAACGCGTCCCCGATAAAGCGCAGAAGCGCGGGAACGGGACGGTCGCCGTCCGGAAAGCCGACGTCGCCGAGCCGGATCATTTTGTTCGCGCCGTGGTAATCGCTGCCCGCTGTGACATAGAGATCGTGCCGGTCCGCAAGCGCGAGGACCTCCTGGCGAAGCTTTTCGGTGTAGCCGGAATAGTAGCCCTCGAGCCCCATGAGCCCGAAGCGCATCAGCCGCTCCACGCGATCGTTGAGACTTTGTCCGAGGATCAGCTGATCGCCGTCGCCGAAGCACGGATGCGCAAGCACCGGAATGCCGCCCGCGCCGAGGACGCCTTTGATCGCTTCCTCGGGGCGCACGTACAGATCGGGGACGGTCAGCTGATTCAGCACCGTTTCAAACGCCTGCCGGATCGATCCGGCATAACCGTACTGCACCATCAGCCGCGCGATGTGCGGCTTGCCGGGGTTCGGCAGCGCGTAAAGGGCGCGCTCGTCCGATTCGGGAAAAACGATATGAAACCGATCGCGCAGCATCCGAAGGCGTTTGCCGAGCTTTTCCATACGGTATTCGTGCCCGAGCCGAACCACGGCTCCGATCGCATCCGACGCGGGATCGTATCCGTAGCCGAGGATGTGGTATTTGCCGAGATCGTCCTGACAGGAGAACTCCACGCCGGGCAGAAAATGCGGATCGCCGGGCTTTAGAAGCGTGCGGATTGCTTCGCATGCGCCGATCGCGTCATGATCGGTCACGGAAAAGAAGACAAGACCCGCCTCGCGCACGCACGGCAGCAGCGTTTCCGGCGTGTCCGTACCGTCGGAGAACACTGTGTGCATATGCAGATCGATGCGCGGAAACGCCTTTTCCATATGCGGACCTCTATAAACTCTTGCAGACGGTCAGGATGTTCTGTCCGTCGCGGTATGCGTAGCGGATATCGTCCGAAAGATTCTTCGTGAGGAAGATGCCGAGCCCGCCGATGCCTCGTTCCTCGGCGGATAGCGTCACGTCCGGATCGGCCTTCTGCAGCGGATCGTACGGGATACCGCGGTCGGTGAAGGTGAGCGTAACGGCGCCGTCTCCGGCTTTGATCCGCACCGTCGCCCGACCTGTTCCGGCAGGATAGGCGTAGCTTGCAATGTTGATGAAGACCTCCTCAAGGATCAGCGTCAGCTGCGACTGCGCTTTCGGCGGACAGCCGACGGCGGCAAGCCGTTCGTCGAGGAACGCCTGTACCTCCTCCAGCGACGCGGGAGCGGCGTCGACCGTGATCGCGTCACGCGAGAAGGTCAGCGTATCGACCGTTTCGAGAAGCGCAATCAGCTCCTTCGTCCAGAGCGCGATCTCCTTCTGACCCTGCGGGGTCTCGCTTTTTCCGCGGCGGATGCTGCGGCGGATCAACCGCGTATAACCGAGGATGCGCGCCTTGTCCTCCAGCTCCCGGATCTTCGATTCGCAGCGCGTGCCGAGATAGATCGCGAGCGTTTCGTGCCAGAAACGTTTCGACGTGGCAAGATCGTAGCCCTGAAACCGCAGGACCGTATCCGGGTCGACCTCCGAAAAGCCGATGAACGCGTTGAATATGCTGCCGAATTCAAAGATCGGATAGCCCGAAGCGAGCGTGTCCATATCGATCAGAAGCACCTCGTCGTTCTGCAGCTCCAGATTCTTTGTATGATAGTCCCCGTGGATCATATGGTTGTCGTCCGGGACCGCTTCGATCAGCGCCATGAGCTTTTTCCACGCGGCTTCGGGCAGATAATCCTTCATAAACGCCGCCCAGCCCAACGCCGTTTTCTTCATATCGGGGACCTTGCCCTCGGGCACCTCGGTGTCGTGGATCTGTTTCAGCATCCCGGCGAACTCGCGCACGCACCAGTCGAACTGATCCGGTTCTTTGGAGAGGATCTTTGCGAACGAACGCGCGTTCAGAAGCTCGAACACGGAGCCGTAGCTCGAGCCCACCTTCACCACGTCGTAGGAGATCGCGGTCGGGATCCCGAGGATCAGCGCAAGCTTTGCCATCTCGCGCTCGTGCTGTATATCGGAAAGGGAGCTTGCGTTCTTGTAGACCTTGACGACGCAGTCGCTGTCGATGCGGTACAGCGAACCGTTCGCGCCGTGACCGATCTCCTCGCAGCCGTCGACAGAGACGACGCGGTACGCCTTTTCGACCGGCATCAGCTCGGTAAAGCCGGTCATGTCGAGGATCTCGTAGACCTCGGGACGGGCGTTGACGATCCGCATGTCCGGATGCGTCTTGCGGATGCGCAGCAGGACGCGAAGCCCCGCGCTTGAAATATACGAGAGCCGATCCAGGTCGAGCACGACGGCGTCGTTCCCGGAGAGCTGCTCGAAAATCTGTGCTTCGACTTCGGCTGCGTTGCCGGAATCGATCCGGCCGATCAGAGGAATGGTCATCGGATGCAGATCCTTTCCGGACGGCGCTGCTCTGAAAAACAAGCGCCGCCTATATAATGTGATATGTTATTATACCATATGCGGCGTAAAAAAACAGTAGCTTTCCGCATATTTTCAAAGGGATCGCATCTTTTTCGCTCCTTTCGTACCGACCCGGTATTGCGTTTTTGCCGGACAGATGATAAAATAATACAATCATAAAGCACACCGAGGCATGACCGGAAAGGAAAAATACGATGAAATCAGACGTGATCACGATCACACCGGAGGGAGAGGGCGTCGAGGAAGCGCTCGCCGAGACCGGAAAAGCCGCCGCGTTCCGCGGCCTGAACGCGAAGCAGACGCTCAGACTCCGGCTGCTTGCCGAGGAGATGACGGGCATGCTCCGCACGATCGTCGGAGCCGCGCCGCTCCGGTTCTGGGTGGAATCCGAAAAGAACGCGTTTTCGCTGCATCTGTCCGCGGACACGCAGGCGGATTACGCGATGCGCGAGGCGCTGCTGAAGACCTCCACCACGGGAAAGAACGAAGCGGCGAAGGGATTCATGGGCAGGATCCGGGACATCTTCACGCGGCTTTGCGAAACGAACGACCTGAACGCGCTCTCGACCGAGTACGGGTATTCCTATGTCGGCGTCGTCGGCTATGACGCTTCGATGGACATGTCGCCGAACGCCGTCCTTTACGGCTGGTCGCTGTCCGCGTATCGGGAGGCCGTCGAGGAGCACCGCGAAGCCGAGCCCGAAAAATGGGACGAGCTGGAGAAGTCGATCACGGCGAAGCTTGCGGACGAGGTCAAGATCTTCATCCGCAGGAACACCGTGGAAATGGTGATCGAAAAAACATTTGCATAAAACAGCGAACAGTATTCTGAAAGGAGCAAAACGATGACGATCCAAAAAACGAGAAACGGAAATACGCTGACGATCGCGCCGGAGGGCAGGCTGGATACGATGACCGCACCGGAGCTTGAGGGATTGCTGAAGGAATCGCTCGAGGGTGTTACGGAACTGGTGTTCGACCTTGAAAAGCTGGATTACATTTCCTCCGCAGGTCTCCGCGTGCTGCTTTCCGCGCAGAAGACGATGAACAATCAGGGCAGCATGAAGATCCTGCACGCAAACGAGATGATCCTGGAGATCTTCGAGGTCACCGGCTTTACGGACATCCTGACGATCGAGTGACGAAACGAACCGAAAGAGAAACACAGCGGGGCGAAGCCGGTTTGGTTTTGCCCCCTTTCCGTATCCGGACGGCGGATTTTCGGGGGACGGAAGATTTTTCTTCCCTTTTTCCGATCGGCTTGTTATAATATAAGGGTTAAGGAGAGTGTGCTTATGGATTCTGTAAAAACTCTGGCTTCGGCGCTTGCGCCGCTTTGCGGGATCGACGAACCGACGCTTATGGATTGGATCGAGGTCCCGAAGAATACGGAGATGGGCGATTACGCGTTCCCGTGCTTCCGCCTGTCCAAAACCATGCGCAAGGCGCCGAACGCGATTGCGGCGGAGCTCGAAGCGGCCCTGACGCTTCCCGCAGGGTTTACAAGGTGCGAGGCGGTCGGCGGATACCTGAATTTCTTCACCGACAAGGGCGCGGTCGCGGATACGGTGCTGCGCCGCGTTCTCAAAGAGGGCGACGCATACGGCACGAGCACGGAGGGGAACGGCAAAACGGTCTGCATCGAGTACAGCTCGATCAACATTGCAAAGCCGTTCGGCTTCCACCATCTGCCTTCTACCGCGATCGGCAACGCGCTGTACCGCATCTATAAGGCGCTCGGCTACAACACGGTCGGCATCAACCACCTCGGCGACTGGGGCACGCAGTTCGGCAAGATGATCACGGCGTATAAGCTGTGGGGCGATAAGCCGGTCGACGATTACTCGATCCGCGAGCTCGTCGCGCTGTATGTGCGCTTCCACGAGGAGGCGGAACGGGATCCGTCCCTGAACGACGAAGCCCGCGCCTGGTTCCGGAAGATCGAAAGCCACGATCCCGAGGCGCGCACGCTCTGGGAAAAGATGAAGGACGCGACGATACGCGAGGTCAAGGTCACGTATCGGCGCATGGGCGTGGACTTCGACAGCTGGAACGGCGAAGCGTTCTACGAGGACAAGATGCAGCCGATCATCGACGAGCTCCGTGAAAAGGGCATCAGCAAGGTCGATCAGGGCGCGCAGATTGTCGATCTTTCCGAATGGAACATGCCGCCCTGCATCATCGTAAAGAGCGACGGCAGCACGATCTATGCAACGCGCGACCTCGCCGCCGCCTGCTACCGCAAGGCGACCTATGATTTTTCAAAGCTTCTGTACGTCGTGGCGTATCAGCAGGACCTGCACTTCAAGCAGTTCTTCAAGGTCCTCGAGCTCATGGGCAGAGATTGGGTCAGGGACTGCGTGCACGTGAACTTCGGCATGGTCTCGATGGAGGGCGGCGCCTTCCACACGCGCGAGGGCAAGGTGCTGTATCTGGACGACGTCCTGGACGCGGCGGTCGAAAAGACCTACGACATCATCTGCGAAAAAAGCCCGGATCTCGAGGACAAGAAATCCGCGGCGGAGGCGGTCGGCGTCGGCGCGATCCTGTGGTCGGTGCTGTATAACTCCCGCATCAAGGACGTGACGTTCAGCTGGGACAAGGTGCTGAACTTCGACGGCGAGACCGCGCCGTACGTGCAGTACACGCACGCAAGAAGCTGTTCGGTGCTGCGCAAGGCGGGCGAGCGCCCCGCGGAATACGACGCGTCGCTGTTGAACGATCCCGAAAGCGTCGCGCTCTTAAAGGCGATCGCGGCGTTCCCGGAGGCGGTAAGAAGCGCCGCCGAAAAGTACGAGCCGTACGTTGTCGCACGCGCGGTCATGCAGATCGCGAACGCGTTCAACCGCTTCTATTACGAACAGCGGATCATGGCGGACGATCCCGCGATCCGCGCCGCAAGACTGGCGCTTTGCGACGCCGCGCGGCAGACCTTGAAAAACGGATTGAATCTACTGGGGCTTTCCGCTCCCGAAAGGATGTAATATGCTGGATATCAAATTTGTCCGGGCGAATCCGGACCTCGTCAAAGAGAACATCAGAAAGAAATTTCAGGACGACAAGCTCGTCCTCGTCGACGAAGTATTGGCGCTCGACAGGGAATACCGCGAGGCGCACGTCCGCTGCGACTGGCTCCGCAATCAGCGCAACGTGATCAGTAAGTCCATCGGTATGATGATGGCGCACGGCGAGCGCGAAAAGGCGGAGGAGGCCAAGGCGCAGGTCGGCGCGATGGCGAAGGAGATGGCGGAGCTCGAGGTCCGCGAGACCGAGCTCGAGGGCGAGATCAGAAAGCGCATGCTCGTGATCCCGAACATCATTGATCCGTCCGTGCCGATCGGAAAGGACGATTCCGAAAATGTCGAGATCGAACGCTTCGGCGAGCCGGTCGTGCCCGATTTCGAGATCCCGTACCACGTCGACATCATGGATCGGCTTTCGGGCATCGATCTCGATTCCGCACGCAAGACGAGCGGAAACGGGTTCTACTATCTCATGGGCGACATTGCGCGGCTGCACAGCGCGGTGCTTTCCTACGCGCGCGACTTCATGATCGACCGCGGCTACACCTACGTCGTGCCGCCGTTCATGATCCGCTCGGCGGTCGTCGACGGCGTCATGAGCTTTTCCGAGATGGAGAACATGATGTACAAGATCGAGGGCGAGGACCTGTACCTCATCGGCACCAGCGAGCACAGCATGATCGGGCGGTTCATGAACACGTTCCACGACGAGGACACGCTCCCGCTGAAGCTCACGAGCTATTCGCCCTGCTTCCGCAAGGAGGTCGGCGCGCATGGCATCGAGGAGCGCGGCGTGTACCGCATCCATCAGTTCGAGAAGCAGGAGATGATCATCGTCTGCAAGCCGGAGGAGAGCAAGACGCTTTACAACGAGCTCTGGAGTAACACGGTCGATTTCTTCCGCTCGCTGGACATCCCGGTGCGCACGCTCGAGTGCTGCTCCGGCGATCTTGCGGATCTCAAGGTGAAAAGCTGCGACGTCGAGGCATGGTCTCCGCGGCAGCAGAAGTATTTCGAGGTCGGAAGCTGCTCGAACCTCGGCGACGCGCAGGCGCGCCGTCTCGGCATCCGCATCAAGAACAAAGAGAAGGGCAACTATTTCGCGCACACGCTGAACAATACGGTCGTCGCGCCGCCGCGCATGCTGATCGCCTTCCTCGAGAACAACCTGCAGGAGGACGGCACGGTCCGCATTCCCGAAGCGCTCCGTCCCTATATGGGCTTTCAGGATCACATCGGGTAAACGCAAACCGCGCAGACCGGCAGGGAAATCCTGTCGGTTTTTGCGTGCGATCTGCTGTAGGGATGGGCATTGCCTATCCGCCCTAACAAGGGACGGAGACCGACTACCCTCCCGTCGGGCTTCGCCCGCCACCCTCCCTGACAAGGGCGGGTAAATGACCGTGCGATATTGAGCTCCCCTTGTCAGGGGAGCTGTCACCGACAGGTGACTGAGGGGTAGTCACGCAGCGGGCACGTCCCTACGGCTGCTCCAAATAATGTAAAACCCCCTCCGCGATGCCGTCGGCGAGCGTTTGCTGATAGTCCGGGTCCTGCAGGTTCCGTTCATCCTCCGGATTGCTCAAAAAGCCGCATTCGATCAGCACGGACGGGACGGAGGGGATGCGCGTCACGAAATTGTTGCCGGGGTTTGCAAACCGCGGGTCCTGTCCGATCGCGGCGCACAGCGCGTCGATCACACAGCCGGCAAGCGCCTTGCCGCCCTCCGATCCTGCCTGAAAATAGCACATCGGTCCCTTGACGGAACGGTCGGAGAACTTGTTCATGTGGATCGAGACGGTGCAGTCCGCGCCTTCCGAGCAGAGGATCGCGCCGCGCAGCGCCATGTCGTCCCGCTTCGTTCCGGCAAGCGCGTCCGTGCCCGTGCGCGTGCGCAGCACAAAGCAGCCGCGGTCCTCCAGCGCGCGTGCGACCCGTTCGCCGACGAGCAGATTCAGATCCGATTCCTTTACGCCCGTGTCGAGTCCCACCGCGCCGCAGTCGAAACCGCCGTGCCCGTAATCGAGGATCACGAAATAATCCGGCGGCTTGGCCGTAAGCTCGTACGGCGTGCAAGGCGCTTTGACAGAGGTACAACTGAGAAGGAAACAGGACAACAACAGCAAAAAGTATCGTTTCATACTGGAGTTTATGCGAAAAAGCCCCGTTATTCCCGTTTTTATCCGTTGACAATTCACAAAAAAGCAAGTAAAATAGATGCGTTATCATGGAGGCATGCGGGTGTAGCTCAGTGGCAGAGCACCGGCTTCCCAAGCCGGCTATACGGGTTCGATTCCCGCCACCCGCTCCACAAGCCGAGGTTTCGGCTTCGGCGAGCACCGACATGATAACGGTCGGCCCGCTGCCATTGCAGGCTCTGCGGGTAAAAATGAAAAAATATTTTTATAAGGAGAACTACAATGGCAAAAGCAAAATTCGAACGTACCAAGCCGCATG
>CAMVGD010000078.1 GCA_947166925.1 uncultured Clostridia bacterium | reverse complement strand
GTCGAGGGCTGCTATGTGCCGTTCGACTGGCGGCGGGACTTCGACGAGCCGTATCGGAAAGAGATCCGCTTTTTCTGCCTTGCCATGACGGACGCGTACATCGACGCGCATTTCGACGCGATCCTTTCGCACGCCTCGGACGTCGAAGCGCGGCTTGACGATTCCTACTGCACGCCGGATCGGCTGAAAGCCGACAACCGCGCCGTACTCGAAGGCTTCCGGATAGCGGGCGAACCGGTCACGCGGATCGAAGCGGACTGGGAAGCGACGGTCGAAGCGCTTCTGAACCGGTTCTGATCTCGTCCGTGTAACGCAGGGGGTCGGCCATTCCGCTTTTTGTTGTCAGGCGGACCGGAATATGGTAGACTGTAATATCGGATCCGGGAGGAATGGCATGAGACTCGAACGGTTTGGGAAAGACGATCAGGCGCTGTACGAAGCGCTGGTGTTCAACGAAGAAGCGATGCGCAAAAACTACGGCAGGACGTTTACAAAAGCGGAAGCGGAACTGCTGTTTTCGGCGATGCTCGAAGCGAACGCCGCGGACGGCGTCACGGGCTTTTACAAGGTCTTCGTTCCCGCTGCGGACGGCGAAGCGTATATCGGCATGGGCGCGCTGAATCCGAACGACGACGGCGCTCTTGAAATCGAATACATGCTGCTGCCGGAATACTGGAACCGCGGATACGGCACGGCGCTTGCCGAAACGCTGCTTCGTATGGCGAAGGCGTCCGGATTGTCCCGAACGGTCGAGGCGATCACGGACCTGGACAATATCTTTTCAAAACGGATCCTGCAAAACGCGGGCTTCGCGCTTGTGAAGCGATACACAAACGACGACGGGGAGCCCGCGGAGCTGTACCGGAAGGAGCTGTGAAGGAGGAGACGATGGCAAACCTGATCGTGGTATGCGGACCGCAGGCGGTCGGCAAGATGACGGTGGCGGAAGCGCTGCGCGACAAGCTCCGCTATCACATGATGATGAATCACGACAGCATCGAGCTAAGCGATCGCATCTTCGGCTTCGGCACGCCCGCGCAAAAGGCGCTGAACAGCGCGATCCGCGAAAACGTGTTCGCGCTTGCGGTACGGCACAACGTGGATCTGATCTTCACCTTCGTCTGCGCGTTCGACGAGCCGGAGGACGTACAGTACCTCAAAAACCTCGAAGCGCAGTTTACCGAGAGCGGCGGGCAGTTTTATTTCGTCGAGCTTTCCGCCTCGCTCGAAGCGCGCCTTGCCCGCAACGAGACGCCGCACCGTATGGAGCGGAAGCCCTCGAAGCGCAATACGGAATGGAGCAGGCGGGACATTCTGGAGACCGCAAAACGGTACCGGCTGAACACGGACGCGGGTGAAACGCTCTTTCGGCATCATCTGAAGATCGACAACACCGACCTTTCTCCGGACGAGGTCAGAGACCGCGTGATCGCGGCGTTCGGGCTCAGACCGAACGAAAAGGACGAAAAGGAATACCGCTTCGGCGTGTGAAGGAGGCAGGCATGGAAAACCGGATCGACATCGTCGGCGGCTTTTACGAAAAATGCGACGAGGACGGGCGGCTGCTCCGGTCGCGGCACGGGCAGATGGAGTATTTTGTGACCATGCACTATATCCATCGCTTTGCGGGTGAAGGCGCAAAGATGCTCGAGCTCGGAGCGGGCACGGGACGGTATTCGATCGCGCTTGCGAAGGAGGGCATGGACGTCACTGCCTTGGAGCTTGTGCAAAGCAATCTCGACATTCTCAAAGAGCACGGATGCGGGCTTAAAAACCTGCATGCGTACCGGGGCGACGCGACGGACCTTTCGCAATTTCAAAGCGACGCCTTCGATCTGACGCTTGTGTTCGGACCGATGTATCACCTCTATGAGCCGGAGGATGTGAACAAAGCGATCGACGAGGCGATCCGCGTCACGAAGCCGGGCGGCGTGCTGTTCTTTGCGTTTCTGTCCGTCTACGGCATCCTGTACGCAAACTATTTCCAGAATAACTGGGCGGCGGGACAGGCGGAAAACTTCACGGACGATCACCGCGTGCGGCATTTCAAGGAGCAGCTGTTCACCGGCTACGACGTGACTGAGTTCGAGCGGCTGTTTACGGTCAAGCCGGTCGAATACCTCACGACCGTCGGCACGGACGGCGCGCTGGAGACGATCGAGGGCCGCGCGGATTTCGCGATTTCGGACGCGGATTTCGCCGCGTTTCAAGCGTGGTATCTGCACTTTGCGGAAAAACGGGAGCTGCTCGGCAGCACGAACCACCTGCTCTATGTCTGCCGCAAAAAACAATCTGAAAACATCAGGGAGGAAGAAGCATGATCAGGGTTTACGGAAGTCCGCTGTGCCCGGATTGCTGGGAATGCAAGGTGAATTTCGATCGGCACGGGATCGCGTACGAGGAGATCGATATCACGGCGGGCATGAGACAGCTCAAGGCGTTTCTGAAGCGCAGAGATACGCTTGACGTGTTCGATCCGTGCCGCGCAAACGGCAGCGTCGGCATCCCGGCGATCGAAAAGGAGGACGGCGGCGTCACGCTCGACTGGGAAGGCTTTCTGGCGGAGCGAAACCTTCCGGTCGTGTACCGGGAGGAGCGTCCCGCCTGCCGCATCGACGGAAGCGGATGCTGAAAACGGGATCGCACGGGAAAGGAGAACGAAATGATCGTATTGCAAGTGACCTACAAAACGAGACCCGGCATGCGGGAAGAATTTCTGGAAGCGATCCTGCGGGAGGGCATCGACGAAGCGAGCCGCGCGGAGGCGGGAAATCTCAAATATGATTATTATCTGCCGTTTGACGACAACGGGGATCTGCTTCTGATCGAAAAGTGGCGCGACGAAACCGCCTTAAAGGCGCACGCGGAACAGCCGCATTACGCAAGATTAAAGGAACTGAAGCCGCTGTATGTGACCGAAACGGTCGTAGAGCGGTTCTGGACGGCGGACTGACGATGAACCGGCAGGAGATCGTCGCCGAACTGAACGCCTTTCCGTACGACCGCGCCGGGTACTGGATCGTCGCCGGCGGCGCGATGACACTGCACGGCGTCCGGACCGAGACCGGGGATATCGACCTCGGCTGCACGCGCGCGCTTGCGGACCGGCTCGCGGCGGACGGGTATCCGTACCGTCTGACGGACGACGGCAGACGCTGGTTCCGGTACAGCGAACGCATCGAGATCTTCGAGGAATGGCTGTATGACCGCACGGAAACGATCGACGGCTTCCGCGTGATCTCGCTCGAAGGACTGATTGAAATGAAAACGACGCTCGGACGGGAAAAGGATCTTCGCGACATTGCACGGATCCGGGCGTTTCAAAGCGGGAAAGGAGCGGCTATGGAGGAACAGATCATCACCATCACGGTCAAAAGCAAGGGCGAGCCGTGCGAACTGACCGACGAACAGATCAAGGCATGGTATGCGGAAAGGATCGCGGCGCTGTTCGATCCGAAGTGGGGCGCGCCGGAGATCACGGTCGACGTGGAACGCAAATCAATGTAAGCAAAAGCGCAGTCCGAAAACCGGACTGCGCTTTGTAATCTCCCGGGACGTGCGGGGCACGTCCGTTTTTATGCCTGCTGTGCGATCTTCCGCGCGACGAATACGCCGCTTGCCGAGGCGTGCGAGAGCGAATGCGTGACGCCGCTGCCGTCGCCGATCACATAAAGCCCCTTGTGCTTCGTTTCGAGGTCGGGGGAGAGCTCGACCTGCATGTTGTAGAACTTGACCTCGACGCCGTACAGGAGCGTATCGTCGTTCGCAGTGCCGGGCGCGATCATATCCAGCGCATAGATCATCTCAATGATGCCGTCCAGGATCCGCTTCGGCATGACGAGCGACAGGTCGCCGGGCGTGGCGGCAAGCGTCGGGACCGTGAAGCTTTCCTGAATGCGCTTCACAGTGGAGCGCCGTCCCGCGATCAGATCGCCGAACTTCTGCAGCATCACGCCGCCGCCGAGCATGTTGCTTAGCTTTGCGATATTTTCCGCGTACGCCGTGCTGTCGTTGAACGGCTCGGTAAAGCGCTTTGAAACCAGAAGCGCGAAGTTCGTGTTCGGCGTGTGCAGGGCGGGATCCTCGTAGCTGTGCCCGTTGACCGTGACGATGCCGTTCGTGTTCTCGGTGACGACCGCGCCGTGCGGGTTCATGCAGAACGTGCGGACGAGGTCGCCGTATTTTTCGGTGCGGTAGACGATCTTACTCTCGTAGAGCTCGTCGGTGAGGTGCGAGAAGATCTCCGCGGGCAGCTCGACGCGCACGCCGATGTCCACGCGGTTGCTCATGGTCCCGATGTCGAGGTCGCGGCAGACGCTTTCCATCCACTTCGAGCCGCTTCTGCCCACCGAGATCACGCATTGATCGCAGGTGTATTCTTCGTCCTTTGCGAATACCGCGAAGCCCGTTTCGCGCTTTTCGACCGCGGTCACCGGCGCGCCGAAGAAGAAATCGACCTTGTCCTTCAGAAGATCAAAAAGGTTGCTGAGCACGACATAGTTTTTATCTGTGCCGAGGTGCCGCACCGACGCTTCCAGAAGGTGCAGCTTGTTTTCGAGACAGAGCTTTTTGATGTGCGAATTCGCGGTGGAGTAGAGCTTCGTGCCTTCGCCGCCGAACGCCATGTTGATCGAATCGACGTACTCCATCAGCTCCGTCGCCTTCTGCTTGCCGATGTATTCGTGAAGATTTCCGCCGAATTCGTTGGTGATGTTGTACTTGCCGTCGGAAAACGCGCCCGCACCGCCGAAGCCGTTCATGATCGCGCACGTCTTGCAATGCACGCACGCCTTGATCTTTTCGCCGTCGATGGGGCACTTGCGCTTCTCAAGCGGATTGCCCGCCTCGAATACGGCGATCCGCTTTTCGGGTGCGAGCCGGGTGAGCTCATATGCGGTAAAGATCCCGCCGGGTCCCGCCCCGACGATAATGACGTCGTAATGCTTCATATGCTGTTCCTCCGTATGCGCATATCTCTAATCAGATCATAGCAGAAAAATCGCCGCATGGCAACAGAATTGCATGCGCTTTCCCTCTTTGTTTTTCCGTGCCGTTCTGCTATAATGATTCCGTAAACAGGATGGGGGAACAGAGAGATGGAAATCAAAGTCCTGCCGGCGGAGCGCGCGGCGGAGATGATCGCGTTTCACAAGCTGTGCTTTCCGACCGACGCGTGGAAGGACGAGGACTGGGAAGACCTGCTTTCCGACCCGCGCGCGGTCTATTACGCGCTGCTCGACGGCGAGCGGATCGTCGGAAACGTGTTTATCTACAACTGGCAGGGCGAGAACGATTACGTCAAGATCATGAACCTCGCCGTGCATCCCGATCACCGCGGACGGGGTTACGCGCATCTGCTTCTGAATCACGTCACGCAGGAGCTGTCCGCGCTTGGCATGAAGCGCTTCTGCGCCGAGACCCGCGCGTCGAACAAGGCGATGCAGAAGGTCTTTGCCGACTGCGGCTATCGTTTCCGGAAGGAAGAAGACGTCGGCTTTGCGCACCCGAAGGAAAACGGATATAAGTATATTCTGGAGCTTTGAGAATACAGGAGGACAAGTATGGATCCGAAGTTTGAACCGCTGTTTACGCCGTGGCAGGTCGGAAACGTCACGATCAAAAACCGCGTCGTGATGCTGCCCATGGAGGGCACGAACATGATCCAGTGGGAGGCGAAGACCGGCGTCGTTCTGGGCATCGACAAGTTCTATGAGGACCGCCGCAATGAGAACGTCGGGCTGTTCATCCCGGGGCTGATCCCACTGATCAGCATCGTCGGCAAAAAGTGGGTCTACCGGCATCCCGAGGTGTTCGAAAAGGTCCGTCCGATCATCGACGGGATCCACAACAGCGGCGCAAAGGTCTTTTTCCAGATCAGCGCGGGCAGCGGGCGTTCGATGCTGCTGCCGCCGATTTTACGGCCGTTTATCAAAAAGGGCGTACTGAAAACGCTTGCCTCGCCGGTGCTGGCAAGCAAGTGGTGGTGGTCTGCGCCGGACCCGGACGAGCCGAACGTGTGGGATCCGTCGGTCGAAATGGATCATTTCACCGACAAAATGATCGAACGGTTCATCTACGCCTTCGGGCAGACGGCGCTTCGCTGCAAGGAGATCGGCTGCGACGGCGTGGAGATCCACGCGGTGCACGAGGGATACCTCCTCGACCAGTTCACCATGCCGTACACGAACCACCGCACCGATCAATACGGCGGCAGCCTCGAAAACCGCCTGCGCTTTGCCTGCGAGATCGTCAAGGAGATCAAGAAGGTCTGCGGCGCGGATTTCCCGGTATCGCTGCGCTATTCCGTGCGCTCCATGACCCGCGGGTTCAATGAGGGCGCGGTCCCGGGCGAGGAATTCACCGAGGTCGGGCGCACGATGGAGGAATCCGAACGGGCGATCAAAATCTTAGAGGACGCCGGCTACGACATGTTCAACTGCGACAACGGTACCTACGACGCGTGGTTCTGGGCGCATCCGCCGGTGTACGCGCCGCTGAACATGAACTTAAAGGACGTCGAGCATATCAAACGATTTACCTCGAAACCGGTCGTATGCGCGGGGCGTCTGCAGCCGGACGCGGCGGCGGAATCCATCCGGGCGGGGCGCATCGACGCGATGGGCGTCGGGCGGCAGCTTCTGTGCGATCCGGAATATATCACGAAGATCAAAGAGGGACGGCTCGACGACGTGCGTCCGTGCATTTCCTGCCACGGCGCGTGCCTGACGTTCTTCGGACTGAACGGCAAGGGCACGGACATCGACCCGATGCATGTGGAGATGGGCAGGTGCGTGCTGAACCCGTGGACGAACAACGAGACGAAATACTCGAAGGCGCCCGCAAAGGACCCGAAGCATATCGCGGTGATCGGCGGCGGCATCGGCGGCATGGAGACCGCGATCCAGGCGGCTTTGCGCGGACACACGGTCGACCTCTACGAAAAGACCGACCGGCTCGGCGGCGTATTCAACGCGGCGGCGGCGATGTCGTTCAAGGAAAAGGACAAGGAGCTGCTCAAATGGTATCAGAAGCAGCTTGAAAATAGCGGCGCGAATGTGCACATGAACGCAGAGATCACCGATCTCCGCGCGCTTCATGCGGACGTGATCGTGATCGCGACCGGCGCGCACGCAAGGACGTTACGGATCCCCGGCGCGGAGCGTGCGATCACCGCGACCGATTTTCTCGACGGCAAAGCCGCGGTCGGCGACCGCGTCGTGATCGTAGGCGGGGGACTGACCGGCTGCGAGATCGCGTATGAGCTGGCGCTTTCGGGCAAGCATCCCGCGGTCGTCGAGATGACGCCGTACCTTGTCGGCGCGCGCGGCATCTGCATGGCAAACTCGTCCATGCTCCGCGAGCTGCTGCGCTTCCACAAGGTCCCGGCGTACCTCAATGCGACGGTCGAGGCGATCACGGACGAGGGCGTCGTGCTGCACACGCCCGAGGGCAAAAAGGTCGTGCCCGCGGATTCCGTCATCCTTTCGGTCGGCTACACGCCGGACGCGCGCTTTGCGGCTTTGAAGGAGCAAAAGGGGACGAAGCCCGTGTATTTCGTGGGCGACTGCGACAAGGTCGGCAGCTTAAAGACGGTCATCAGGCAGGCGTACGAGCTTGTTCAGACAATTTCCTATCGGTAAGGAGGAGACGGCATGATCAGAAATCAGAATATCGTGATCACGGGCGCTTCAAGCGGCATCGGCAAGGCGATCCTGGAAATGCTTGCGGCGAAGGAGAATGGCAACCGCATCGTCGCGGCAAGCCGCAGCATCGGAAAGCTTACGGGTTTCGGCGAAAACGTGACGCTCTTTCCGTGCGATCTCAGCACACAGGCGGGCGTGGACGCGCTGTTTGACAAGGCGAACGAGGTTTTTCCGAAGATCGATATCCTCATCTGCAACGCGGGCGCGCCGTACTACGAGCGCTACGATTACGAGGACTGGGGTCGGATCGAACGGATCTTTTCGCTCAACACGTTCTCGTACATGTACAGCTATTCAAAGTATCTGAACCACCTGAACGGGCGGGAGGGAAAGCTCGTCTTTACGATCTCCGCGATGGGCGAGATGGCGCTGCCGGGGTATGCGCTCTACGCCGCCACGAAGTTTGCGATGAAGGGCTTCCAGCAGGCGATCCGCCTCGAGACGCCGAAAAACATGAAGATCACCTGCGTCTATCCGGTTTCGACCAAGACGAATTTCTTCGAGGTCGGCGGCGCGGGGCACAAGGTCGAGCAACCGTTCCCGGTACAGACCGCACAAGCCGTGGCAAAGGCGACGATCAAAGGCGTCGAACGCGGGCGCAGGCAGGTCTATCCGTGCCCGGTGTATCTGCCGAGCCGGTTTTTGATGAACGTGCTGCCGCCGGTGAGAAGCCTTTATCTCAAGAGCCAGTATAAAATGCTGCAGCGCTTCCTCGAACGCAAGCAGAACGAAGAAAAGGAGGCGTGATCATGGCGCACACACAGGAAACGGTCCACGCGATCGTGGAAAAACAGCGGTCGTACTTCCGCACCGGCGCGACGCTCGACGTAAACTTTCGCATCGAAATGCTGAAAAAGCTCAAAAAGGCGGTGCTCGATCACAGGGAGCTGCTGGAACAGGCGCTGTATGCGGATCTGAACAAGAGCAAAACCGAAGCGTATCTCTGCGATCTCGGACCAGTGATCGTCGAGGTCGACGAGATTTTGAAGGGGATCCGCAGATGGGCGCGTCCCGAACGGCATTTTTCCGGGCTGATGTGCTTTCCGAGCATGGGCACGACCGTTTACAAGATGCCCTACGGCGTATCGCTGATCATTTCGCCGTTCAATTTCCCGATCCTGCTGACGCTCGGCGTGCTTGCGGCAAGCATCTCGGGCGGCAACACCGCGGTGCTGAAGACAAGCTCCAAATCCGCGGCAAGCACCGAAGCGCTGAAAAAGATGATCGCCGACACGTTCCCCGAGGAGTATGTGGCCGTCGTGGACGGCGGGCATGACGTTGCGGACCTGTGCCTCTCTGAACGCTTCGACAAGATCTTTTATACCGGCTCGCCCGCGGTCGCAAAGCACGTATTGGAGATGGCGGCAAAGAACCTGACCTCCGTTGCGCTGGAGCTCGGCGGGGAGACGGGCAACTGGTGCATCGTCCGAAAGGACGCGGACATCCGTGACGCCGCGCGCAAGATCGCGTTTTTCAAGCTCTGCAACGCGGGGCAGATCTGCATCAACATCAACCAGATCGCCGTCGCAGAGGAGATCGCCGAGCCGTTCCTTGCCGAGCTGAAAAAGGAATTTGTCCGGCAGATCGGCGAAAAGGCGGAGGAGAACCCGGACTATCCGAAGCTGATCACGGAAAAGGTCTACGAAAAATGCGAGCGGCTGACCGCACAGTACCGCGACCGCGTGGTCTTCGGCGGCACGGGCAACCGCGAGGCGGTCAAGTTCTCGCCGACGATCGTCTATCCGGTCGGCGTCGACGAGGACATCGTTCGTCACGAGCTGTTCTGCCCGATGCTGCCGGTCGTGCCGTACCGGGACGCCGAGATCGGCAGGCTTCTCGACGTGATCGCCGATCGCGAGCACCCGCTTTCGATGTACGTGTTCACGAAGGATAAAAAGTGGGCGAAGCGCGTCATGCGCACGCTGCAGTACGGCGGCGGCTGCATCAACGAGGTCTGCATCCACATGATGGTCAAGGGCGTGCCGTTCAACGGGACCGGGCATTCCGGCATGGGCGCGTACCACGGCGAGTGGGGATTCCGCGAATTCACGCACCCGCAGACGGTCCTCGTCGGCAAAACGCACATGAACCTGCCGCTGCGCGAGCATCCGTATTCCGGCAAGGCGGGCGAACGGAAGCGCAGACTTCTGAACTGGTTCGAGCGGTAAGAAACGCGAAAAACGGCTGACGAACCGCCGCGGGATCCCGGGGACGCAGTCCGGTCAACAGGAAAGGAAAAGCGGAATGAACAAGTTTGCAAGGATCATGAGAGACGCCGGTCCGGCGCGGTTCTTTGTGCCCGTCGGTCTGGTTCTGATCATTCTCGGCGCCGTTCTGCTCGGTCTCAACAGCAGGTATGCGGAGACGATCGGCAGAGTCACCGCCGTGACCGAGGGCGGGTATGACGCGGAACAGAACCGGCAGCAGTACAGCGTCGGCGTCGCGTACACGGCGGACGGCAGGGAGTATGCCGGCACGTTTGAGGATCTCCCGAACGCGTACAAGATCGGGGAGGAGATCAGGGTCTTCTACGACCCGGAGGATCCGGCGAAGATCACCGACGCAAGGATGGGCGCCGTCGTTCCGATCGTCCTCATCGGCTCCGGCGCGCTGTCGATCGCGTACGGCGTTTACCGCGCGGCCGGCGCGCTTCAAAAGAGCCGGGCGCTCGATAAGCGCAATCCCGAGGCAAGCTTCGACGGCTTCAGACAGAGGAGCGGGGTCAGGGAGTATTATTTCCGCTGGGACGGCAATTCCTTCAGACCCGGCTATCTGATCGAGGACGCGGACCGCAGACCGCTGTTCGAGGGCAGGATGCTGAAAGACGCCGTCGCCGGTGCGCGCACGTTCGCGTTCACCGATCATATCACCGGCAAGACCGCGGAGCACGAGGTCGGGCATCTTGTGACGCAGACCTATGACGGCAGCTTTTTGGGCGCGAAGTCCTGGTTCCGTTTTGACGGCGAGAACATCTGGGACCTGCTGCACGAGCGCGGACTCCGCATCCGCACGGACGTGCGCAGCCGGTTTCCGAACATGACGTACGAGGCGTCGAAGGACGGCGCGCCGTTCGCGCAGTTTGAAAGCACGAGCATGTACGTGCACGAGGACGAGGAAGCGGCGCATCGGATCGCGGTGCCCGTCGGCAGGATGTACTATCGCTGCTGGACGGTCTCCGACGATTTCGAGACGCTGTTCCTCACGATATTCTCCGTCAGCGAGTCCGAGCAGACGATGGTGGAATGATCCGGAAAAAAGAAAAGGGGCTGTTCAGAAACTCGTGAACTGCACCCCATTTGTTAGACATGTGATA
>CAMVGD010000077.1 GCA_947166925.1 uncultured Clostridia bacterium | reverse complement strand
TTCTGAACCCGGAGCTGATCAAGCAGATGTTCAATCTGCCGGACGAGCTGATGTACAAGGCAAACGTCGCGGTGGGCTGGCTTTCGCCGCTGAATCAGGCGACGTATCACATGCACAACTTCGGCTACGACCTTCTGCCGCGGCTCTGGCAGACGTATCTGATCTTCCTTGTGCTGATCGCCGGGCTGATGTTCGGCATTCTCCGCGCGATCCGCAAGTACAACTTCATGTTCCTTGGAACCGAACAATCGTAAAGGAGACCATTATGAAACGAATCATCATTCTTTGCTTGATACTTTCTCTGCTCCTCGCCTGCGTGCCCACGCCGGAGGAGGAGTTTGTAGTGAACAAGGGCGACGGGACGCTGGAGGAGATCATCCATGCGACTGCCATACCGGACAGCGAGCCGAACGGCGATGTGATAGAAGCACTGCCGGGCGCGACAAAAGCGCCTGCGCAGGCAACGACCGCGCCGGAAGCACCCGCCGTGCGCACCTATTCGTGGAAGGACAGCTTTTCGGTTCCCGCGGCGATGGATCGGCTCGACGTCACGGTAAACGCCGAGGTCATGTATCCCGACAGCGGCGCCGCGCCGGTGTACCGCATCGGCTTTGCCGCGCCGGAACCGGATCAGATGTACCTGCTGATGCGCACCTTTTTCGGCGACGGCGATTTCTTCCTTGCGGACCGAACCAGGACGAAAGCGTACTACAAGGCGCAGATGGAGCGCTGCATTGCCGAAAAGGAGAAGGAAACCGACGAATCGATACGGCAGCAATGGGACTATGTGCTGCAGCGCGCCTCAAAGGATTACGCCGATGCGCCGGATGCGCAGCCGCCCGTTGTGTGGGACGGCTCGATCGGCGCGGATGGGCTCGACCTGATGGCGGAAAACGGTGACGGGACCTATCGTTATCTTAAGATGAACGCGACGGGCATTGCCTACCGCGACGCGCTCGACGCGCCGGATGTCATCGAGGGCAATGCGGTCACCGCCGAAATACAGACGGACGAGGAGGCCGAAGCGGTACGCCTTGCGGAAAGCATCCTTCGTGACGTCGGCGTCGACGCAGCGTTTCGCGGGATCGCCCCCACCGAAAAGTCCATTAAAGCGTTCGGCGAGCGTGACGTGGACGGCTATATGGTGTATTTCGAACCGCTGTACGGCGGGCTGCCCGTGACGGACGTGCGCCGGTTTAACGGGTTCGACGGCGCCGCCGAAGCGGCGGGCGTGGTCGACGAACCCAAATACACCGTTTCCTATGAGGCGGAAACGATCACGTTTCTGATTGCGAACGGCGAGGTCGTTACCTTCCGCTATATGCGTCCTTCGCGCATCCTTCGTACAGAGAATAAAGCCGCCGCGCTGCTGCCGTTCGAGCGTGTGCAGGAGCTGTTCCGTTCATACATCGGCATGGTGATGTACGTCAACAAGGGCGAGCCGCTCGGCGTCGACGTACACAGCGTTCGGCTCGTGATGGCGCGCTGCCCGATCGAAAACAATACGGACGAGTTTTATCTGCTGCCCGCGTGGGAGTTCGTCGCCTCGATCCGTTCCGGGAGCGACTTCATCGACAGCAATCTGCAGAATGTTTGCGTCCTGCGCATCAACGCGCTCGACGGCAGCATCATCGACCGGAATCTGGGATGTTGACGAGGCGTCAATGAATTGACCTTGCGGTCATGAATTGTATAAACACATGAATTGCGCCTGCGGCGCATGAAAGGATAAATGTATGGCAAACGCAATCGAAGTACACGATCTTGTGAAGGTGTTCGGGCAGGACACGGTCTTGAAGGGGATCAACCGCAACTTTGAGGCGGGAAAGATCCACGGCGTCGTCGGCAACAACGGCTCCGGCAAGACCGTCATGTTCAAGTGCATCTGCGGCTTTCTGCAGCCGACGAGCGGCAAGGTGCTGGTAAACGGCAAGCAGATCGGCAAGGACGTCGACTTTCCCGAGGACATCGGGCTGATCATTGAAACGCCGGGCTTTCTGCCGCAGCTTTCGGGGCTCAAGAATCTGGAAATTCTGGCGTCGCTGAAGCGCAAGATCAATCTAAAACAGATCGCCGACACGATCCGCCGCGTGGGGCTCGACCCGATGAGCTCTAAACCCGTCGGAAAGTACAGCCTCGGCATGCGGCAGCGCCTCGGCATCGCGCAGGCGATCATGGAGGATCCGTCGCTGATGATCCTCGATGAGCCGATGAACGGACTCGACAAGAACGGCGTTGCAGAAATGCGCGAGCTGTTCAAATCGCTTGCCACCGACGGGCGGACGATCCTCCTTGCAAGCCACAACATCGCGGACATCGAAGTGCTTTGCGACACGGTCTGCGAGATGGACGCAGGCGTGATGACGATGCTGTAAGCGCAGAGCGCTTCAGTCTGTCGAAAACAAGTTTTCAACAGACTGGTTTTCAGCTTCCGCCTATGATCCTTCGGATCATACGAGCGGCGGAAGCTGCAAGGAGTCAAATCCGCCGCACATGTCGCCGGATTTGACGGATTTCCGTGATGTTCGTATCACGATCCTGCGCGACGAACGGCGACGCCGTTCGTGATCCGGCAAGGGAATGCCGCGCATGTCGCCGGATTTGACGGATGGAATTATCAAGACGACGGTTCCACTCTGTTTCTTGCCTCCCCTGTGTAAGGGGAGGTGGATCGCGAAGCGAGACGGAGGGGTTGTCTTTTGAGCGAGATCCGACGCAACAACCCTTCAGTCTCGGCAAGCCTCGACAGCTCCCCTTACACAGGGGAGCTAAGGGGTTCCGATAACAACGGAATGTAGGGTGCGACGACCTCGGCGCCCTGCCGATGAATTGACCTGCGGTCGTGAATTGCGCCTGCGGTGCATGAAAGGAGAATGAGATGAAACGGATCCTTGTGGTTTTGTTCGCGGTGCTGCTGCTTGCGGCCTGTCAGCCGACGCCGGAACAGGAATATGTGGTCAACAAGGGCGACAATATTGTGGAGGAAAAGCTCAATGCCACGCCGAAGCCTGCGGAAACGGCGGGCGGGACGAATGAAGCGCAGCCGACGGCACAGCCGGTCAGCCAGTTCTTTCCGACACGCTGGGACGATGAGACGTCGGTCAGCGATCGCGTCAGCATTGCGATCCACGCGGACGTCATCCAGAAGGAGGACGGGCTCTATCCGGTCTACCGTCTGAAGGATGCGCCGCTGACCGAGGAGATGGCGCGGGAGCTTGCCGCGAAAATCCTCGACAAGCCTGTGGAAGCGTACACCTCCGAACCGACAAAGGAAGACATCCAGAAGGAGATCCAGGACTATCTGGATACGGTCGAGGAGCAGCAGGAATGGGTCGCCGCGGGCATGCCGCCGCGCGAGGACCGCGATGAAACGGTCTTCTCGCAGGAGGAGATCGACGCGCAGCTTGCATATCTTCGGGAGCGCTTCAACAACGCGCCGGACAAGCTGGAAACAAGGACGGTCTCCGATTACCGTGATCTGCACATGCTGTCCGAGACCACCTATACCATGGAATCGGGCGAAAAGGCGTACATTTCATTTTATAAATGGGGCTTTTCGATCCACAAGGGCTGCGCGTTCTACAGCATGCTGTATAACGAGAACAGTTACCGGGAGGACAAGGAGGAAGGCGAGCGGAACGCGAAGCTTTGGCACGACGTCACGATGGAGCGCGCAGACGCCGAAGCGATCCTCAACAGCGAGCTCGAGCGCCTCGGACTCAAAGATTACAGCGTTTTCTCGGCGTATCGGGCGTGCCGCTGCGAACGCTCGCGGTCGGAATCGCTGACCTATAAATCGGGCGGATGGGTATTTATACTGCGCCGCAATCCCGGCGGTTATCCGACGACGGAATTTGCATGGCAGCCGTCGCAGTATCTGAACTACGGCTCCGGCGACGGCTTTGATGCAAACCGTACGGTTCAGGACGAGCATATCATGATCTTCATCGATGAAAACGGGATCGAAACGTTTGCCTGCTATAACCGCAGGGAGATCGTCGGCATGCCGAACGCGAATGTGGAGCTCAAACCGTTTTCGGAGATACAGCGCATCGCAAAGAACACGCTTGCCGCCTGCATGCCGTATGAGATCATCGGAGAACGCGAAGCCGAGATCGAGATCTACAAGGCGATCCTCACGACCTATACGCTGCGGGTAAAGGATTCCGACGAATATTACGAGATGCCTTGCTGGGTACTGCTGTTCGACGGATTGCACTATCAGCCGGAGGAATACCGACTGAAGCAGCGCGATTCCATATGGCATACGCACGAGGCTTTGGTCCTGAACGCGGTCGACGGGTCGATCGTGCATACGGACTACGGATATTAAGCAACAAGATTGTAGGGGGCGACGTCTCCGGCGCCCCGTGATCATGAAAACGAACGAAAGAGAAGGATGAAGGTATGAAACAGAGAGTATTTGCATGGTTATTGGTATTGATGCTGATGCTGACGCCGATGCTGGCGGTCGCAGAGGGCGACGAAACGGAGCCTCCCGCTTCGTCGGAACCGAGCACAGAGCCAAGCACGGAACCGGACCCGACTACGCCGCCCGCAACGACGCCTCCGGCAACGACGCCGCCCGCAACGACGCCTCCGGCAACGACGCCGCCTGCGACGACGCCTCCGGCAACGACGCCGCCCGCAACGCCCGAGCCTGCGGACGAGCCTGCAGAGCCGCTGAAGATCGACACATACTGGAAATACCCCGGCATGGACAAGAGCTATGCGGGCGGCTACATGCCGGTACAAAAGGATAATGCGGTACAGTTCATCATGCCGCTTCTCGGCAAAACGCAGGGCAAGACAATCCGCGTCGTCCCGGAGCTGCCGTCCGACGGACCGTTTGCCCCGTCCAACCTGCAGTTTGACGTGCGGGAGCAGACGTACGACGTCACGCAGGGGCAGAACAAAACCGGGAAAATGAGCGCATACCTCATCAAGTTCAACGCGCCGCTGAAAAGCGGGTATTATAACGGGACCTACACCGTTATGCTGCGTGTGACCTATAAGACTCCGGCAGGCGAGCAGACGGAACAGACGCTGCCCGTGCAGGTGCAGATCACCGGCGGAAAGACGCCGTCCACGGGCGGCGGCGGAGGCGGCATGTCGGCCGTGCGCAAGCCGGTCATTCTGGTGCAGAGCTGTACGATCACGCCCAACGAGGTTTCCGGCGGCGAACGCGCGACGGTGAAGATCACCATGAACAATGTCGGCAACTATGACGCGAAGAACATCCGCGTCGCGCTGATCCCCGAGACGGACGCGATCGCGCTGACCGGCGATCTGAATGCAAAATTCTTCGATGCGCTTGCCGTCAAGGGCGAGCTGGACGCCGAGTTTGCCATGCGGATCGCGCCCGGCGCAACGGAGGGACCTGCGCTTATGACCGTGCAGATCGCCTACGAGGACCGCTACGGCGGCGCGTATACGGATGAAGGAAAGTACGCGATCTCGGTGACACAGCCGAAGGTCGAGATCGTCGGCTGCGAATACAACGAGGTCGTCAACGGCGGCGACGGATTTACGGTCACGCTGACCCTGCAGAATTCCGGCACGCGCGACGCAAAGAACGTCGTGGTGCAGTATGCGGCAGAGGACGATACGATCCGGTACAAGGGCATACAGGATCATCAGTCGATCGGCGATCTCAAAAAGGGCGAATCGACGACCGTGACCTTCGATCTGCGCGCGCTGCCCAGCGCCGCCGAGGGCAAGCATACATTCCGCTTCAGCTGCCTCTACGGCGATGCGAAAAACGGCGGCTCCTACGAAAACGGCGTCGATTACCCGCTGACCGTCGTACAGCAGGCGTCGCTCGGCTACGACGAGGTGCGCCTTCCGGAATCGATCGTTAGCGGCGAAAGCTTTACGCTGCCGGTCTGCGTCTACAACACGGGCTTTTCACAGATCTTCAACATCCGCTGCTCCTTAAACTGCGACGGTCTGATCTGTTCTTCGGCGTTTTTAGGCAACCTTGCGCCGCAGGAGAGCGCGGATAAGACGATGACTGTCTTCGTCACGACAAAATCCGGTACGGAGAAGTACGGCGAAGCATACGGCATGGTCGAGATCAGCTACGAGGACGTCAACGGCGAGAAGCATTCGGACAGCCAGTCCGTCAAGATGACGATCGCGGAACCTCAAAAGATCACCGACGAAGAAAAGGTCAAGCAGGAGAAGGAGCAGAAGGAACAGCAGACGCTGTCGCAGTGGTGGATCTCCCTGCTCGTTGCGATCGCGGTCATCATCATCCTGATCGCCGTCATCCTGATCGCGCGGTTTGCCCGCATGATGCGAATGAAGTAAATCACGGAACAAAGAGGATGTTCAGAACATGTTTTTCATTTCGGAACATCCTCTCAAATTGCAGCATGGCTGCACGAATCGCGCTTCGGACAATTCACGGAGCGAAGCCGGAATTCACGGGAGCTGTTCAAACAATGTTTTTGAACAGCTCCTGTTTTGTTGCTGTATGAATCATCTCGCTTCCGGTGTAACATTTCGCGCTTTCCAAACGTCATTATAACAGAACGACCGAAGGGAAAGGAAAAAAGACTATGAAACGATTGCTGATGGTTTTACTGGCGCTTGTGCTGACGGCAGGCTGTCTGCCGACGTCCGAGCGGGGATACGGCGCCGATTCGTCCGACAACGCGCCGGAACAGAAGCTGAACGCAACGCCGGCGCCTGCGGAGGATACGGTCAGTGTGGCGGCGGTCGGAACGGATGAACCCGTATCCGGCACGGTCGCGGTAGTCGATGCGTCCGGGACCGGAAAACTGCCGGCCGATACGATCGACTATACAACGTACAAAAGCGTTCCGCTCGCCGCGCCGCTTCTCCGCGAGATTACGGTGCGTGAGGTCAATTGGACGCTTCTGAACGCCGGGGAGCCGTATGACACGACGTTTCGGAATGAGACTGCGGATTTCAGGGATTTTCGGTATGCGATCGAGAGCTTCCGGTCCGACGAAACCGGCACGCAGTTTACGATCCGCCTGGAGCTTCCGGCGGAATGGACCGATCTCCAATGCCTTTCGATGAATCCGTACTTCGGCTTTCGCTTTTATCTGGACGGCAAGCCGCAGAACGATTTTCGGCTAAAGGGTCAGTCCGTCATCTTCGGAGAGGCGCTTGCAACGGAACGCTGTGATTCGTTCACCATGACCTATCGAAGCGATACCGTGACCGAATCTGTCATGCACGCTGCGCACGAATGGACAATCGTGCCGTTTTACCTCTATAGGATCTTCTTCGGCGGCAGCAGATACAATGACAAGCCTGCTTCGATCATTGATCTTATGAAAGGCGACGTCTGCCGGTTCAACGGCACGGAGGACGCCTACTGGGCCGGGAAGATCGGTGTGACCGAGCTGAAGGAGCTGACTTTGACGCTTCCGATCGAGCACGTCGACGCCGCCCCTGCGCCCGAACCGGAGCCGCGCATGCTGCAGGTGTCCGTCTGGACCGAGGACGTCGAGCGCAACAAGGCCGCCGGAAATTACGGCAGCGACGGCCGCATCAAGGACGGAACCGGCACGATCTACGGAACATATCAAAACTTCACCGTCGATTTCTCAAAGTTTGAGATCCATATCGAGCGGTTCTATTATTGGGAGCACGGCTTCTTTATGGTCATGCGGTACGATTATCCGGAGGAGTGGCCGGAGGAGATTCGTCAAAGCATTCGCACCCGCTATCAGGTGTATGCGGACGGGCAGCCGTTTGGCGAACCGACGAAAAAGGAAGGACATGTTCGTTCCTATTTCAGGGGAGCGTCCACCGCCCATTCCGGCGGATATCCGGAATATAAGACGCCGGTCGGCTCGGAAGCATACAGCGTCTTTGATCAAAAGAACTTCTCTTTCCTTAACCCGATTCCGGTCAGGGAACTGACCTTCAAATTCTCTCTTGAATACTTCCCGAAGCTGATCGATCTCCATGACAAGGAATACGATCTCAAAAACGGCGAACCGTTCTATGTGGACCGCTTTATGAGCGAGGACACTGAAAAGGTCCCGCTTTTTGAGATCACGATCCCGACCGAACAGCTTGTGTTTTTGAACGGAGGTGCAAAATGAAACGCCTGATGATCGTTTTTTTATCCCTATTGCTGCTCTGCGCCTGCGTGCCGACGCCGACCGAAGAAGCGGTCGTCAACAAGGCTGAGCATTCGATTGGGGACACGCTTTCCGCGCCGGGCGCAGAGACCTATCGGTATGAAGCTCCTTCGCATTGGACGGAGACGATCGAAATGAAGAATCTGAGCATTGTGATCGACGCGGACGTCGTGCTGCCGGATACGGACCGCTATCCGCTGCAGACGGTCAAACGGCATACGTTCACCGGCGGGGATGCCCTGAACCTTCTGAACGCATGTTTTTCCGGTCCGTTCGAACTGCGGGAAAACGTATACAGCATGGCGGAGCTTGAGGAGGATATCCGGATGCTGCTGCGCGGCAACGTCGTTGATTCCAACGAACTGACCGGAGAGGTCACATGGACGCCGTGGGACGAGGAGCCGGAAGAAATGGCAGAGCTTCGCGAGCAGATGGCGCAATGCCCCGCGGAGGATTTTTTCGTCCCGCTCGATCCTGAGCAGCTGCTTTTGCGCAGCGAGCCGTATGTGATCCGTGCGGGCGACGGGACGCTGCTGTATCTGACCGTTCAGAAAAACGCTCTTACGGTATCGACCGCACGAAACGGACAGGTGCAGGATGGATCGGCGGTCTGGAGCGGCTGCTTCTACGGCGAGCCGTGGCACAAGACACTCGACAACATCACCGTTTCGGAGGAAACAGCCAAAGAAACGGCGGACGCCGTGCTGGACCGCGCCGGACTGTCCGATCAATTCGGAGCAGGGCTGTTTGAAAAGGGGCGTCTGGCGCGTGCAATCGTGGAGGAACCGTACTACGAGGTCCTTTCCGAAGGGTATATTTGCCGGATCTCCCGCACCGGCGGCGGATATGCGCCGTTCCCGCAGGGCGGCGGGGTATTCGAGGAGGATCGGAAAAGCGCTTTGTATGAACCGCCGACCGAGGAAAGCTATGCGCAGAAATGGAGTCAGGACTGGATCGAGCTGTACGTTTCGGACAGAGGCGCAGAGTATATCGGCTGGTTCGATCCGAATGCGCTTGTGACCGAAGCAAACGAAAATGTCGTTTTGCTGCCGTTTGACGAGATCCAAAACCATATCCGCGATGATCTCCGATTCAGTTATGCGTGGTCGGATACGAACAACCGCGGCATCACCGGTCTGCATGTGAAGGAGATCGTGCTATCATGCGCGATCGAGCGGATCCTGAACGATCCGGACGAGGCGGCGCTCGTCCCCGCGTGGGTCGTCGTCTACAACGACAGCCGGTCGGAAAAGGGAAAGGGACACGATAAGATCATGCTGATCCAGGCGATCGACGGCAGCTATCTGCACGTCGGATGATGCAGATCTTTCAATACAGAATTGCGGAAAGGGAAATGGACTATGAAACGATTGCTGATGGTTTTACTGGCGCTTCTGCTGACGGCGGGCTGCCTGCCGACGCCCGAGCGCGAATATGTCGTCGGCAAGTCCGACAACGTGCTGGAACAGAAGCTGAACGCAACGCCGGCGCCTGCGGAGGACACGGTCAGCGTACCGGCGTCCGCGGAGACCGAACCCCGTGAAGCCGTGTCGGACGCGCCCGCGGAGCCGACCGAAGCGCCGATGCAGGCGCAGTTTTTTCCGGAGCGCTGGGACGAGGACGCCGAATCCATTCGCGAGCATGTGACGCTTGCGATCCATGCCGACGTTGAAACGAAAGCGGACGGGATCTATCCGGTCTACCGGACGCGTTCGGAGCCGATCACCGAGGAGCAGGTGATCGCGCTTGCAGACATGCTTTTGACAAAGCCGAAGGAGCGCGAGCTGGTCGACACAATGACAAAAGACGAATGGACGAAGGAGTTCAAAGTGTTTCTGGACGAGGTCGCCGCATGGGAGGAATGGGATCAAAAGGGCAGGCCGGACGACGGGATCGACCGCGATGAGACCGGCTACGATCCGGAGTTTATTGAGCAGGAATCCCAGTGGTACATGGAGCAGATCCAAAACGCGCCGGACAAGCTTGACAAGGCGCCGGTCTCCGACTATTCCGGCTATCGACTCGGAGAAAATGTCAGATATACGCTCGAGGACGGAAGCGTTGCGCAGATCGGGTCCACGGCGTTTCGACCGGACAGGGATTTCAACGTCGTGAGCATTTTAAAGGGCTGTCGCCACCATCCGAACGTCTATAAGGAGTCACAGTATCGGGACGATCAGCGGATGAGCGACGCGCTTTCAAAAAGATGCGTAAAGCTCTGGCAGCAGACAGCGCTTTCTCGAGAGGAGGCGGAGGCGATCGCATGCCGCGAGGTCGGGCGGCTCGGCTTTTCCGGCTTTTCGATCGCGTATGGAGAGCCCGCAAACCTGTACGATGCGACGGAGAGCAGCGTATCGTTCGTCACGTCCGGCTGGAGCTTCACGCTGCGCCGTGATTACGACGGCTATCCGCTGGTCGACCGGTTCAACTACGAATCCTCGGATCTTTTAGAATTCGGCGATGGCGACGGATTTACGTACAACAAGCGGATTACAACGGAAGGGATCGGCCTGTTTGTCAACGACACCGGCGTTTGGTATTTCGGTTACTGCGCGCAGAAATCGATCGTCGGCAAGCCGAACGCCAACGTGGAGCTTTTGCCTTTTGCGGAGATTGTCCGCATCGTCAGGAACACGCTCACGGCGTGCTATCCTTCGCTTCGTTATCAGGGAAATCAGAACCTATCGTTCGACCTCGAGGTGTATCGTATGATCCTGACGCCCTATACCCTGCGCGTCAGGGATTCGGACGATTTCTATGAGGTCCCGTGCTGGGTCGTATTCTTTGATGGCTGGCATCTTGTACAGGACCGGGAAGCGGCGCGAAACGGTCCGGTCACGCCGGAATGCATTGTCATCAACGCGGTCGATGGCACGGTCGTGCATGAAAAAGCGGGATATTGATCTTTTGCGCGAACGTCAGACGCGGCAGACGTCGACCCATTCGGCGCCGGGGCAGGCGCGTCCATTGTTGAGACCATCGGCCTGATTAATGCCGAGGACTCGCTCTAC
>CAMVGD010000076.1 GCA_947166925.1 uncultured Clostridia bacterium | reverse complement strand
GTTCGAGACGCAGACCAAGGACGTCGAGGACATCGAACCGATCGGACACGATTGGATCCTTGAGCCGACGTGGACATGGACCGGCGTGGAAGCGGCGACGGCAACGTTCGTCTGCAGAAACGACAGCGCGCATACGACCGTCCTTGATGCAGAGATCACCAGCGAAGTGGACGGCGATTACACGGTCTACACCGCAACGGTCGAATTTGAGGGCGAGACCTACACCGACGAGAAGCGCGTTCCGTTGGATCCGGCGTTCAAGTCGCAGGCTCTGCTCCTGTCCGGTCAGATCGGCGTTAAATTCTACGTCTATCTGCCGCAGATCGAGGGTTATGAGTATACCGGCGTCGACTTCACGATCAGCGGCAAGGGCGGCGAGGACTGCACGGCAACCGTTCCGTTCACCTCCGACCTGCCGACGAACAGCCAGGGCTGGTACGGCTTCACGTATTACGTGAACACGATCCAGATGGCGGATACGATCACAGCGACGCTGAACTACACGGTCGACGGCGAAGCGAAGACGGTCGTGAAGACCTACGCGGTCAAGGACTACTTCGATGCGTTCGACGCGAATTACGCGGCGCATCCGGAGCTGTACACCGATGAGATCGTGAACCTGGTCAAGGCGACGGCGGATCTCGGTCACTACGTGCAGGCGCACCTGGACGAAGTGAATACCGCATGGAGCGTCCCGACGGATCACGCGGATATGGATAAGGTCTACACGACCTACACCGCGGACGATATCGCGGAAGCGACTGCAGCGGTCGCGGACCACGCGCTTGTCGCGGAAAGCAACTGCACCGACATCCAGAAGCTGTCGTATAAGCTGGAGTTCGAAAGCGAGACGGAGATCCACGTGATCGTGACCATGAAGAAGGGCTTCAGCGGTACGCTGACGGCGACTGCGGACGGCGCGGACTGCGAGATCGAGCAGAAGACGTCGAGACAGTTCATCGTGAAGATCAAGAACGTGCAGGCGCATCAGCTGAGCCACAAGTTCGCGATCGTGATCGGAACGGAGAACGGCACCCTGACGCTGACCGGTTCGGGTCTCAGCTACGTGAACATGATGTTCGCAATGTACGCGAGCAATCCGGCAGGACAGAACGCGGCTGTTGCAATCTACCGCTACTCGAAGTTCGCGGACGTCGTGAAGGGCAATACACCCGGAGCGAGCAAGAGATAAATCCGAAGGTCCCTGCCGGATCAAAAGTCAAGACACAGCGAAGTCCGATCCGGCACAGCAAACTACATAACCGATTCCGGTGCGGTCCCACGCGGGACCGCACCGGTTTTCGTAACCAGACAAAATACCGGGGATATGTACAGAAAAAAACAGGTTTTCAAATCTGGTTCGGATCAGATTCCCCCTGCATTTGTACAAGATGATATATAATTTCAAACTTGTCATTTTTTTCTTGCAAAATGTACAGAAATACAGTAATATACGGAGTGGTAAATTGTAGCATGCATGTTTTATGGAAAGTTTTGTATCGAATCCGTCGAGGAGTGCAATCCGACCAATTTTATCAGAGAAAGGGAGAAAGAATGAATGAAGAACTGGAAGAGACTCTTTTCCGCATTGGTAGCAGTTTTTATGCTGCTGACGATGCCGATCACGACCGGCGTTTCGCGTGCGATCGCTGATGACGAACCAGAATACGGCACGCTGACAGTCAGCAAGGAAGTTGTCAACGGCGACGAGGACCTGGATTTCAATTTCGAAGCAGCGTTGACGTTCTATAACAATCCTGCTGCTCGGTGGGATATGTCAATGGTGTCGTATATAAATGCGATGATGCAGAACAGTGGCGTATTCACGAATGAACAGATGCAGGCGATTACGAATCAATTCGGGAATGCTGTCATGGGCAGTGAATATGTTGCAGAGATTATCGTGACAACGACGTTCACGCTGAAGCACGGCGAATCGGTCGAGTTCGATAGCTTGCCGGGCGGTACGGACTACACGGTCACGGAAGCGGGCACGGAGGGTTACGTACCTTCTGCGGACGGACAGACGGCTGCGGCAGGCGCAAGCCTGACGGTGACCGGCACGATCGACGGCGACAAGACGCTTGCGTTCGTGAACACAATCAGCGAAGATCCGACCTATGAACCGGGCACGCTGACAGTCAGCAAGGAAGTTGTCAACGGCGACGAGGACCTTGATTTCAATTTTGAAGCAGCGTTGACGTTCTATAACAATCCTGCGGCTTGGTGGGATATGTCAATGGTGTCGTATATAAATGCGATGATGCAGAACAGTGGCGTATTCACGAATGAACAGATGCAGGCGATTACGAATCAATTCGGGAATGCTGTCATGGGCAGTGAATATGTTGCAGAGATTACCGTGACGACGACGTTCACGCTGAAGCACGGCGAATCTGTCGAGTTCAAGAGCTTGCCGGGCGGCACGGACTACACGATCACGGAAGCGGGTACGGAAGGCTATGTTGCAACCGCGAACGGACAGCGCGCGAATCCTGGACAGGATCTGACGGTGACGGGCACGATCGACGGTGATGCGACAGTCGCATACAAGAACGTGGTTCCCAGAGTAGGCGGCGGGCTGACGATCAGCAAGGAAGTTGTAAACGGCGATGCGGATCAGGAGTTCAACTTTGAACTGACGATCGCGTTCCACAACGATCCGGATTATCCGTGGACCTCGGGGATTATGTCGAGCACATACGCAATGCTGCATAACAGCGGGCTCTTCACATCCGAAGAAGCCGACGCCATTATGACGCAGCTGGCCGCATACTGCATGAACGCCGGCGATGCGCCTGACCCCATCACGGCCACGACGACGTTCACGCTGAAGCACGGCGAGTCCAAGACGTTTCCCAGCCTGGTAGGCGGCACGGAATACACGATCACAGAAACGGGCACGGAAGGCTACGCAGCGTCCGCGAACGGACAGACCGCGGCAGCGGGACAGGATCTTACGGTGACCGGTATCATCGACGGTGACGCAACGGTTGCGTATACGAATACGTACAGCAACACGCCTGTATATGAATACGGCACGCTGACAGTCAGCAAGGAAGTTGTCAACGGCGACGAAGAACAGGAGTTCAGCTTTGAGTTGACGATCACGATGCACAACGATCCGTCGGATCCGTGGGATATGTCGACGGTAACGTATCTGTATACGTTGGACGAAAACAACGGCGGATTCTTCCCGCACGACGTGATCGTTGAAGTCGCGAATCAGGTGGCGAATACGGTCATGAACGACGGCGGCGAAGGGACGGTAAACGAAATCACCTTCACGACGACGTTCACGCTGAAGCACGGCGAGTCGAAATCCATTCCCGCACTGCCGGGCGGCACGGACTACACGATCACGGAAGCGGGTACGGAAGGCTATGTTGCAACCGCGAACGGACAGCGCGCGAATCCTGGACAGGATCTGACGGTGACGGGCACGATCGACGGTGATGCGACAGTCGCATACAAGAACGTGGTTCCCAGAGTAGGCGGCGGGCTGACGATCAGCAAGGAAGTTGTAAACGGCGATGCGGATCAGGAGTTCAACTTTGAACTGACGATCGCGTTCCACAACGATCCGGATTATCCGTGGACCTCGGGGATTATGTCGAGCACATACGCAATGCTGCATAACAGCGGGCTCTTCACATCCGAAGAAGCCGACGCCATTATGACGCAGCTGGCCGCATACTGCATGAACGCCGGCGATGCGCCTGACCCCATCACGGCCACGACGACGTTCACGCTGAAGCACGGCGAGTCCAAGACGTTTCCCAGCCTGGTAGGCGGCACGGAATACACGATCACAGAAACGGGCACGGAAGGCTACGCAGCGTCCGCGAACGGACAGACCGCGGCAGCGGGACAGGATCTTACGGTGACCGGTATCATCGACGGTGACGCAACGGTTGCGTATACGAATACGTACAGCAACACGCCTGTATATGAATACGGCACGCTGACAGTCAGCAAGGAAGTTGTCAACGGCGACGAAGAACAGGAGTTCAGCTTTGAGTTGACGATCACGATGCACAACGATCCGTCGGATCCGTGGGATATGTCGACGGTAACGTATCTGTATACGTTGGACGAAAACAACGGCGGATTCTTCCCGCACGACGTGATCGTTGAAGTCGCGAATCAGGTGGCGAATACGGTCATGAACGACGGCGGCGAAGGGACGGTAAACGAAATCACCTTCACGACGACGTTCACGCTGAAGCACGGCGAGTCGAAATCCATTCCCGCACTGCCGGGCGGCACGGACTATACGGTCACGGAAGCGGGCACGGAGGGTTACGTACCTTCAGCGGATGGACAGACGGCATCGATCGGCAATCCTCTGACGGTGACGGGCACGATCGACGGCGACAAGACGCTTGCGTTCGTGAACACGTTTGATGACAATCCCGAATTCAGGACGCATAGTCTGATGCTCGACGGCAAGATCGGCATTAACTTCTATATGTATCTGCCGGATTCTGATGCGTTCGAATACGACCGCATGGATTTTACAATCAGCGGCAAAGACGGTCAGTCGACAAGCGTTCCGTATTCCAGCGGTATGAAACGGAACAGAAGCGGCGAATTATACGGCTTTGTGTACTATGTGAACACGATCCAGATGGCGGATACCATCACGGCGAAGTTCTATTACACCAAGAACGGCGAGGAGAAGATGATCTCCGAGACATATTCCGTATTGCAGTACTTCCTGTCGTATGATACAGCATATGAGGCGAATCCAACCCTCTTCCCCGTGGACATTGTGAATATGATCACGGCGACGGCGGATCTCGGTCACTACGTGCAGAAGTATCTGGACAAGGTGAGACCTGAATGGCAGGTTCCGGATGATCATGCGGATATGTATAAGTTCTATACAACGTATACCGATGCTGACGTCTCTGAAGCGGCTGAATATGTTGCTCCTTACGCGCTCGTGGCAGAAGGCAACACGCCCGACGTCGCCTTGTCGTATAAGCTGGAGCTTGAGACCGAGATGGCGCTTCGCGTGATCCTTGTTCCCAAGAACGGCTACACTGGTTCGATCACGGCAACTCTTGATGGAGCAAACTGCGCGGTGACGCCGGTAGACGGCATGTCGAAATATATCGTTGAGTGCCCGAACGTCAAGGCACATCAGCTGAGCAAAACGCATACGTTTGTGATTACGACGGAAAACGGAAGCGTCACGATCAAAGGATCCGGTCTCAGCTACGCGCACATGATGCTGCAGATGTATAGGAACGATCCGGTCGGACAGCATGCGGCGATTGCGATCTATCGCTACTCGAAGTTTGCGGACATCCTGAAACCCGAAGGATGACAACGGACATATCACAGAAAACCAGACCGATGCGGTTCCGATTGGAACCGCATCGGTTTTTGTAATTATACAAATCAAACGTGAGTTGAACGGCAGATGAATAATAGAACGGAATTGCCTGATAAAAATTCAGAAATGCTTCATTTTTATCTTGCAAAATGTCCATCACTGCGCTAAAATTATATTTGGCAATGTATAAGGTGCGTTTGGCATGCCGATCGCTGCGGAGATTCGCGACAGAAGCTGAAGGACGCGCATGAACAGTCAATAAAAAGAAAGGGGAAGCAAAAGAAGGATGTCTAAATTAAAGAGACTTCTTTCCGTGCTGGTGGCGGTTTTCATGCTGCTCACAATGCCGATTACGACGGGCATTGCGCGCGCAGTCGCCGAAGGCACGACAGAACCGGCGGAATCCGAAACTCCGTCTGAGAGCATCGAGCTCGAAGTGGAGGAAATGGATCCTGCGAAACTGCACGTCCATAAGCTGGGCGAGGAAGACGAGACGGAGGACGACGGTTTCGATCCTGCAGAGCTCGAAATCATCGACCTCGACAAGATCGTCCGCGCCTCGATCTTCCTGGACGGCAAGTCCACGATCGACACGGGCTACGAAGTGCAGAGCAGCGGTGCGAAATCGTACCGTGACAAGCTTCGCAGACAGCAGGAGACCATGCAGCAGAAGATCGAGCAGGAGCTCGGTCACGAGCTGACGGTCAAATGGAACCTGACGCTCCTTGCAAACGCGATCTCCGTCGAGATCCCGTACAAGGACGTTGCGCTGATCCGCGGCATGGAAGGCGTCAAGTCCGTCGAGCTGGAAACGCAGTATGAGGCGCCCGAACCCGTTGACGCGGAACCGAACACCGCGAACACGAGTGCGAACATGGTCGGCGCACAGTACGCGTGGAATACGCTCGGCTACACCGGCGCAGGCAGCAGAGTCGCGATCATCGACACCGGTCTTGACACCAATCACCAGAGCGTGAACAACGACGCGTTCCTGCATGCGATCGATGAAGTCCGCGCAGGCGGCAAGACGGTCACGCTGATGGACAGCATTCCGTCCGGTCTGAACGGCGCAGGCGTCAGGATCAGCGACAAGATCCCGTTCGGCTACAACTACGTTGATACCAGCACCAGAGTCGACCATCAGGACAGTGGCTCCAACCACGGCTCCCACGTTGCCGGTATCGCGGCGGCGAACCGCTACATCAAGAACGGCTCTAACTATAACGACGCGATCACCGCGGTCGGTGCGGTCGGTATGGCGCCGGACGCCCAGATACTCGTCATGAAGGTCTTCGGCACCAACGGCGGCGCATACGATTCCGACTACTTCGCGGCGATCGAAGACGCGGTCGTGCTCGAAGCGGACGCGTGCAACCTCTCGCTCGGTTCCGGCTCACCCGGTTACACCTATGCGAGCTCGACCTATCAGGCGATCTTGAACGGTCTCGTCAATAAGGAAAACCTCCACATGGTCCTGTCCATTTCGGCGGGCAATGCGTATGCAGCCGATCAGTTCACGTCTCATAAGCTGTATGCGGAGGACGCGAGCTTCCATACCGGCGGTTCTCCGGGCTCCTACGTCCACAGCATGGGCGTCGCGGCGGCGCAGAACACGCTGACCACCGGCACGCCGCTGATGTTCAACGGCAGCCAGCAGGTCTTCTATGGCGAGTCCACCGAGGACAGCGACGGCAATACCTATACCAATCCAAAGATCTCGACGATCGCAGGCTCGTACAACTTTGTGTACATCGACGCGACCGGCGAAGCGGCGGATTATTCCACGGTCAACAGCGCGGTCTCGCTCTCCGGCAAGATCGTCATCGTCAACCGCGGTGATATCTCCTTCTCCGAAAAGGGCAACAACGCAAAGTCCTATAGTCCGAAGGCGCTGATCGTTGCGAACAACGACGACGGCACCATCCTCATGAACCTTGCGGACTACACGGGCACGTTCCCGATGGTCACGATCACGCTGAAGGACGCGAACACGATCAAGGAGAACAGCACGAGCGCGACGACCGGCGGCATTACCTATTATACAGGTACCGTCCAGGTCACCACGACCGAGGTAAGTACGGTTACTCCGCGTGAAGACGCAGAGATCACCGACTTCAGCTCCTGGGGCGTTCCGGGCTCCCTTCTGATGAAGCCTGAGATCACCGCACCGGGCGGCGACATCTATTCCATCAACGGTACGTCCAGCGCAGACGCAGGCAGCGGCACGGACCAGTATATCAGCTACTCCGGTACCTCCATGGCGGCGCCGCACATCACCGGCCTTTCGGCGGTGCTGATGCAGTACCTCAAGGAGAACGCACCCGACAACGCCGACCTGATGAGCGGCTACAACCTCCGCGCGATTGCGAACAGCTTGCTGATGTCGACGGCAACGCCGATGATCAATCAGGGCGCGTTCCTGTCGATCCTGCAGCAGGGCGCAGGTCTCGTTGAGGTCAGTAAGGCGATCGAAGCGAAGTCCGTCATCATGATGGACGAGGCGTACCTCACGACCGAAACCAACGCGCATGCGGACGGCAAGGTCAAGGTCGAGCTGGGCGACGATCCCGAGAAGGCGGGCGAGTACACCTATAAGTTCACCATCTATAACCTCACCGACAAGACGCTCGAGTACGAGCTCGGCACCATCCTGTTCACGCAGGCGGTCAGCGGCGACACCCTGTCCCGCAGGACAGCGATCCTGCCTCTGGGCGGCGACAGCTACGAGTGGAACGGTCAGGCGCCTGCTGAGGAGCACGACGTCGACAAGGACGGCGACACCGACGAGGACGACGCGCAGGCGATCCTCGAGCTCGTCAGCGGCAACCTCGAAGAGGACGATGAAAGCTATGATTTCACCGTTGCGGACATGGACGGCGACGAGCTGATCACCTCCCGCGACGCGAAGCTGCTTCTCGACTGGGAAGGCGGCGCAGCGCAGGAAGGCTACTTTGTCGGTCCGAACGACAAGGCGCAGGTCACGGTCCACATCAATCTGACCGCGGAGCAGAAGGCTGCGCTCGAAAAAGAGGGCGGCGCATGGCTCGAAGGCTACACCTACGTGGATTGCATCACCGCAGACCAGGAAGGCGTCAGCTATGAACACGAACACACGATCCCGATCCTCGGCTACTTCGGCAGCTTCACAGATGCGTCGATGTTCGATACCAACTCCTACACCGAGAACCTGTACGGCAACGATCAGCTGAACTACTCCGGCAACGCGGCGGCGGGCACGAACTATATGCGCATCACCACCAACGGTACGCTGGCGAAGTTCTCCGGCAACCCGTACATGGTCGAGGATGAGTTCCCCGCAGAGCGTCTTGCGATCCGCAGCGATGCGCAGATCAACGACATCGCCTATAACATGATCCGCAACGCGGGCGGCACGGGCTTTGCAGTCACCAAGCTCGACGGAGACGGCAACGTAAGCGACATCGTTTACTCGACTGTCACGGGCCAGTCCGTTGAAGGTCTATGGTACTATGTAAACGGCGAGACCTGGCAGAACACCATGACCAAGACCTACAACGTCAACAAGGCGCTGAACGAGTACAGCGGCATCAACGAAGGCGACCGCGTGCGCGTCGGCTTCTATGCGATCCCTGAGTATAACGTGATGAAGGTCAGCGGCGACATGACCGCTGCAGACGCAGGCACGCTGACGGCGTCGAGATTCACGCAGATCCTGACGGACAACGTGCTCGGCAAGGGCGCGTTCGTGGGCTTCGACTTCACGGTCGACGACACCGCGCCGACCTTCACCAGCAATCCGACGCTCAACGGCAGCACGCTTACGGTCTATGCGAGCGACGATCAGAACCTTGCATACGTCGGCATTCTGTCTCTGGACGGCAGCGTGATCTATAAGCAGGTCGCGCCGGGCACACCGACCGCCGAGGTTTCGATTGACGCAACCGACGCGATCGCGAACGCACAGGGCTACGTTGCGGTGTTCATTGCCGACTATGCGGGCAATGAAGCAGCGTATGCAGTCAAGGTCAACAACAACACCCACGTTGAAAAGACGGTCTACGTTCTGACGAACACCGTCACCGCGGGTGATGACTACCTCATCATGAACCGCAATTCGGCAGGCGCGGGCTATGCGCTGTACTACACGCTGAACAGCTCGCAGACGACTGCGACCTCCGGCGCAGTTGCGACCGCGGTTCAGGCGGGCACGGCGGACACGAACGGTCAGCCGTACGTGGAGAGCGCGGACGTTGCAGCGACCAGCGTCTGGACGGCGGGCACCGGCAGCACGAACGGCACCTATACCTTCAACAACAACGGATGGTATCTGCGCCGCAGCAACCAGAACGCCCTGACCATCACCAAGGACACCAGCCGCAGAGACTGGACGTGGAACGGTACGAATAACCGCCTGTCCATCAACAGCCGTTATCTGCGGTTCTACAACAATAACTTCAGCCTGAACACCGCGACCAACAGCGTCTACATGTACGTCAAGACCACGATCAGCTACGAGGTCGATCCGTACAGCGTCATGTCCGTCACGGTCAGTCCGGCGACTCTGGATCTCTACCGGGGCGACACGGCGACGCTGACCGCAAAGGTTGCGCCGCTGACGGCGACGGATCGTTCGGTCACCTGGTCTTCGGACAATCCGAGCATCGCGACGGTCAGCGACGTCGGCGTGGTCACCGCGGTTGCGGCAGGTACCACGACGATCAAGGCGACGTCGAATGCAGACCCGACCAAGTTCGGTGAGTGCGCTGTCACCGTTACGGCGATCAACAAGGAACTGAGCGCGGCGGTCTGGGACGAGAACGGCGACGTCTTCTTCTCCTACTTCAACGCGAACAACCTGCCGACGTGGACCAAGCGCCACAACACCGGCACGGGCGTCTACGTCACGAGCGCGATGATGGCGAGCACCTCCGATCTGTATGCGGCGACGAACGACCTTTCCACAGGCTACATCTACACGGTCAACCGCACGTCGTACGCGATGACGCAGCTCGGCGAGAACTACGTTGTGCCGTTCGGCATGGCAACGGTCGGAACTTCCTTCGGCGGCACATCCTACTATGTATACGCCTTTGCGAAGTACGTGATCTTCGGCAATCTGCAGCCGGAGACGGATGACGATTACGGAACCTACTGCGGCTTCCCATACGGCTTGCTCGATCTTTCCGAGACGGACGTCGGCGACGCGTATGCGGTCGCGATCTGCTGCAGAAACAAGAGCACGACGAGCGCGGGCTACTACTTCCTCGATGAGACCGGTAAGATCTGGCAGACCAACCAGAGCTACAGCAGCTTGAACGGCATCAGCTTCAGCAGCCCGACACTGGTCTGGGATACCGGTATCACCGCGGGTCTCCAGTACAACTCCATCTACTATGACGGCACGCATCTCTACTGGACGCATCAGGACGGCGATTATGCCGAACTGTACATCCTCGCGAATGCGAACGACAGCTCGAACAGAAAGTTCTACCGTGCAGGCAACTTCGGCGAGAACGTGTGGCCGGTAGCCGGTCTGTACACGAACGGTTCTCTCGCACCGGCGTCCGTTGAACCCGGCGACGAGATCATGAGCGAGGAGCTTGACGGCGTTCTGAACCTCAAGCCGCTGATGAGCCGTGAAGAACTCATGACGCCCGAAATCATGGAGCGTTTTGCCGCGGCAGCGGAGGAATACAACAGCAAGATCGTTGTTCCGGAAGCGATCGACGACGAGCCGATCGAGCTGCCCGAGATGGAAAATGAAGAACCGGTTGAAGAAGAACCGGTTGAAGAAGAACCGGTTGAAGAAGAACCGG
>CAMVGD010000075.1 GCA_947166925.1 uncultured Clostridia bacterium | reverse complement strand
GCTGGCGCAGCGCTTCGCGTACCGGAATGTGGCTGACGTTCAGCGCGGCGGAGATCTCGTCCTGCTTCAGCTGCATACCGCCGGGAAGCGCGCCGTTTACGATGCCCGCGCGCAGTACACGGTAGACCCATTCCTGCGTTCCGAATCCTTCACGGTTTTCTACATTGGCTGCAAGTGCCTTGTAATCCATTTTTTCTCACTCTCCATTTTTATAATACGGCAACAAAACTATTACCCATGTATAATATAATATAAATTTGTCAATTCGTCAACCTTCGATTTGAAATTTCAGGGCGAGAACGGGATCGTATGCCGTACATAGATATAGCGTTTTCCGCTTGCGCGGCCGCAGACGGGCTTGCCGTCGACGGTCAGCGCGGGGTGAACGGGGATCACATAATAGGCGAAGTCGCCGTTCAGACGGTCCGCGGGATCGGAGAACCGGACGGGGTACGCGGCGTTTTCCACGGTCGCAAGCAGGATCGCGAAGCCGGATTCGTCCTCGCGGTAGAGCCGGTATTGCATATAGCGCGAGGGCGGGGTGAACGTGATCTCGACGGTATCGTCGGTGAGCGTGACGAGAAGGTCGGTCGGCGGCTCGGGGATCTGCCAGTATTCCGTGACCGTCTTCGGCTCCGTCCCGCGCACGAAGTATTCGGAAACGGACGCTTCCTTCGGCGTCAGGCTTCCCGCAAGGACCGCGACGTGCTCGTTCTGCAGCGTCACCGCGTCGAGCGCGACGGAGACGACGTTTTCGGGCGCTGTAAAGTCCGGCGCGTTTCCGTCGGGGTACAGCGCGGAAAAGACCTCCGAAAGCAGCATGGCGGGGTAGGTCCCGCCGCCGCAGTCCTTCGGAAGGCACCGGCCGTTTTCCGCGTCGTCGAAGCCCATCCACACGACAGCGGCATAGTCCGGGTTGAAGCAGGCAAGCCAGATATCGCGGTTGCCGGTCTCGTCGCCGACGGTGCCGGTCTTTGCGGCGAGCGGAACGGGCAGGGAGGCGAGCAGGCTTGCCGTGCCCTTTTGCGCAACGCTCATGAGAAGCGAGGTCAGGATGAACGCGTTGCCTTCGCTCATGACGCGCATCCCGGTCGGGTCGTGCCGGTAAAGCTCCACGCCCGCGCGGTCGGTGATCCGCGTCACGACGTACGGCGCACGGTAGACCCCGCCGGAGGCAAGCGCCGCGTACGCCCCGCACAGCCGGTACGGCGAGACGCCGTAGGTGAAGCCGCCGAGCGCAAGCGTCAGCGAATCGTCGCGCACGTCGAACGGAATGCCGAACCGCGCCGCAAACGATTTGCAGCGCTCGACGCCGAGCTTTTGGAACAGCAGAACGGCGGGGATATTCAGCGACCGCGTGACCGCCTCGCGCATCGTGATCCAGCCCGCGTAGCGTCCGTTGGCGTTTTTCGGCGTATAGTCGCCGAAATCGACCGCGTCGTCGAGCAGCATGGAAGCGGCGGTATAGCCCGCTTCGAGCGCCGGCGCATAGACGAGGATCGGCTTGATCGCGCTGCCCGGCTGGCGTCGGATGCGCGTCGCCCGGTTGAACCCGAGCGCGGTCTCGTTGTCGCGTCCGCCCATGATCGCGGACACACCGCCGGTCTTTGCGTCGATCAGCACGAGCGCGCCTTCGGCGGATTCGTCGCCGTACATCGGGAAATACGCGTCGTTTTGAAACGCGTTTTCCGCAATGCGCTGCGCGTTCGGATCCATGGCGGTCTCGATCGTCAGCCCGCTTGCAAGGAGAGTGTTGAGATCGCAGTCCAAAAGCCTGCAGGCTTCGGTCACGGCAAGATCGATATAGGAGTCGTGCTTCTGCTTCTGCGTGTCGGAGATCAGAACGAGCGGCTCCGCCTTCGCACGCGCGGCGGTCTCCGCGTCGATCATGCCGTATTCGGTCATCAGATCGAGAATGACGCCGCGGCGGCCGACGGACGCCTCGGGACGAAGATGCGGCGCGTAGGTCGCGGGAGACTTCAGCACGCCCGCCAAAAGCGCGCTCTGCGCAAGGGAGAGCTCGCTCGCGTGCACGCCGAAATAGCCCTCCGCCGCGGCTTCGATGCCGTAATATCCGCCGCCGAAGTAGACGCGGTTCAGATAGCAGGCAAGGATTTCGTCCTTGCTGAAGATCTGTTCGAGACGGTACGAGAGGATCGCTTCGTCTACCTTGCGGTCGAGCGTTTTTTCCGAAGATAGGTGCGTGAGCTTGATGAGCTGCTGCGTGATGGTGCTGGCGCCCTCCACATACGAGCCGGCGCGAAGATCGTGCAGCGCGGCGCCCGCGATGCGGATCAGGTCGAAGCCGGGATGCGAATAAAACCGCGCGTCCTCGGCGGCGAGGAACGCGTTTTTCACATGCTCCGGCAGCGTCTCGAGCCCGACGGAGACACGGTTTTCGTTCAGATACAGCCGCGAGACGACCTCGCCGCTGCGGTCCGTGACGAGCAGCGTTTCCTCGGTTTCGCAGATCTTATCGAGATCGAGCATGTGCCACGCGTCCTGCGAGAACAGCCACACTGCACCGCAGAGCAGCGGCGTAAAGAACAGCAGGAAAACGACGCGCAAAAAACGCCGACGGCGGCGTCGGCGGTACAGGCTTTTGTAGGTTCGGATGGCTTTTTGCTCGCACATACCGACAGTATGCCGCCAAAGCGGAACGGTTATGCGCGCGGGAGCAGAAAACGGCGGATACGGTTTCGATACGCTTTCAAAAACAGCTGATACGCGACGTCGAGCAAAAAAAGAAAGAACAGCGCGCCGAGCGCGATCAGGGCGGTGACGAGCGGCGGGAACAGCGTGATGAGCCTGACGCCCAGAATATGCAGCACGACGAACACCAGCGCCGTCCACAGCGCGACGATCCCGATCGGCAGGAGCGCGGCAAGGCGCGGGTCCTTTGTGTTCCGCAGCGCGTGCCGCAAGGGAACGTACGGCGCGAGCACGCAGACGAACGCGAGCCATGCGTAATGCGGAACGGACAGAAACAGCACGGCGGCGGCAATGAGAACGTCGCAGACGATCGCATAGCCCCAAAGACGCTCCTCGCAGAGCGGCAGCATGCAGAGCGCAAGCGGCAGGAAAAAGAGCAGCGCAAAGAAGCCCGTCGTCTCCGCCGCGTAAAGCAGCAGAAGCGAGAGGAGCGCGCACATCGGCACAAGCCGTTTCGGGGACGTTCGTTTTTCGTTTGCCATATCAGATCCGAAGGACCGTCAGGCCCTTCGCCTCCGCCATTTTCAGCGTCTGCGCGGAACCGCTGCGGCTCCTGCGCACATACGCAATGCAGAATTCGGAATCGCGCACCATGCGGGCGTTCCGCTCGCGCATGCAGCCGGGGTGATACGTTTCGGAAAGGATCAGGACTTCGTCCGCGTTCTGCAGCAGCGCGCGGTACCGCTGCCGGTCGGCAGGGGGATAGGCGTTTTCCTGCCCGCGGTGCGGAACATAAACCGAAAGCGTAACGGACGGATCCGTCTTCTTGAGGGCGGCGATCCATTCGCCTGCAAGCAGGTCGAAGCCCTTTGCGCCGCCGACCACGAAATGCCTGCACCCTTCGCGGACCGCGTCGCCGACCGCCGCTTCCAGAGCGGAAAGCAGCGCGGCGTACTCGCCCTGATCCGGCTTCGGAAGGTCTCTGTGCCCGGTAAAACAGCAGGTCATACGATCTCTCCTTTCCGCATCGAACGCCCGTGCAGAAGCCGGTGCAGCGTTTCCCGGTCGCCGGCGTCGAACGCGCGGATCAGCGCGGCGGCAAGCGCCGCCGCCTCGTCCAGCAGCATCGGAACGCTCTCGCTGCGCACGCGCTCCGGCTCCCACGGAGAGATCCAGCTTTTGCGCGAAAGGTTCATGCAGTCGTCGGGGTCTTCGTGATCCGGTCCGATCAGAAAATCGGAGACGAGCCCCGGCTTCCGGAGCATTCGTTCAACGGCGCGCAGGAAGCGGTAGCGCCGGGCTTTGGGATCGTACAGGAACGGAACGAGCCTGCGGAACTTGCGGAAGCCGCGCGTGTATGCGCCGGAGACCTCCGCGCCGCAAAGCGTTCCTGAAACGTCCGCCAGCAGCGCGTCGACCGGAGCCGTATCCGGCCGGATGCGAAGCAGATCACGGAACGGGAACGAATCCTTCGTTTCGGCATAGACGACCGAGTCGATCACGCCCTCGAAGCGGGAATGCGCACCGCCGCGGTGCCCGGCTTCCACATAGGGATGCACCGAGCTGTCCAGCGCGATGTGCGTCAGAAAACCGTACAGGTACGGCATGAGCGAAGCGTCGGCCTTCTCCGCAAGCGCGGCAAACAGCACGCCGCAATCGAGCCCGTGCAGAGCGTTGCCGTGCTTCTTCTTGTGCGGTATGAACGGCGTCGGCGGCAGGCGGTCGTAGAAATAATAATCCGGACCGAGACAGCCGAGGAGGTACAGATCCCCGAGCGTATCGAGCGGCTTTCCGACCGCTTCGGCGACGCGCGCGCCGAATACGAGATGCGTACAGATATTGGGCATAGGAATATGATACCATATTTTCCGGATTTTGTATCCGTTTCGGGCAGGTTTTTTTATCTTTTTGAAAACAAAATGTAAAAACGCTTCCGATTTACAAAAACCGTGCTAAAATGAGATCATAGGAAATGATCGCGGAGGTGGAGCAAACCGATGAAACGGATCAAAAACAGGAAGAAGCATTTTCAGATCACGAATCCGCTGGGATTCTCTCTGTTCTGCGCGATGATCATTCTGGTCATAGGACTGATCGTCGGCATGGTATTTCTCATCAAGGGCGGATATATCCAGCAGATGCTGAGCTGCGCAAAATCCGAGCTGAACGGGGACCGCGCGACGCCTTCGCAGGAAGCGGAGGTCACGCCCGGACAGACCGCGACGGAAGAACCGTCGCTTGCGCCGACGGAAGCCGCGGAGGAAACGCCGGAGATCGGCACGCCCGATCCCGAAACGCCCACGCCGCCGCCGCTGGAGCCCGAAACGCCGGCGCCGGGAGCGACCTACGATCCGAAGAAGGATCCGAACGCGCCGCTTGCGGGCGTCACGATCGGTCTGGATCCGATGCGCGGCGGTCCGAAGGGCAAATCCGACGGACCTTACGATCTCGAGTTCGCAAAAGCACTGGGCGCGTTCCTCGAATCCAAAGGCGCGACCGTCGTCATCACGCGTGAGGACAACAGCGATATGGGGACCAGCAAGCGCACGAAGATCATCAAGGATGCCGAATGCGATATTGCGCTGCGGCTGTTCTGCAATCACATCTCAAAAAGCGCGTCCGGCTGCTTCGTGGAAGCGACGAAAAACAATATGGAATTCGCACAGATCATGATCGACGAATACTCGGCTGCGACCGGCATTCCGAAGCAGAAGGGCAGCAACAAAAAGAACGGCGTCGAAAAGGTCAGCAACAGCGACGATCAGGTGTCGTCCAAGTGCGGTTGCCCGTGCGTGCGGATCGTTCTGGGCAACTGGGAAAACAAGAGTGAACGCGCAAACCTTGAGGATGAAGCGTTCCAGCAGAAGATGTTTGAGGGGATCTATCAGGCGTTCCTCAAGCAGCTGAACAAGGCGGAATAAAGAAATCGACAACGGCGCGCGACACAGCTATGAACGCGCGCCTTTTTTTCCAGAAAACGGAAGCGGTTTTTTCGGAAACGGCGATGTTTTGCCGCAACCGAAGCCGTCTCTTTCCGGTATTATTTGTGAGGAGCGAAAATACGTTGGAACACAGCATGCCAATCGAGAGTAACGAGCCCGTGAGCAGCGACCTCGACGCCCTTTTTGCGATGTACGGCGACATGGTATACCGCCTGGCGCTCGTGCGGACCAAAAGCACGGCCGACGCGGAAGACGTCGTGCAGGAGGTCTTTTTGCGATGCCTGAAGCACAACCCCGTTTTCGAAAGCGCCGAGCACCAGAAAGCGTGGCTGATCAAGGTCACCATCAACTGTTCAAAATCACTGCTGGGGAACGCCTTCCGGCGTCACAGCGTGCCGGAGGACGCGATGGGCGAGCTCAAGAGCGAGGATGAAACGCCGGATTCGACCGTGTACGACGCAGTGCTGAAGCTCCCCGACAAATACCGTACGGCGATCCATTTGTACTACTATGAGGACTATTCCGTCAAGGAGATCGCGGCTTTGATGCACACGACCGAATCGACCGTGAAATCATGGCTGCACCGTGCAAGAGGAATGCTGAAGGAGACGCTTGGAGGAGAATATGATGTTTAAGGATGCGTATCGAAAGAAAAACGACGCTGTCCATGTACGGGAAGACTTGCTTGACGAGATCAAAATGGAGCGCGTGGAACGCGTGCGCACCGAGCAGCAGAAAAAGCGCACGCTGCGTCCGTGGTACATCGCGATCCCTGCGATCGCCGCTGCGGCGGCTGCGTGCGTCGCCATCGTCGTCGGCGTCAACGTGCACAACGGAAAGAATGCGGACAGCCTCGCTTCCGGTGCAAAATCTGCGGAGGCAGAGTATGTCGGGCAGACAAACAGCGTATCCGCGCCGATGCTCAGCGCCGCAGGATCGAACGCGCCGGAGACCGCCGCTTCCTATGAAGCGATCGGCGAAACCATGGAAGCCCGCAGATCCCGGAGCAGGAGCGGCATGTATTACGGTACGGATGCTGCCGTCCCCGAAGAAATGCCGGAGCCTGCGGCTCTGATGGAGCCGACGGAAGCGGCTGCGCCGACCGTCTCAGTCGAAATGAACAGCGTGAGTTTCACGGAGACGGGGGATGGTACCGTCAAACAGTATTCCGGTACGAACAATCAGGTCGAGGGCGTCGACGAAGCGGATATCGTGAAAACGGACGGCACATGGATCTATGCGCTGAACGAATCGAAACGCAAGGTCTATATCCTTGCGGCGGACGGCGAAAACACCGCAGTCGTCGGAACGATCAAGCTGAAGACGCCGAAGGACAGCGATACCTATTGGCGCGATTACAGCGAGATGATGCTGTACGGCGACCGTCTGTATCTTCTGGGCACGCATTCCGACTGGGGCGATGACGTCAGCGAGCAGGACCGCACCTTTACGTTTGCGGAGACCTATGATCTCGGCGACCGCACGGAGCCGAAGCGGATCGCCTCGCATAAGCAGCAGGGCGCGTATCAGACCGCGCGGCTCATCGGCGACCGGCTGCTGATCGTTTCCGATTACAGGATCTATTCCTGGTACCCGATCGACGATCCCATGCCGTACTGCCCGAAGGTCGTAACCAACGACGAGAGCGTCACGCTGCAGCCGGGCGAGATCTATATCAATCCGGATTCCGAAGAAAACGGCTTCACCGTCGTTACGACGATCGGCGCGGCGGACGGAACGGAGTACGATTCGCACAAGGCCGTGCTCGGCGGCTGCAGTCAGGTCTACTGCAGCGGTTCGGACCTTCTGATCGCGTCGAACGAGTATCGGAGCGAACGGAGCGACGAGCAGACCGCGGACGACGGCAGGCATTTTGTGAAGATCGTTTCCGGAACGGACACGAATCTGTTCCGCTTTACGATCGAGGACGGCAGGATCGAGGCGGCGGCCAGCGCGAAGCTGAACGGCTCGCTGCTGAACCAGTTCAGCATGGACGCATACAACGGCTATTACCGGCTCGTGGTGACCCGCTCCGATTCCGAAGAAACCATCTGGACGGACGGCATCGATACCTACGAATGGAACAGCAGCAGCGACTGCGCGCTGTATGTGCTCGACGGTTCGCTTTGCGAGGTCGGCGCCATAAAGGATCTTGCAAAGGACGAACGCGTGCAGTCCGTGCGGTTCATGGGCGACGTCGCATACTTCGTGACCTTCCGGCAGGTCGATCCGCTGTTCTCGGCGGACCTGTCCGATCCGTATGACCCGAAGATCCTTTCAACCCTGAAGATCCCCGGATTCTCGGCGTACCTGCATCCGTTCGGCGAAGGAAAGCTCGTGGGCGTCGGGTTCGACGCGGACGAGGAACACGGCTGGACGGAGAACGTCAAGCTCTCCATGTTCGACATTTCCGATCCGTCGAACGTCACGGAAGCGTTCAGCCTGTCGCTGAAGGACGTGTATTATACGTCGGTGCAGTACAACCACAAGATCATCTTTGCCGACGCGGAGAGCGGCACGGTCGCATTCCCGGCGGACGGCGTCTATCTGGTGTTCCGCGCGGATGAAAGCGGGTTCAGAGAGATCGGTCGCATCGAGACCGACAGCGGATACTGGTTCGGCGATGCGCGCGGGCTGTTCATCGACGACGTGTTCTATGTGATCGGCGACAACGAGGTCTTTATTCTCTCGTTCGAGACGATGGAAAAGCTTGCTTCGGTCAATCTGAAATAAACCAAACCGCGACATGAAAAAGGAGGGACGACGAGTCCCTCTTTTTGCGATTGCGTTTCAGTATCCGAAGCGTTTTCGCTTGATCGCCATGAAGATGAATGAAAGCACGGTTGCCATCAGCTCCGCGACGACGACCGAGAACCAAAGCCCGTTTACGCCGAACAGCAGCGGCAGCAGCAGGATTGCGCCAAGCTCGAAGACGAGCGGGGGCGAGAACGAAATGCCCGCGGACGTGACGCCGTCATTTAAGGCGGTGAAGAAGCCCGAGCCGAAGATCGCAAACCCGATGAAGAAGAAGGACAGTCCGAAGATGCGGAAGCCGGACACGGTCAGTTCCATGAGCTCCGCGTCGTAGCCGACGAACAGCTTTGCCAAAGGTCTTGCAAGCCCTTCCGCCGCCGCGACCATCAGTACGCCGCCGATCAGCAGCAGAAACAGGCTTTTGCGCAGCAGATTCCGGAGCTCGGCGCTGTTCTGCGCGCCGAAATGGAACCCGATGACGGGCGCGGTGCCGATGGAATAGCCGATGAAGATCGCGGCGAAGATCATGTTGACGTACATCATGACGCCGTACGCCGCAACGCCGTTTTCACCCGCGTATTTCAACAGCTGCAGGTTCATGACGATGCCGACCAGGCTCATCGAAGCGCTGCTGACCAGTTCCGAAATGCCGTTGGTCGTCGCCTTCCAGAGTGCCCTGCCATCGAAGCGCGTTTTGCCGAGCCGCAGGATGCTGCTGTTCTTGCGGAAGAAGTAGACCAGCGGAACGCCGCCGCCCACGAGCTGCCCGAGCGCGGTCGCGACCGCCGCGCCGGCAAGCTTCATTTCCTGCGGGAGCAGCGTGACAAGCACGACGTCGCCGATCATGTTGGTGACGCCGCCCGCGACGATGACCCAGAAGCCGAGATTCGGCTTTTCTGCGGCGACGAAGAAGCTCTGAAACAGCAGCTGCAGAATGAAGAACGGCATTGCGCCGATGACGATCCTGCCGTAGATCACGCAGTTGTCCAAAAGCGTGCCCTCCGCGCCCAGAAGCCTTGCGATCGGACGCAGAAAGACGATGCCGAGCACGGAAAACAGCACGCCGAGGATGAACGACGTGTAGACGAACAGGGAGAAATACCGGTTTGCGCGTTCCGGATCGCCTTCGCCGAAGGTTTTTGACACAAGCGCCGTGCCGCCGGTGCCGAACATAAATCCCACGGTCGCCACGATCATGATGAACGGCATGATGAGATTGACCGCCGCAAACGGCTCCTTGCCGGCAAAGTTGGAAACAAAATACCCGTCGACCACGCCGTAGATCGAGGTAAAGATCATCATGGCGATGGACGGCAGGGTAAATCGAAGCAGCTTCCGGTAGGTAAAATGATCGGACAGCTTAATGTTCATGCCTTGCTCTCAAAGTACCGTTCCGCAAACGCGGCGACGGCGGCGGCAAGCGCCTTCATATCCCAGTCGCCCGTATTGACGGTGAGGTGGTAGCTTTCGCACTTTCCCCATTCGCTGCCGGTCAGAAACTCGCGCGTTCTTGCGCGCGCCTTGTCGATCTCCTTCATCTTGCGGACAAGCTCGCGGTCGGTGAGCTTTTCGTCCTCCCGCGCACGGGCGCGGCAGCGGGCGATCTTTGCCTCGCGGTCGGCGCAGACAAAGATGCTGAACGGTTTGAGCTCTTTGAGGATCGCGTCGGCGTTGCGCCCGATGATGACGCAGTCCTTGCCCAGCGCGGCGATCCCTTCGATGACCTTTTTCTGCTGGATCAGAAGATCGATCTTGCTTGCGTTCATATAGGCGACCGAGTGCATCGTGCCGCCGAAGGATACGGGAAAGTCCTGCCAGCCGTGGTTGTCGAGCGCCGTTTCGACGTAGCTTGCGTCGAGGCCGCTCTTTTCGGCGATCGCGGAGATGATCTCGCTGTCATAATAATCGAAGCCCAGAATGTCCGCGATGCGCTTGCCGAGCTCGCGGCCGCCGGAGCCGAATTCGCGGCTTAATGTAATGATTCTCATATGGATCTCCTTTCCGAAGCGATCCGTTCCGAACATCGTACGGATCATATACAAAATATAGTACAATTTGATCAAAATGTCAATCGGATCGCAGAAATCGAAGCCGGCTGCGGAAAGCCTCTTGCAAGCGGCGGCGGATTGCGGTACAATATCAAAGAAGAATATTTCGGAGGGGGACGCATTTATGATCATTGTGGGCATCTGCGGCGCATCCGGCAGCGGCAAGAGCACGCTCGCCAAGAGGATCCAGGACAGCCTTTCGTGCAGCTGTGTCATCATCGGACAGGACTGTTATTACAAGAGCTTTCCGGAGCTTCCGTTTGAGGAGCGCGTACACATCAACTACGACGAGCCGAATATCTTCGATTACGACGAGATCATCCGCGATCTCGACACGCTGGAAAGGGGAGAGCCGATCACCAAGAAGGGCTACGACTATGCCGCGCATCTGCGCGCCGATTCGGACGAGCTCATCTACCCGCCCGAGGTGCTGATCATGGAGGGCATCCACATGTTCTACGATCACCGGCTCCTCGACCGCATGGTGCTGAAGGTCTATATGCACGTCGACACCGACATCTGCCTGCTGCGCCGCATCAAGCGCGACATCAAGAGCCGCGGCAGAACGATCGACAACATCGCCGAGCAGTACGTCGAAACGGTCAAGCCGATGTATGAGAAGTACATCGTGAACTACATCACCGACGCCGACTTTGCGATCATGCGCGGCGGCAAGAACAAGATGGCGATCGACTGCATCTCCGCGTATCTGACGACGAAAGTGCTTGCCGAGCGTTTTGAAAAGGAATCCGGCGTGCGGCATCAGATCGCAGCGGATACCGAAACCGACGACGATTGACGGACATACTGCGGGGGATGTTAAGAAAGTGCTCAGCATTTCTTAACATCCCTATGAATTGCAGCAT
>CAMVGD010000074.1 GCA_947166925.1 uncultured Clostridia bacterium | reverse complement strand
CCGTACGAAGCTCTTTCAAACCTTCAACGGTGGCTTTCACCATGTTGATGGGGTTGTTGGTGCCGTGAGATTTCGTTCTGATATTCTTGATGCCGCACGCTTCCATGACCGCACGGACGGGGCCGCCCGCGATAACACCGGTACCTTCTTCAGCGGGGAGCATACGGACATGGCCCTTGCCGTACTTGCCTTCCACCTGATGCGGGATCGTCGTGCCGACGACCGGAACCTCGATCATGTGGCGCTTTGCATCCTCGATGCCCTTGCGGACCGCTTCGGGGATCTCGACTGCCTTGCCGAGGCCTACGCCGACCTTGCCGTTCTCGTTGCCGACGACCATGAGCGCGGTGAAGCGGAAGTTTTTACCGCCCTTGACGACCTTCGCAACACGGTTGATCGCTACGAGTCTTTCTTTGAATTCGGGAACTTCCTTCTCGAATTTTCTTTCTCTGTCGTTTCTCATTTCGCTTCCTCCCTCAGAAGTCCAGTCCGGCTTCTCTCGCGCCCTCGGCAAGTGCCGCAACGCGACCGGTGTACAGATAACCGCCGCGGTCGAAAACGACCTTCTTCACGCCCTTCTCGAGCGCGCGCTCTCCGACGAGCTTTCCGACGAGCTTCGCAGCTTCCTTCTTGTCCTTGCCTTCGAGCTGACCTTTGATCTCTGCATCCAGAGTAGAAGCAGCAACCAGAGTGTTACCGTCGACGTCATTGATGATCTGCGCATAGATGTGGTTCGTGCTGCGATAGACGTTGAGTCTCGGACGCTCGCACGTGCCGTTCAGATTCCTGCGCTGACGGTGATGACGCGCCTTGCGAACAGAATTCTTATCGATCTTAGAAAACATTCTACGTTACTCCTTTCTACCTTACTTGCCGGTCTTGCCTTCCTTGCGGCGGACAAATTCGCCTTCGTAACGGATGCCCTTGCCCTTGTAGGGTTCCGGCTCGCGCGTCTTGCGAATGTCTGCTGCGATCTGGCCGACCTTCTGCTTGTCAATGCCCTTCACCGTGATCTTGGTGGGTGCGGGCGTTTCAAATTCGATACCGTCCATCTTCGGGAATCTGACCGGATGGCTGTAACCGACGTTCAGAACGAGGTCCTTGCCGTCCATCTGCGCTCTGTAACCGGTACCGACGATCTCGAGCTTCTTCTCAAAGCCGGTCGAAACGCCGACGACCATGTTGTTGATGAGCGAGCGGGTCAGTCCGTGCAGTGCGCGGTGCTGCTTGTCGTCGCTGGGACGCTTAACGGTGAGAACACCGTTTTCCTGCTCCAGGATCATCTCGGGCGAAACACGCTGCGTGAGCTCGCCCTTGGGGCCTTTCACGGTCACGACATTGTGTTCGTCAACCGTGATTGTCACTCCGGACACGATGTGTACCGGAAGTTTTCCGATTCGAGACATTGTTTTTCCTCCTAAAGTATTACCAGACGTACGCGAGCACTTCGCCGCCGACGCCGAGCTTTCTTGCCTCGCGGTCGGTCATCACGCCGCGAGAGGTGGACAGGATCGCGATGCCGAGGCCGCCGAGGACCTTCGGGATCTCATCCTTGCGGGCATACACGCGCAGACCCGGACGGGAGATGCGCTTGATGCCGACGATGACGCGCTGCTTGTTGGGGCCGTACTTGAGCTTGATGCGGATGGTCTTGACGATGCCGTCCTCGACGACCTCATAGCTCTTGATGTAGCCTTCTTCCACAAGGATCTCCGCGATCGCCTTCTTGATCGAGGAAGCGGGGACGTCGACCGTCTCGTGCTTCGCGACCAGCGCGTTGCGGATTCTGGTAAGCATATCTGCAATAGTATCTGTCATGGTTGTTTCCTCCTGATTACCAGCTTGCCTTGCGGACGCCGGGGATATTGCCCTTGTACGCTTCTTCACGGAAGCACACGCGGCAGATGCCGTACTTGCGAAGGACCGCATGCGGACGACCGCAGATACGGCAGCGGGTGTAAGCGCGGGTGGAGAACTTGGGGGTCCTCTGCTGCTTCAGCTTCATGGATGTCTTTGCCATAGTGGTTCCTCCTTCTTAGTCCTGAACGAACGGCATACCGAGGAGAGCAAGCAGCTCGCGCGCTTCTTCATCGGTCTTGGCGCTGGTAACGAACACGATGTTCATACCGCGGACCTTGTCAACGTCGTCATAGTTGATCTCGGGGAAGATCAGCTGTTCACGGACGCCCATTGCGTAGTTGCCGCGACCGTCGAACGACGTGTCGGACACACCGCGGAAGTCGCGGACGCGGGGCAGAACGATGTTCATCAGCTTGTCGGCGAAGTAGTACATCCGATCGCCGCGCAGGGTGACCTTTGCGCCGATGTTCATGCCTTCACGAACCTTGAAGTTCGCGACGGACTTCTTCGCCTTGGTGACGATAGCCTTCTGGCCGGCGATCGCGGAAAGCTCCGCAACTGCCTTTTCGATGCCCTTCGGGTTGTCCTTTTCGGAACCGAGACCCATGTTGATGATGATCTTCTCGAGCTTCGGGATCATCATGACGTTCTCGTAGCGGAACTTCTCGTTCAGCGCGGAGACGACTTCTTCTCTGTATTTGGTCTTCAGACGGGGTTCGCCGCTGAAAGGCTTTGCTTGAACCGCAGTTTCTTTCTTTGCCATGTGTTATCTCCTTCCGTCTCAGTCCATGACCTTGCCGCACTTCTTGCAGACGCGGACTTTCTTGCCGTCGACGAACGCGTGCGCCACGCGGGTCGCTTTGCCGCACTTGGGGCAAACGAGCATGACGTTGGACGCGTCGATCGTGCCTTCCTGCTCGATCCGGCCGCCTGCCTCGCCCTGTCTCTTGGGCTTGACATGCTTGGTGATCATGTTGACGCCCTTGACCATGACGCGGTTATCCGCGGGCGCCGCGTGCAGGATCTCGCCCTTGCTGCCCTTATCCTTGCCGGAGATCACAACAACGGTATCGCCTTTTTTTACATTCAGCTTATTCATGTCATGCTCCTCCTTTACAGTACTTCGGGTGCGAGAGAGACGATCTTCATGTAGTCTTTCTCACGCAGCTCGCGAGCGACCGGCCCGAAGATACGGGTGCCGCGCGGCTGCTTCTGATCGTTGATGATGACTGCAGCGTTGTCGTCGAAACGAATGTGGCTGCCGTCTGCACGGCTGGTTTCCGCAACAGTGCGGACCACGACCGCCTTCACGACGTCCTTCTTCTTGACCGCGCCGCCCGGCGTTGCCGTCTTGACGGACGCGACGATGACGTCGCCGATGCCTGCGGACTTGACCTTGCTGCCGCCGAGCACACGAATGCACATGATCTCCTTGGCGCCGCTGTTGTCCGCGACTTTCAATCTGGTTTGAGGCTGAATCATTTTATCTTCTCCTCTCCGTTACTTCGCCTTTTCGATGATTTCCACAATACGCCATCTCTTGTCCTTGGAAATCGGGCGGGTCTCCATGATGCGTACGGTGTCGCCGATGCCGCAGGCATTTTCTTCATCGTGCGCCTTGAACTTACGGGTGCGGTTGACCATCTTGCCGTACAGGGGATGGCGAACCTTGGTCTTGATGGCGACGACTGCCGTCTTGTCCATCTTATCGCTGACGACGACGCCAACGCGGGTCTTACGATAACCTCTCTGTTCCATTGCCTTTCCTCCTTACTCGGCGTCCTGACCGAGCTCACGCATACGGAGAACGGTCTTGATTCTTGCAATGTCCTTCTTGCATGCACCGATGCGGGAAGGATTGCTGATCTGTCCGGTCACTGCCTGGAAGCGGAGATTGAACAGCTCGGCTTTCAGTTCCTTTTCCTGCTTTTCCAGCTCTTCGGTGGACATAGCTCTCAGCTTATCAGCCTTCATGGTCATTCTCCTTTCTCCTCAGTTTCTTCTTTCTTGACGATCTTCGTCTTCAGCGGGAGCTTGTGACCCGCAAGACGGAGCGCTTCGTCTGCAACGGACTTATCCACGCCGGCGATCTCAAACATGACTCTGCCGGGCTTCACGACTGCCACCCAGTATTCGGGGGAACCTTTACCGGAACCCATGCGGGTCTCGGCGGGCTTTTCGGTAACGGGCTTGTCGGGGAAGATCTTGATCCAGACCTGACCGCCGCGCTTGATATAACGGGTCATTGCGACACGCGCTGCCTCGATCTGGTTGCTGGTGACCCATGCGGGCTCCAGCGCGACGAGACCGTATTCACCGTAGGTCACGGTGTTGCCGCGGTGGGCGCTGCCCTTCATGCGGCCGCGGAACACTCTGCGGCGCTTGACTCTTTTCGGCATTAACATGGTTATTTGCCTCCTTCCTGACGCTTGGCCTTCTTGAGGACCTCACCCTTGTAGATCCAGACCTTGATTCCGATACGACCGTACTGGGTGTGCGCTTCCGCGAAGCCGTAGTGGATGTCTGCGCGCATCGTCTGCAGCGGGATGGAACCGTCGTGGTATCCTTCGCTGCGGGCGATCTCGGCGCCGCCGAGGCGGCCTGCGCACATCAGCTTGATGCCCTTGACGCCGGGCTTCTGCATGGCGCGCTGCATGGCCTGCTTCATCGCGCGGCGATAGCTGATACGCTTTTCGAGCTGCGCTGCGATGTTCTCGGCGACGAGCTGCGCGTCCGCGTCCGCGTCGCGGATCTCCATGATGTTCACGGAGATGGGCTTGCCGATTTCCTTGGAAACAGCCGCTTTGATCTCATCGATCCCTGCGCCGCCCTTGCCGATCAGCATACCGGGACGCGCGGTGTAGATCGTGACGCTGACCTTGTCGGTCGCGCGGTCGATCGCGATGCGGGAAATGCAGGCTGCATAGTAAGTCTTCTTCACGAAGTCACGGATCTTGCGGTCCTCAACGAGGAAGTCTGCGAAATCTTTCTTCGCCGCGTACCAATGGGTGTTCCAATCTCTGATCACACCAACGCGGAATCCGTTCGGATTAACTTTCTGACCCATAGCTTTCCTCCTTACTTGACCTGATCAAGAATGACCGTGATGTGGCTCGTGCGCTTCCGGATGGGGGACGCGGAGCCGCGCGCTCTTGCGCGATAGCGCTTCAGGGTCGGACCCTGGTTCGCATAAGCCTCGGCGACAAAGAGGTCGTCGCGGTTCATGTCGAGGTTGTTCTCTGCGTTTGCGATCGCGGAGTTCAGAACCTTCAGGACCGGTTCGCAGGCAGCTTTCGGCGTGTAGGTGAGGATCGCTGCCGCTTCCTTTGCGCTCTTGCCGCGGATCATGTCGATGACGACCTTGACCTTGCGGGGAGACATTCTGATATAACGTGCGGTTGCGTGCGGACGCTTGTCTGCGTGCTCGCGACGGTATGCCGTCTTTTCTTTACTTCTGGTTGCCATTGTGCTCCTCCTTATTTCGCACCCGAGGACTTCTCGGAACCCCTGTGTCCTCTGAACGTACGGGTGGGCGCGAATTCGCCCAGCTTGTGTCCGACCATTTCTTCGGTGACGTACACCGGAACGTGCTTCTTGCCGTCGTGCACCGCAATGGTGTGACCGACGAATTCGGGGAAGATCGTGGAGGAACGGGACCAAGTCTTCACAACGGTCTTCTTGCCGCTCTCATTCATGGAAAGAATGCGTGCGTACAAGCGTTCTTCAACAAACGGACCTTTTTTGATCGATCTGCTCATGTGTTATTTCCTCCTGATTACTTACCACTCGTTCTGCGGCGAATGATGTACTTGTTGCTCTTGTTCTTCTTCTTGCGGGTCTTGTAACCCATCGCCGGCTTGCCCCAGGGAGTGACCGGGCCGGGACGGCCGATCGGGGATTTGCCCTCGCCGCCGCCGTGGGGATGGTCATTCGGGTTCATGACGGAACCGCGGACGGTGGGACGGATGCCCATGTGACGCTTGCGGCCCGCTTTGCCGATCTGGATGTTCTGGAAGTCCAGATTGCCGACCTGACCGATGGTTGCTTTCGCGTTCATCGGGATCATGCGGACTTCACCGCTGGGAAGACGAACCTGTGCGTACTTGCCTTCCTTCGCCATGAGCTGCGCCGCGTTGCCCGCCGAGCGGACCAGCTGCGCGCCCTTGCCGGGCTTCAGCTCGATGCAGTGGATCATCGTGCCGACCGGGATGTACTGGAGCTCCAGCGCGTTGCCGATCTTGATGTCCGCATCCTTGCCGGAAACGACGGTCTCGCCGACGTTCAGGCCGTACGGAGCGATGATGTAGCGCTTCTCGCCGTCTGCATAATACAGCAGCGCGATATTCGCGGAGCGGTTCGGATCGTACTCGATCGCTTTGACAGTCGCGGGAACGCCGTCCTTGTCGCGCTTGAAGTCGACGATGCGGTACTTGCGCTTTGCGCCGCCGCCCTTGTGGCGAACCGTGATCTTACCGGTGAAGTTGCGGCCGGCTTTGCTCTTGAGATCGCAGACCAGCGACTTTTCCGGAGTGGTTTTGGTGATCTCCTCATAGGTGGAGACGGACATATGTCTCGTACCCGGAGTGGTGGGTTTCAGTTTACGAATAGCCATTTGCTGCCTCCTTACTGCGCGATGCCGTCGAACAGCTCGATGCCCTTCGAATCGGCGGTCAGCTTGACGTACGCCTTTTTCTTGGAAGCGGTTCTGCCCTCATAACGGCCCTGGCGCTTGATCTTGCCGAGCTTGTTCACGGTGTGAACGCTCTCGACCTTGACGCCGAACAGTTCTTCGACCGCCTTCGCGATCTCGACCTTGTTCGCGTTCTTCGCGACTTCAAACGTGTAGATGTGATGCGCGATGTAATCGTAGCTCTTTTCGGTGAGGATCGGAGCCTTGATGATGTCGTATCCGTTCTTCATTACGCGTACACCTCCTCGATCTTTTCAACCGACGCCTTCGTGAGGATCAGTTTCTCATACTTGAGGATCTCATAGACGCTCAGCGTGCCGACCAGCGTGGTCTTGACGCCTTCGATGTTCGCGCTTGCGCGCTCCACCTTTTCGTCTTTGTCCGCCAGGACGATCAGCGCCTTGCTGACGTCGACGGCCTTCAGGACCTTGACCATTTCCTTCGTCTTCGGCGCTTCGATGTCGAGCGCGTCGAACACGATCAGTTCGTTTTCTTCCACCTTGCTGGACAGCGCGGACTTCATCGCGAGGCGCTTGACCTTCTTGTTCACGCGGATCGTGTAGTCGCGGGGCTTCGGCGCAAAGACGACGCCGCCGTGTCTCCACTGCGGGGAACGGGTGGAACCCTGACGCGCACGGCCGGTGCCCTTCTGTCTCCACGGCTTCTTGCCGCCGCCGGAAACTTCGGAACGGGTCTTGGCGCTCTGCGTGCCCTGACGGCAGTTCGCAAGGTGCGCTACGACGACCTCATGCATGACCGCCGTGTTGACGGGCTGACCGAAAACATTCTCGGAAAGGGCGATATCGCCGATGTTCTGGCCCTTGATATCATACAATGCTACGTTAGGCATATCTCTTTCCTCCTTACTTTACTGTGCTCTTGACAGTCACGAAGCTGCCCTTCGCACCTGGAACTGCGCCCTTGATGAGGAGCAGGTTCCGCTCTGCGTCCACACGCACGACCTCGAGGTTCTGCACGGTGACGTGCTCGCTGCCCATATGACCGGGCAGGTTCTTGGTCTTGAACACGCGGCTCGGATCGGAGCAGGCGCTCATGGAGCCGGGCGCTCTGTGGAAGTGGGAGCCGTGGGTCATACGGCCGCGGCCCTGGTGATGACGCTTGACGACGCCCTGGAATCCGTGGCCCTTGCTGGTGCCGGAGATGTCGACCTTGTCGCCCTCGGCGAACACGTCCGCCTTGACGATCTGACCGACCTCGTAGGATGCGGCGTCATCGAGTCTGAATTCGCGAAGGTAGCGCATCGCCTTGAGGTTCGCCTTTGCAAAGTGACCCTTGCGCGGCTTGTTGGCGAGCTTGTCGCGGAGTTCGGCAAAGCCGAGCTGGACGGAATCGTAACCTTCGTTTGCTACGGTTTTCTTCTGAACGACGGGGCACGGACCGGCTTCGATGACAGTGACGGGAATCATGGTACCGTCAGCTCTGAAGAACTGCGTCATACCGATCTTCTTGCCCAAAATGGCTTTCTTCATTGGTACATACCTCCGTTTTGGATTACAGCTTGATTTCGATGTCGACGCCCGCGGGCAGATCCAGCTTCATCAGCGCTTCCACGGTCTTGTTGGACGGCTGGATGATGTCGATCAGACGCTTGTGCGTTCTCATCTCGAACTGCTCACGAGAATCCTTATACTTGTGCGTTGCACGAAGGATCGTAACGATTTCCTTCTCGGTGGGCAGGGGGATCGGGCCGGAAACCTGTGCGCCCGTTCTCTTGGCGGTGTCGACGATCTTTTCGGCGCTCTGGTCGATCAGACTGTGTTCATAAGCCTTGAGCTTGATACGAATTCTTTGGTTTGCCATACTTTTTCATTCCTCCTAAATTTGTTGTCGGGCAGTACACAGAGCCGTGTGTTTCCCTCTCATTTTTTTACACAGCCTTTCGGCTGTGATCGGTGGGACGGCACGGGAAACTGCTATTTTTGCCCCGTCCGTTCGGACGTCGGATATGCGCGAAATTACCCGGAATGGCAACCGGCAACCTCCGCTGCACTCCTGCGCTGCACGGCAAAGCTTCGCCTGTGCGCGCGAACATTTGCACTATACACTATCCGTCCGGAAAATGCAAGCATTATTTTTTATTTTTTCAAAATATATTTTTGACGAAAAACCGCCTCTGCACAGTTGAAAATCGCCGGCGGGTATGATATATTATAAGCGAAAAAATCGGAGGTGAAAAACCATGGAGCAAAAGATTCGTCGTATCGGCATTCTGACAAGCGGCGGCGACGCGCCCGGCATGAACGCGGCTGTTCGCGCTGCGGTCCGTACGTGTCTTATGAACAAGGTCATTCCCGTCGGCATCCGCCGCGGCTATCAGGGTCTGATCCATGCGGACGTTCTGGAAATGAACGCGCGCAGCGTCAACGGCATCATCCACCGCGGCGGCACGATCCTATACACCGCGCGCAGCGAAGACTTCATGACCGAAGCCGGTCAGCACCGCGCGGCGCAGACCTGCCGCTATCTCGGTCTGGACGCTGTCATCTGCATCGGCGGCGACGGTACGTTCCGTGGCGCGCTCGCGCTTTCCAAGCAGGGCGTCAAGGTCATGGGCATCCCGGCGACCATCGACAACGACATCGGCTGCAGCCATTACACGATCGGCTTCGACACGGCGGCGAACACCGCGGTGGAAGCAATCGACAAGCTCGCCGACACCATGCAGTCGCACGAACGTGTTTCCGTCGTCGAGGTCATGGGACGGCACGCCGGTCACCTTGCGGTCTACGTCGGCGTTGCGGTCGGCGCGACCTCGATCATTATCCCCGAATTCGAATACAGTTTCGAGCGCGACGTCATCGAGAAGATCCGCGAGGGCCGCATGCACGACAAGCATCACCACCTGATCATCGTCGCGGAGGGCGTCGGCAAGTGCGACGAGATCTGCCACCGCATCAGCGAGGAGACCGGTCTTGAAGCGCGCGTCTCGATCATCGGCTACATCCAGCGCGGCGGCGCTCCGACCGCGCGCGACCGCGTCATGGCGTCCCGTATGGGTCACTACGCCGTGGAACAGCTCCTTGCCGGCAACACGAACCAGGTCGTCTGCTACCGCGATTCGCACATTCTGCTGACGCCGATCGAGGAAGCGCTCGAGATGAAGAAGAACCTCGACGCATACATGTACCGCGTCGCGGGCGACATCGCATTATAATTCGATCACCCTGTATTAACGAAAGACGCCCGCGAAATGCAGGCGTCTTTCTTCCTATATATATGGTATCTCACAGAGATATAGTTTACTATATCTTGCGTCAGTCGAACAGATAGCGGTACAGCGCGTCCGGTGTGTCGAAGTACAGCGGACAGTTCTGCTGCAGGAATGCGCGGATCTCCGGCACGTCATATGCCCAGCCCGCCGCCGCGAACGGCACGCCGACGCTGTTTGCCATATCGTAGCCCGGCTTCAGATCGTCGACCATCAGAAGATCGGAAGGCTTTAGATTCAGTTCCCGCATGATCTCGTTGAGTGCCCACGGATCCGGCTTGCGCCGTTCGCGCGGCAGCTCCCAGCCGTAGACGAGCCGCGGCACGGGCAGACCGTTTGCCGCGTAGTCGCGCAGGATGTTGTCCTTAAAAGAATGTGAAATGACGCAGACCTCTCCCCCGCGGTTCATCTGCTCGCGGATGATCGCCGCAACGCCGGGAAAGACCTCGGGAATATGCTCCTTGACGTATGCCTGCCAGATTTCCAGCTCGCGGTCAAACTCCTCCGGCGTGAAATGCAGCACGTTCTCGCAGTACGGCAGAAAGCCGGGATCAAAGTTGATGCGGAAATAGGTATCAAGATCCATGGTCAGCCCCGGACGCATCTCCTCGAGCGCGACAAGGAACGACGGATGATGCACGTGCTTCGTGCTGTTCATCACAGTATCGTCATGGTCGAGCACCAGACACTTGTATTTCAAACCGTTCATCTGTTCAATCCTTCATCCCCGCAACGCGCAGGCGTTCACTTCAATTCTGTTCTGATCTGCTTTCGCTTTTCGTAGCAAGTCTCCAGGAACTGTTCCTTCCTGCTCTTGTCAAATGAGCTGTGCATTAAGAATTCATGCAGAACCCGTTTCGCCCGTTCGAATTGCAGCTCAAGCCAAAGCGTTTTGTCGTTCATGATGAAATAAAACTCATCACTGATCATATATCGTTTTTCACGGCGGTCACGGATATACATCAGCAATGCCGTAGGTGTAATCAAAAGGAGGAAATGGACTGCGGTCAAGACGATCCACCATCCTCCGAGTATCCTTGCGTTTGCAATGATCACAAAAAACTGTATATAGATGCCGAAAAAAATGAGCAGAACGATCGGCGCGATCATCATCAGAACGGCAAGGATCGAGCATACGACCGAATACAAAGGCGAATCCGCAAATACACGTTTTTTCGGATGATTCATTCGCTTCTCCTCCTTGCGCAGATTTCGTGTAATCGTATGTGATATTTGTAATTATATACGAAATCCTTTGAAATAGCAAGAACTATTGCATGGATTTTGCATCCGTGTATTCCGTTCTCCTTCCGCGGAGGGACGCTATGTCGCCGGTTTGGTTGGTTTCTGCGCGGGACGTCGGGAACGTTCCACTCCGCTGACGCTCCGTTACATAAGTGCCGTCGCGTGTATTATCGCGCGTTGCCATCGTCCCCTACGGCCGTTTTTGCCTTTGTGTGCGCCTTTCTGTAGGGGAGTCCGACCCCGGCCTCCCGAATAAATATAAAAGATTCTCCGGGGGAGAATCCACATGAACATGCCGAAGGCATATTTCACCCGTCCGAAGGACGGATTTCACCGCTTCGCGATTTCACCCGCGAAGCGGATTTCACTTCTTTTGCCGCGGCGAAAGACGCGGTAAAAGAAAAGAGACGCAAATCTGCGTCTCTTTGGATCCCGGCAGCTGCCTATCTTCCCGGGCCGTCTCCAGCCAAGTATTGTCGG
>CAMVGD010000073.1 GCA_947166925.1 uncultured Clostridia bacterium | reverse complement strand
GAATGCCAGCCTGTCACGCTGGAGGTCAGGGGTTCGAGCCCCCTTCGGGTCGCCACTTTTTCTGCCGGCGTAGCTCAATGGCAGAGCAACTGATTTGTAATCAGTAGGTTGTTGGTTCGACTCCGATCGCCGGCTCCAACACGACATTGACAACTTGATATCGGTATTACGTGGATGGGTTCCCGAGCGGCCAAAGGGAGCAGACTGTAAATCTGCCGTCACAGACTTCGATGGTTCGAATCCATCCCCATCCACCATAATACGCGGGAATGGCGGAATTGGCAGACGCGCACGGTTCAGGTCCGTGTGAAAGCAATTTCATGCAGGTTCAAGTCCTGTTTCCCGCACCACGTCGTCGCGAGCTTTCTTGAGCTCGCGACGATTTTTTATTTAATAACAAATTATCTCATCGCCTTGCCGGGGCTTTATTGTTCAGAAACGAAATCATTGACAGCATCGGGGATTCGTACTAAACTCAAACTGTAATACCGGACTTCCTGAAATCCGGCAGAGAAAGGGACGGGGACATGCTTACCCTCACAGAATACAAACAGATCGTATCGGAGCTGTTAGATGAGCTGCCGGCAGAGTTCTTCCGGGAACTTTCCGGCGGCGTGATCGTGTCGGAAGCTTCTGTCGTACCGGATTATGCAGAGGGAAACGATCTCTTTATCATGGGACACTATAAGATCTATTCCGGCATCCGCCAGATCATCCTGTATAAAGGCTCCTTCGACCGGGTCTATCCGAACGCGGATGCGGAGAAAGCGAAGAACCTTCTGCGCGGCGTTTTGCGGCACGAATTCCGGCACCATCTGGAGTATCTGGGCGGCATCCATGATGCGGGATCGCTGGAAGCGGAGGACGAACGGAAGAAACAGGCGTATATAGCCGGACACAATCAGCAGTAAGACAGAAAAACAGCACCCATTTCAGAGGTGCTGTTCTTTGTTATTCGGATTCGGATTGCTTCGCAGCGGGTTCCTTTACGGCAAGATCGTTTGTGTCGATCGTCTTGCGGAAGACCACAAACCGCTGGAAGGGAAATTCCGTCGCAAGATTCAGGACCATATTGATGATGGTGACAAGATACTCGTTCCAGCCGAGCTTCGTTGTCAGATAATGCTCCAGAAGCGTTGAAAGCGGCGTAAAGACGCAGTAGTATGCAAAGACAAGCAGCATTGCCTTCGGCACATTGGAGGCGCTTTTGAACGTGTAGCGGCGGTTGATCGTGAAGTTCCAAAGAACAGACAGAACGAGCGCGATCAGATAACTGATCCAGTAGTTCCAATGAAGCAGCTCGTTCATCAGCGTAAAGCTGCCGATCTCGATCAGACCGGCAGACGCCGCAATCAGTATGTACTTAACGGTACGAAGGATCTCTTTTTTCATGGATTCTGCTTTTCAAATCTGCTTTCAAAGTTCGGATCAAGGTAGCCGCCGGCTTCGCCTTCGATCGTTTCTTCCCCTTTATGGTAATCCGGCGTATGGATCAGGCGACGCCATTCATAGGGCGAGATCGGCTTTTCGGGCAGATTGGCGGCATAGGCTGCCGTCGTATGCCATACCTGCCTGCATTGGGAACAGCGAACGATCCAATCCCGTCCGGAGATCTTGATGACGGACCAGTTTTCGATATCCGGAATACGACAGCTGCATTTATAGGTCATAGAGCCCTCCTTATGTTATGATGTATGATGGCTTCGGTTTTGTGCTGGATAAATGGTGCGATTGTATTCTTCCAGCGTCATCGAATTGCACACCGCCGGAGTACTGTACAAAAACACACGGTCGTACTGATAACTGTAGGCGGCGTTTTTGGAAAGGATCAGCTGATCGCGCACGTCGATCTCAAGCTTCGCGCCGATCTCCGCGATCATCTTTGCGGTTTCAATATCGTCTTCCGACGGAATCAGAATGCCGGACGGATGATTGTGCGTCAGGATCAGATACCGTGCCCGGTGCAGCATCGCGGTCTCGATCACGCGGCGGGGTTCAAAGCTCACGTGCGAAAGCGTTCCGACCTGCAGCGCCTCCGTATGGATGACGGTCATGTTGGAATCGAGACAGATGATGCGCAGCGTTTCATAGCGGTCGCCCATACCGAGCGCGATCGCATATCGGCATGCGCTTTCCGGATTCTCCAGACGCGGTGCGCTGCTTGCGGAATCGACGGATTCAAGCGTCAGTCTCCGGTGCAGATCATAGAGCGAATGCAGGAATAAAGCGGTTCGTTCGCCGACGCCGTCAATTTCGGCAAGCCGTAAAGGATCTGCTTCCAACACGCCCGTCAGCGATCCGAAGGTATTCAGCAATGTGTGCGCAAGCTCGTTGACGTCCTTGCGGGGAATGGCATACATAAGAAGCATTTCAAGAACGACATGATCCGCCATGCCGTTCATGCCTTGCTTCCGATATGTTTCCCGGATCCGTTCCCGGTGTCCTTCATGCAGATTGTTACTCATATGATATATTGTACATAGTTTGTTCGGATTCGTCAATTATGAATAGAAAACGAATATCGGATATTCTCCGTGACAAACAGGAATGTCCTTAGCTTTCTTTCCATAAATAATGAAACGCTTCAAATCATACAAAAGTCCGTTGTACGAATACTATATTTTCGGATCCGACAAAAAACGGAAAGGGCGGATACCCTTTCCGGATCGTTCGGATTGTTTGCATTACAGATTCTTCAGCAGCCCTGTCGCCTCATTGAACTCGTTGATGAGCGCGTCGATTTCGTCGACCTGCGCATGCATATCGGTCCAGTAATGCTTATCATACCACTGCGCGTTGAGCTCCCGGACGTCCTTGCCCTGCTGCTCGACCCAGGTGTAATACTTGAGATTGTGTATGCGCTTGCGGGTTTCATAGGTGAGCTCCTCCATCGTATCGGTGCGGATACCCTTGAGATGTTCTGCCCAGTCGGCTGCCGCCATCGCTTCGGTATAAGCGCCGTTTTCTTCTTCGAGCTCACGGATGCGGCTCTGATACATGACGGCGGAGTCGGTGCCGACGGTGGCAAGAATGTCGTGTTCGTCGAGCTCGTAGTATTTCGCCATCTTGATGCAGCACAGAAGGTTTGCAATGCCGGAAATGCCGAGAAGGGAAAGCTGCCCGACGATCTCCTGCGGCACGCCGACGACTTCGTGCAGGTATTTGAGACCGACCGGATCGTTAAAGAGACGGAGAAGCTTCTGGCTGTCTTCATCATCGATCGCAATGACCATATCGGTGTTTTTGACGTTGTGGATCCACGGCACGTGCTTGTCGCCGATGCCTTCAATACGGTGACCGCCGAAGCCGTTGTTCAGCAGCGTCGGGCACTGCAGCGCTTCACCGACGGCAAGTTTGGAATCCGGATATTTTTCCTTCAGGAAATCGCCTGCGCTCATCGTGCCGGCGGATCCGCTCGTAAACGCCGCGCCTGCGAAGCGGTCTTCTTCGCCGAGAAGACCTTCCACGACCTCATAGATCGCTCTGCCGGTGACGTTGTAGTGCCAGAGCGGATTGCCCATTTCCTCAAACTGGTTGAAGATCATCATGGACGGATCCCTTTTAAGCTCCCAGGTCTTGTCGAAAATCTCTTTCACGTTGGATTCGCAGCCGGGCGTTGCAATGACCTGACCGGCGATTTTGGAAAGCCAGTCAAAACGCTCTTTGGACATCTCCGCGGGAAGGATCGCAACGGAATCGCAGGCGAGAAGCTTTGAATTGAATGCGCCGCCGCGGCAGTAATTGCCGGTGGAGGGCCAGACTGCATGGTGATACGTGGGGTCGAACTGACCGGTCACAAGCCGCGGAACGAGGCAGCCGAACGACGCGCCGACCTTATGACATCCGGTGGGGAACCATTTGCCCGTCAGAAGCACGATACGCGCCTTGACGCCGGTCAGCGAGGAGGGGAGCTCGATATAGTTTACGCCGCCGAACCTGCCGTCGCCGCCCTTTTCCACGGGATTGTTTTTCCAGGTGATGCGGAACAGGTTCAAAGGATTGACGTCCGAAAGACCGACTCCGGTGAGCTTATCCTGGATTTTTTCGGGAATCTTTGTCGGATCTTCCATCTGTGCGAAGGTGGGGATAATGATGTTCTTTTCGCGTGCACGTTCGATCGAGCGGTTCAGGCTCCCGCGATGCATTGTCAAATCGATCATATGAAAATCTCCTTATCGGTATTTTGTTATGGGTATTCAGCCGCATAACCGTTCTTATATATCATACACGAAAAGCGGAAATTTGTAAATAATCAAAGACCGGCGCTCCACATATTTTTTTGCATATCAAAAAAAGATTTATCTTCCTATCTTGACAAAAAAATGATACAATCATATCGGAGGGACAGATGATTACCACAGGGATATCTACGGCAAGCTTTTTCGATACGCTGATGCTGGAGGATGCGCCGACGCTGTTTCGGCAATGGGGCGTATTGAATGCGGAGTATTATCTGAACAGCTACTGCGAATACGATCCGGCGTTTGTCGATCGCCTTGCGCGGGAGACGGAGGACGCCGGTATCCGCGTGGTCGGCGTGCATCCGATGAGCTTGCAGTATGAGCCGCTGCTGTTTACGCCGCATCCGCGGCAGCGGGCGGACGCCATGAAGGCGTACGAGCTCGTTTTGCGTGCAGGGGAGCGCCTGCGTGCGGACCATTACGTGATGCACGGACCTGTCGTGCTGAATGGCGTCGCAAAGAATCTGCAGCTGGAACGTCTTGCGCCGATCTTCGATACGCTTTCGGATATGGCGGAGGATCACGGACTGCATCTGACGCTGGAAAACGTCAGCTACAGCATCATGCCGACGCCGGAGATCGGTACAGCCATCCATGCTTTGATCAAACGACCGCTCTATCACACGCTGGACATCAAGCAGGCGATCCGCGCAGGCGTCGATCCGCTGGATTTTGCGGAATCGCTCGGTGAATACATCCTTGCGGTCCACGCTTGCGATTGCGATTTTTCGGGAGAGCATCCGCGCTATTGCCTGCCTCCGCGCGGAAACTACGATTTCAGACGGCTCGTGGATGCGCTTGTGAAAAAGGGCTTCAAAGGTACGGTCCTTCTGGAAGCCTACAGCGATATGTATCGCGACAAATCGGAACTCAAGGACGCGTATGACGCGTTAACCAAAATGATTCAGATATAAGGAGGTAAGACTATGGAACACAGGACGTTCGACCGCGAAACAATGCGGATCACCGTTGATTACAACAACATGATGCAGGAAACGCTCGGCGCGCGCGGGCTGACCGTAGACGAGCTCAAGGCGCTTCCGCTTGAAGCGGCGGCAAAGGCCATGCATGCAAAGCGCGATCAGATGAAATGGCGCGAGCTTCCGCACAATCAGGACGAGATCGTTGCAGAGATCGAAGCGGTCGCAAAGGACGTGCGTGCGCGGTTCGACAATTTTGTCGTGCTCGGCATCGGCGGCAGCGCGCTTGGCCCGATCGCAGTGCAGCAGGCGCTCTCGCATCTGCATTACAACGATCTTCCCAAAGAGAAGCGCGGCGGTCCGCGGCTGTTCGTCGAGGACAATATCGATCCGGAGCGCATGAATGCGCTGCTGGACGTCATCGACGTCAAAAAGACCTGCTTCAATGTCATCACCAAATCCGGCAGTACGTCGGAGACGATGTCGCAGCTTCTGATCGTCACCGATCTGCTGCACAAAACGCTCGGCGAGGACATCTCCACGAATCTGATCGCCACGACGGACCACGTCAAGGGCAACCTGATCAAGATCGCAAAGCGCGAAAATCTCACGACGTTCTATGTGCCGGACGGCGTTGGCGGACGCTTCTCCGAGCTCTGCCCGGTGGGACTTCTTGCGGCGGCAGTCTGCGGCATCGACATTCGTATGCTGCTTGCAGGCGCTGCGTACATGGATGAGATCACCCAAAACGACAATGTATTCGAAAATCCGGCATATCTGATGGCGGCGCTGCAGGTCGCGGCGATGAAGCGCGGCGCGAACATTCACGTGCTGATGCCGTATGCGGATTCTCTGAAATACATTGCGGACTGGTATGCGCAGCTTTGGGCGGAATCGCTCGGCAAGCGCGTCGGAAACGACGGAACGGAGATCTATGCCGGTCAGACGCCGGTTAAATCCCTCGGCGTTACCGATCAGCATTCGCAGGTCCAGCTCTATACCGAAGGACCGTTCGACAAGGTCGTGACATTCCTGTCCGTCGATCGCTACCGCAAGACCATGCAGATCCCGGACGGCTATCTGGACATTCCGGACGTCTCGTTCCTTTGCGGCCATACGCAGAACGAGCTGATCGCGGCGGAGGAAGCTGCGACCGAATACGCGGTTATGAAAAGCGGACACATGAACTACGCGATCCGTCTGCCGGAGGTCAATGCGTTTACCGTCGGCGAGCTCCTGTACATGTTTGAAATCCAGACCGCGTTTGCCGGCGAACTGCTCGAGCTCAATGCGTTCGATCAGCCCGGCGTGGAAGAAGGCAAGAAAGCGACCTACGCGCTTCTGGGCAAGCCCGGCTTTGCGGAAAAGAAAGCCGAGCTTGACGCGGCGCCCGCAAAGCTTCCCGCGTATATCGTGAAATGAAAAAAAGGACCGTCGGAACCAAGGCTCCTTACCGTGTCGATATCTTTACGATCGTAATGGTAGCGGCCTTGGTTCTGTTCGGTCTCGTAACGCTTCTGAACGTGCTTTCCGATCCGTTTGACGGGACGGAAACCACCTTTTCCGCGTTCTATGAACGCCTCAATTTCGAGTTCTTCACCCGACAGATCGGCAACATTCTGATCTCGCTCGTCCTGCTGGTGCCGCTTGCCGTCTTTGACTACGAAAAGTACAAGCCGTTTACGAAGGTCGCGTACATCATCTGCCTGATCCTGCTGTTTCTGCTGGTGGTCGCGGGAAAGAACACCCGCGGCGCGCTGGGCTGGTACGAGGTCGGCACGCGCGCGTTTCAGCCGTCGGAGATCACAAAGGTCGTATTGATCGTCGTGCTGTCCAAAGCTGCGTCGGAGATCTATGACCGCAGAGGCCCGATCAGCAGATTTACCGACTTTCTGCAGCTGTTCCTGTACTTCTTCGTACCGTTTCTGCTTGTTCTTCTGCAGAACGACTTCGGCACGGCAATGGTCATTCTGATCATCTTCGGCGGGATTCTGTTCTGCGTGCGCGTCCGCTGGCGTTACGTGATCGGCGGTCTGTTTGCCCTCGGGATCGGCGGCGTGTTAAGCTGGATGTTTCTGCTTACGGAGGTGCAGAAGGAGCGCATCCGCGTCTTTCTGGATCCCTCGCGCAATCCGGAAGGATCGGGCATGAACGTGCTGCACGCCAAACAGCTGATCGGCAGCGGAGGCTTCTGGGGCAAGGGCTACTTCACAAAGGGCACGCTGACACAGACCGGTTACGTTCCGATCCGCCATTCGGACTTCATCTTTTCCGGCATCGGCGAGGGCGTCGGCTTTTTCGGCGCAATGCTGCTGATCATCGCGTTCTTTCTTCTGCTGTTTCACTGGCTGCACACGGCGCTGACCGCGCGCGACACCTTCGGACGCTGTCTTGTCGTCGGCTGCACGGTCATGCTTGCCGCGCACATCTTTGAAAACGTCGCCATGAATCTCGGCGCCATGCCGGTCACCGGGATTCCGCTTCCGTTCATCAGCTATGGCGGCTCCAATATTCTTGCATCGTTTGCCTGTGTCGGCATCGTCATGAGCGTTTATGCCCGCGCAGCGGGAAGGAGACAGCTGTGAGCAATACCGTGGTCAATCGGATGTCGCCTTGCGACAGGGAGAACGCCGCGGCGCTCTGGCGCGAGATCTTCGGCGACTCCGAAGCGTTTACCGAATGGTTCTTCGCGGAACGCTTTTGTCCGGAATACTCCTGTGCGGCATATCGGGAAGGCCGCATCGTTGCCATGACGATCGGCAGACCGACTGAGATCCTTGTCGAGGGAAAGACGCACAAAGCACTTTTGATTTCCGGCGTTTCCACACGGCCGGAGTATCGCAGGCAGGGGCTCATGAATCTCGGAATGAATCTGCAGATCCATTATGCGCGCAGCAGCGGGTTTTCCTGCTGTTATCTGCATCCGGATATCGAAACGCTCTATGCGTCGCTCGGCTTTCGCAACGGCACGGACGCGCTTGTGATCCGTTCGGACGAAAGCAGGCGGACGAAGCCGTTTTCGATCCGAATGGGCGCGGAGATCCCCGCAATGCGTGCTGTGTATGATGCAATTCTGAAAACGCACGACGGGATGCAGCTTCGCGACGATGCGGAATTTGCCGCGGTTTTGCGCGACTATGCGTGCGACGGCGGAACATGTGACGTCGCCTATGACGGGGAAACGCCCGTCGGCTACATCTGCACGCTTGCGGACGGAACCGTCTCCGAGCTGTTTGCGCTCTGTCCCGATGCGTACGCGTTCCTTCTCGACAAAACAGCAGCGCGCTTCGGCCGCCCTCTTGAGGCAAACGTACCGTCCGACTGCGGGCTTAGCGGCAAGCGCGTATACGGAATGCACTATCTCGTCTTTCACAATGCGTTTTCGCTTCCGCTGAAAAACGGCTTCTGCCGTCCGCCTTATTGATCCGAATGATGCTGCCGGGATTGCCCGGCTTTTTCTTTTCGGCATAATCCTTCGCTTTCGCGCGTACAGTTCGATAGCGGAGGATAACAGCATGAAAGTCATCGTAATCAGTAAACGTATGTGGATCGCGATCCTTGCCTGTCTCATATTGCTCGGGCTCGGACTCGTGATGTATTTTTCCATGCACGAACCGGCGTCGGAACCGACCGCGGCGACGATGGCGGCGATCGACGGCTATGAGCTGAACGCCATACCGGTCATGTCGCGGCTTGTGCCGGTGTATCGGGTTTCACGGGACGATAAGGTGCTCGCGCTGACGATCGACGCGGCATGGAGCGCCGATAAGACGCCATTCATTCTGGATACGCTCGATCAATACGGGATCAAAGCGACATTCTTCCTTTGCGGGGTATGGGTCAAGGCATATCCGGACATGGTGAAAGAGATCGCTGCCCGCGGACATGAGATCGGAAACCATTCCCTGACGCATCCGCATATGAACCGCATCTCTGCCGAGGAGATCAAAAAAGAGCTTTCCTCGCTCGATGACGAGATCGAAGCGCTGACCGGCAAACGTACCGCGCTGTTTCGCGCACCGTTCGGCGAATACAACGACACCGTCGTTTCGACTGTGCGCGATATGGGATACGAAGTAGTTCAATGGAACATCGATACAGTCGACTGGAAGGAAGGACGCAGCGCCGAAACGATCCTGAACGCCGTGCTGCCGAAGCTTGCACCGGGCAGCATCATCCTGTCGCACAACAACGGCTACGGAATCGAAACCTATCTACCGAAGCTGATCTCCGAGGCGCAGCGGGAAGGCTATCGTTTCGTCACCATCTCCGAACTTTTGCCGGAAGGCGAACGCAAGGTCGATAACAACGGGCTCTGCAAACCTGCCGGTTGAAGTTCGCGAGCCGTTCAGATATACTGAGAGAACACGAGCTTTCGTGTTCTTTTTGCTTTACATGCAACCTTTTGCAGCGCCGGTGCATCTATAGGGTGTACGATCGAACAACGTTGCCCGCTGCCGGCGGCGGAAACGAAAGGAGACAAGACATGCATTCCATGAAAGACAAACGGTGGTTCACACAGCAGGTGCGGCCGATGCTCGACACTCTGTATCGAATCGCTTATACGATCCTGGAAAACGACGCTGACGCGCAGGACGCCGCACAGAACGCGGTCGAGCAGGCTTATGTGTCGTTGGACAGGCTCAAGGATCGCGCGAAGTTCCGACCGTGGCTGATGCGCATTCTCAAAAACGAGTGCTACATCATCCTGCGCAGCAAAAAGTGTGTGATCCCGTTCGACGAGCTTCCGGAGGAAAGCGCAGAACCGTTCGACGCGCTCGATCTCAAGACCGCGTTTTCAAAGCTTTCGCCCGAAAGCCGTCTATGCATCACGCTGTATTATTACGAAGGCTACAGCGTTTCTGAAATCGCCGCATTTCTGAACGAGCCGGAGGGCACGGTCAAGAGCCGTCTTTCCCGCGCCAGAAAATCCATGCGGCAGGACTTATCCGATCAGGAGGTATCCCATGCAGAATAAACATACAAACAATATCATGAAATCCGTTTTGCCGCAGGTACCGGAAAGCTACCGCGCACGGATGGAAGACACGCTTGCCGCGCTGCCTGTGGACAGCGTGCGTCCCGTAACGGTCCGCGGCTTTACCAAAAAACAGATCATCATTCTTGTAGCCGCACTGATCACACTTCTGACGCTCGGCACCGCGCTTGCGGTCGGCATCTCCCGGATGCAGGAGATGCGCGAAGGCGGACTAAACCAACTCGAAAACTATACCGGCTTCGTCTATGGAACGGTCGCTCCGGACGAGGATATTCCGTCGAATCCGATGGAAGAGGAACATTATGTTCCAGTGGGCTATAACGTCGGAATGACGGACGAAAACGGCAGCTGGCAGCCGGATTATCTTGAGATTTCCGATGTATCCGTCAAAGCCGGGGCGTTTATCGTTTGCCTGGATAACATGCAGTACAACCCTGCAGGAGAGAAGAGTGCGCTGATTGCCGCCATTACCATCAAAGCGGATGCAGACGTTCGGTACAGCTTCTCGAATTTCACGCTTGCAATAAACGGCAAAGACCCGATTACGGAGAACGGCGATTTAGACTACTGGCAGCAGGCGTTTGAATTGGAAGAAACGAAAAACGGAACCTATTCCGATATGCAGGATCTGTTTTTCCGGATGCCCGAGAATCCGCTGCGTCCCGATACGACGTTTACGATCGCATCGGAAATCAACGGCGAGCCCTTTACGCTGACGTATACGCTCACCGCGGAGCAATTTGAAAAGCTCAGACAGGATACGCTCGGTATGCTCGAAAACTATGCAACGCTTCTGAACGACGTGCCGACGGATACGATTCCGGTCGGCGCGGAATGCAACGGCAGACGCATTACGGAAATTGCAGTCAACGGACATTGGCTGTATTACACGGTGGAAAACATTCCGTCGTATTGGGAGGTGCACTATTCAAGAGAAAAAGCGCCATACGGCAAGTATGACATGGACGGATTCAACAGCATGGTCGACGGGATGTACTGCCAATTTGAGTTTATAAGCTCAAAGAAAGGAGAAGGAGAACATGAGATGACGCAGCTGATGCGCTGCTATCTGCCGTATCCCGATGTGCTTCCCAAAGAATCGCTTGTTTCGATCATGGGCGCAGTCTTCCGCATCGAATGGGCGTCCGGCAAGGTCGCGGTACCGAAGGACGAAGCAGAATACCTTGCATGGCGGAATGAAAGTGAAGCGCTGTCCGCTGAGAACGGCGATTACGATGCCTGCTTTATCGGCAAGCCTGATGTGAAAGCAGAGACATTTACCCTCAGCGAACTCGTCTATCTGAATCACGACGGTGCGCTTTCCGGCATGATCGGCGTCATTCTGGAAACGGACGAGCCCGTCGACAAGCCGTTTGACGGCAAGGAACGGCAACCGGTCGTGACGATCGCCGGCGTC
>CAMVGD010000072.1 GCA_947166925.1 uncultured Clostridia bacterium | reverse complement strand
GTGTTCACGTAATACGTGAAGCCGTACCAGCCCTGGCTGTTCGTCGGCAGGTCGGCGGTGAACGGAACGGTTGCCGCGCAGTCCTCGCCGCCCTTGCCGCTGATCGTGAAGTCGACGCCTTCGTACGTATAGCCCTCGATCTCAGGCAGATAGACGTAGAATTTAACGCCGATCTGACCGGAGAGCAGCAGAGACTGCGACTTGAACGCCGGTTCTTCTGCGCTGACGACCGGGTTGGTGGTATAGTAGGTTGCGTCACCCGCGGTCTCTTTCCAGAAGCGAATGTTGAGCGACGCGGTATTGTTGCTGCTGCCCGCCCAGAAATACGGACCGTCGATGTACATTGAAATGAGCGGATAGCTGCTGCTCTTGGCAATCTTCGCGCTGCTGGCGTTCGTCTTGACGCCGGGCGTCCAATCGCAGTTGCCGGACGTGTAGGTCTTATAGCCGGCCAGATAATCGCTGCCGTTTATTCCGAGATACATGCCCGTCGCGGCATTCTGCATGGAATAATAGCTGCCATGCTTTTCCATCGTAAACACGTACGTATCCGTAACGTCCGTCAGCGTCGTGCCGTCCAGAACGGCGCCTGTCACTGCGTACTGGTCGCAGTTATAGTTGCCCTCGATCGAGGTGCCGTTGGAGCTGACCGATATGCCCTTCATGACGTACATGGGCATGCTGGAGGAGTTTGTCGTACGGTACGTGATCACGTAATTGCCGGACCAGTCGGACGGTGCGGAGGAGACCAGGTTGTAGACGGGCGCGCCGACGCCTTCCTCGATGCGGGAATAGACAGCGTACAGCGTGACATTGTTGGTTACGGTATAATCGGCGCCGGGCGCGTAAAACACGGGCTTCGTTTCCGTTTCTTCCGGTATTTCGGTATCCGTCCAGCCGATGTACGTCCAGCCTTCGGGGTTGACGGTCACGGAGGAGGGCAGGGTGATCGTGTCGCCGTGCAGCGCGGTCGTCTGTCCCTGCGCAGAGCCGGAAGCGATATAGTTGACCGTATAGCTGGGCTTCGGCGCAAATATGACCTTGATCGTGCAGTCGCTCTCCGGAGTCACGCGGACGATATTGCCGCGGATGGTTGCAGTCGCAGTGCCGCTCATGACCTCATAGTCGGCGACATAGTACCCCTCTGCGGGCACACAGGTGATCTTGGTGTCTTCAACCGACACGGTGCCCCACGCATCGTTGTTGGAGATCGCCGTAACGGTATAAGCAGACGCGAGCTTGATGCCGATATACTGCAGATTGCTGCCTGCGTCGGAAGGCGGATTGAACACGCCGCCGACCGGCTTGACGGTGATCGCGCCGCCGCCCTTGATCGCACCGGCGCTGCCGGTGAAGATGATCGGCGACAGCAGATCCCACGGATGCTGCACGTTGTTGTAGTGGGAAGGATCGTAGCCGTTCTGCGCCTTGAAGCCGTAGATGCCGCCGTACTGATCCTGCGAGGCGTTGGCGGTCACCGCGACGCGGAACGCCTTGACAAGCTCCGCACAGCTCACGTCGGTCGCGGCGGTGATCGCATTGACCTCGCTGGATTGATACGCATCCGAGATTTGCCTATAAATCGTATTGCCGAACCGTGTGTAAAGGTACTGCGCAAAGAAGGAGACCTGCGCATAGAGCGCCAACACATCGCTGATGCTGTTGCTCCAGTTATACATGGAGTAGCCGTTATGTAGCTCATAACTGCTCTGATACTCGAACTCAGCGGGCGGGTTCAGCCAGTCGTTGTTGGTGGAATAGTAATAGTTTTCCCAGGACTGAATGCGGCTGACGACCGAGCTTCCGGGATAGCAGATCTCCTCCGCTGCGGCGGAGAAGCACTCGTTGAGCCAGGTGTCCATGCCGCTGGTGTTGGAGAAGTTGATCAGATGCTGATACTCATGCACCATGGTGTTGTAGGTATCGTCCATCCGCTTATAGATGTTGCCGCTGTTGGGGTTCTGATAATAAACGCCCGGATAGGTGTCGATGTTCAGGATCGGCAGGTCGTTGTAATAGAAATCGTAGGCGTAGAAGAAGCCCGCGACATAGCCGCCGGAGCCGTTCCAACCCTCGTCGATGTTGTAGTACAGCATGTGCAGCTTGCCGTCGCCGCTGCCGTTCTCGTGGTCGCCGAAGGAGGACTGCATGAGATCGAACTTGGAATCGAACTCGTCCGCTGCCATCTTGGCATAGGTGGAGTCAATCTCGTCCAGCGGATAGGTGTTGTTCGCGGAGGAGGTCGGCGTCCAGATATAGCAATGCTCGCCGACGTAGAGGCATTCGAATTCCATCATATCGCTGCCGGTCGGGGAATACTGCTCCAGGATCTCAAACGTTTTGACGGAGCCGACGGTATAGGAATCCTTGGTGGCAGTCGGATCGCTCCGGTATGGCACTTTCGGCTTTTCAAGCTGCGAATCGATATCGATCTTCCAGATCGGCATCTCGGACGCAGGAAGCTCCTGCATTTCCGGATTCGGAGCGATGTTCGGCTCGACGGTCGTCTCGATAAGACCGGTCAGATTGCCGGTGGAGAGAGAGTTGGAGACGGTCGTGGACGGATTGTAGATCACAACGTAATCGCCCTCGTAGCCGTCGGTCGGATCGTCGTCGATGATGACGGTGTTGTGAACGCCGCGAACGACCGGGGTTTCTCCGACTGCAGCAAGCGGTTCAGAAGGGAAGTCCGTTTCTTCCGGCTCCGCTTCCGCCGCCGCGATCGAGGGCAGCACCGAGAGAACCATCAGAAGGCACAGGACCAAACATACCAATTTCTTTTTCATAGGACCCCTTTCTTGTCCGGACTGCGGACAAATACGAAACATAGTATACAGTTTCTGCAATATTATAAACGATGACAGAAAATGAAACAAGTATATCCGATATATATATTATCCGGTGATATTCCGACTGACGGCATGTTTCGTCAGAAAAATACGGGAACGCCGCTCTCCGGATGGGCTGCGCAACAGTTGATGCTTGTGCAATACGGCAGACTGTGGTATACTGTATAAAATAAAACAGTTGGGGGAACATGAACGGGTGAAATGGCTGGAGCTGACGGTCTATACGACCGATGCGGGCATCGACGCCGTGTGCGCCGCGTTGAACGGGGCGGGGATCACGGGGCTTTCCATTGAGGAAAGCCATGAAAAAGCGTACGCGTTTTTGCGCGAGGCAGCGATCTTCTGGGACTTTGCCGACATGGACAAAATCGGCACGGACATGCCCTGCGTAAAGGGCTACGTCGCGGACTGCCCGGAAAATCTGCCGACTATCGAAGCGGCGAAAGCGGCGATCGAACGGCTCAAGACGCTCGATTTTCCGTTCGATCTCGGCTCACTTCTCGTCACCGTCGTATCGGTAGACGAGGAGGACTGGGCGAACAACTGGAAACAGTATTATAAACCGCTTCCGATCGGCAGCCGGCTGCTCGTCCTGCCGTCGTGGGAGGAGCGTCCCGAAACGGATCGCATCGTTCTGAAGCTCGATCCGGGTATGGCGTTCGGCACCGGCGCACACCATACGACGCGGATGTGCCTGGAGTTTCTCGAAAAGACCGTGAAGCCGGGCGACACGATGCTCGATCTCGGATGCGGAAGCGGCATCCTCTCGATTGCTGCGCGTCTTTTAGGCGCGGTCGAGGCGACGGCGGTGGACATCGATCCGATCGCGGAGTCGATCGCGTACGAGAACGCGGAGATGAACGGCATCGGGAAGGAGCATTACAGGGTCCTGATCGGCAATGTGCTCAACGACACGCGCCTGCAGAAAAAGATCGCGGGACAGTATCCGGTCGTTGCGGCGAACATCGTCGCGGACGTCATCATCGCGCTCGCGCCGATCGCACGTCCGCTTGTGGCGCCGGGCGGCGTATTCCTGGTTTCCGGCATCATCGACGAACGCGTCGACGAGGTCGTAACGGCATTGCAGAATAACGGTTTTACCGTTGCGGAACACAGCCAAGCGGAGGGCTGGAACGCCTTCCTCTGCAAATAATATGCATCGCTTTTTTACGAATGAGATCCAATCGAATACCGCCGTGGTCCGCGGGGACGACGTCAAGCACATCGCAAAGGTCCTGCGCCTTCGCGCGGGCGACGCTGTGCAGCTTTGCGACGGACAGGGAAACGAATGCGACGCGTCGATCATGTCCGTTTCGCCCGACGCCGTGACGTTCGATACGCAGCAGTGGCGGAAAGCGGCGACCGAACCGAAAACGGAGATCACGCTGTTCCAATGCCTGCCGAAGGCGGGGAAGATGGAAACGATCATCCAGAAGTGCGTCGAGCTCGGCGCATGCGGTTTTGTCCCGGTGCAGTCCGAGCGCTGCGTCGTCGTGCTGAAGCCGCCGTACGAGGGACGCATCGAGCGCTGGCAGCGCGTGAGCGAGGAGGCGGCAAAGCAGAGCCGCCGCGGCGTGATCCCGAAGGTCATGCTTCCGGTCGCACTGGACAAGCTGGATTTTGCGGGATTCGATACGGTCCTTGCGGCGTATGAGAATGAACAGACGGTCTCGCTGAAAACGGCGCTGCGCGAGCAGTGCGGCGCGAAGATTGCGATCATCGTCGGACCCGAGGGCGGCTTTTCCGAAGCGGAGATCGAAACGCTGAAACAGAAAGGCGCAAGATCCGTTTCGCTCGGAACGCGGATCCTACGGACCGAAACCGCGGGCATGACGATGACGGCGCAGATCCTGTATGAGGTGGAATCGTGAGAGCCGCATTTTATACGCTTGGCTGCAAGGTCAATCATTACGAAACGCAGGCGATGGAGGAGCTGTTCAAAAGCGCCGGGCATACGATCGTTCCGTTCGGGGACGAGGCTGACGTGTACATCGTCAATACCTGCACGGTCACCGGCGTCAGCGACAAAAAATCGCGGCAGATCCTGTCGCAGGCGCATCGGAGAAATCCGGAAGCGCTGATCGTCGCGGTCGGCTGCTACGCCGAGGTCGCAAAGGATGCGGTATCGGCGCTGCCGGGCGTTTCGCTTGTGCTCGGAACCGAAGGAAGAAAGGACATTGTGCGTCTTGTCGAACGGGCGGCGGTGGGATGCGCCGCGCCTGTGTATCCGGCGCCGTTTGAACGCCGCGCGTTTGAAGATCTTTCCGCGCAGAGGGACAGCCGGACCCGCGCGACGCTGAAGGTGCAGGACGGGTGTGTGAGCTTCTGCAGTTACTGTATCATCCCGTTTGCGCGCGGCGCGCTGCGCTCGCGGACGCCGGAGAGCACGAAACATGAGCTGACCGCGCTTGCCGAAAACGGCTACCGCGAGGTCGTGCTGACCGGCATTCAGCTTTCGGCGTACGGCGTCGATCTGCCGGACAAGCCGGAGCTTTCCGATCTGATCGCGATCGCCGACGGGATCCCGGGACTTCTTCGCCTGCGGCTCGGCTCGCTTGAACCGCGCGTGATCACAGACCGGTTTTTATCGGTCGCACAAAACAGCCGCACGCTTTGCCGGCAGTTTCATCTGTCGCTGCAAAGCGGCTCCGATACGGTTCTTGCCCGCATGAACCGCCGCTACACGACGGCGGAATACCGGGACGCGGTCGAACGCATCCGCGCCTGCATGCCGGACGCCGCGATTACCACGGATATCATCGCCGGCTTTGTCGGAGAGACGGAGGAGGAGTACAAAGAAACTATGCGCTTTGTCGAGGAGATCGGCTTTGCACGCATCCATGTATTTCCGTATTCGCGCAGAAAAGGCACCAGGGCGGACGCCATGGAAGGACATCTTCCGCGCGCACTGAAGGAAGCGCGGACCAAAGAGCTGATCGCGCTCGGCGAACGTCTGGAAGAAGCGTTCATCGACCGGCAGCTCGGAAAGACCGTCGACGTCATCATGGAGGACGACGGGACCGGTTATACCGGGAATTATATCCGCGTACGGTGTGACGGCGCATGCGGCGAAACGATTCGGGTCAAACTGACCGCGCGGGAGGGAACGACCGCGATCGGTATCAAAGAATAGGAGGACTTTACTATGTGTTTGTTCTGTAAGATCGCAGCGGGGGAGATTCCCTCAAAAAAGGCATACGAGGACGAGAGCGTTTACGCGTTTTATGACATCGCACCGCAGGCGCCGGTTCACATTCTTGTGATCCCGAAAACGCATATCGAAAGCGCACAGGCATTGACGCGCGAAGACGACGCGCTTCTCGGGCACATGTTCGAGGTCGCCCGCAAGATTGCGACCGAAAACGGGCTCGACAAGACCGGCTACCGGCTAATCACGAACGTCGGCGCGGACGCGGGACAGAGCGTGCCGCATCTGCATCTGCATCTGATCGGCGGGAAAACGCTGAAATGGGACAACTGAACGGTTGCAAATCCGACATTTTTCGCGTATAATGAGGCAGATTCATAGGATCGGGGAGAACATATGACGGCAACACTGGATGAAGCAAAACGCATTCATTTCATCGGGATCGGCGGCTGCAGCATGAGCGGCATCGCACGCATACTGAAGACACAGGGACATGAGGTCACGGGGAGCGACCGCGGACATACGCAGTTTACGGATCGTCTCGAACAGGACGGCATTACGGTCTATTACGGACACAGCGCCGAGCAGGTCGGAAATGCCGATCTGATCGTGTATTCCGCGGCGATCAAGCCGGACAATCCGGAGCGCGTCTACGGACGCGAGCACGGGATCCCGGAGCTCGAACGCAGCGTTGCGTTGGGGCAGCTTTCCGCGCGCTTTCATGAGGTCGTCGCTGTGGCGGGCTGCCACGGCAAAACCACGATCACGTCCATGCTGGCGTTCGTCAACGAGGAGGCGAACCTCGACGCAACGGTCCATGTCGGCGGGTTTATGGAGCTTCTGGACGGCGGCGTGCGCCTTGGCAGAAGCGATCTCTTTATCACCGAAGCCTGCGAATACGTTGAGAGCTTTCTGACCTTAAAACCCACGATCGCGATCGTCAACAACATCGACGACGACCATCTGGATTATTACGGCGACATCGACCACATCATCGCCGCGTTCCGTAAATTCCTTGCGCTGGTGCCGGAGTACGGAAAGATCCTTGCGTGCACGGACGACGTCTATGTGCGCGAGCTGCTTCCGGAGCTCGGCGAAAACGTCGTCACCTATGGCTTGAATAAAGGCGATATCCATGCGGATCGGATCGCGTTCGACGCGCTCGGACATCCTTCCTTCGACCTGTACGATCATGGGGAGAAGATCGGCAGCGTACAGCTTCGCGTGCCCGGACAGCATAATGTGATCAATGCGCTTGCGGTCTATGCCGCGTCAAAGCTTTGCGGCGTCACGTTTGAACAGTATGCGGCTGCGATGGAGCGCTTCCGCAACACGAGCCGCCGCTTTGAACTGCTCGGCGAGAAAAACGGCGTCAAGGTTTTCCACGATTACGGACACCACCCGAACGAGATCAAGGAAACACTCGCCGCCGCGACGCACGTCCCGCACGGACGGATCTTCTGCGTGTTCCAGTGTAACAGCTATACCCGCGCCAGAACGCTGTTCTGCGAGCACGTGACCTGCTTTAAGGATGCGGACGAGGTGCTCGTACCGGATATCTATCCCGGCAGGGAAGTCGATACCGGCATCGTTCACGCGCGAGATATGGTGGCGGGCATCAACCGCGAAACGCACAACGCGCAGTATCTCGGCACATTCGAGAATATCGCGGCATACCTCGACGAGCACGCCGTTCCGGGCGATATCGTCATCACGGTCGGCAGCGGCGACGTCTATCGCCAATCGCAAAAGCTCCTGTGAGATCCGGTAAAAACGGCGGTCCGTGCGGCCGCCTTTTTCATATACATGTTTTATGAAATATACAAAAATCAGGGGTTGACATTTTGAACGGAAACAGCTAAAATAACAAAGTACGCGAAAGAGTACATGCGCTTGTAGCTCAGTGGATAGAGTGCCCGGCTACGAACCGGTAGGTCGCAGGTTCGAATCCTGCCAGGCGCGCCAAAGAAAAACCCACCCGTGAGGTGGGTTTTTCTTTGCCTGCATGATGGAAGATTCGAACCGAGGTTCGTATACGCGGCGAAAGCCGCGTGTTCGGCATTTCTTCTTTGTTTATTTCAAAGAAATGCCGTATCCTGCCAGGCGCGCCACGTCGTCGCAGGCTTCACTGAGCTCGCGACGATTTTTTTATTTCATAAGAAAAACATCGCATCGCCTTGCTTCGCCGCTCCTCCTTTCCGCAAACCGCTTCGTTACAGCGGCAGATCGCGCGCTTCCCGCGCGTACCATGATCACGCTTGCTGCGACTGCTCGGTTGTAAACGCCCTCGCAAAGCCTCCGCGGCGCTACCAACCGCTTGCAGGCAAGTCCGTTATCAACACGCAAACTACGTAGCTGCGAACGTCGAATCGTTTGCGGCGACAGTTCTCTTTTTGAAGAAAATGTCAACCTATGATCCGCATGTGCACCGGATCACTATTTTTTCAAAACAATTTTCATCGTTTTAATTTCATTTTAGGAAACGCCTGTATGATGATACCATCAAAGAAAAGAGAGGACAGTTTTATGGAAAGCGTACAGGCGCCGATCACCGTGATGCAGCGGGTGGAATGGAAGTTTATCATGAGCGCGGAGCAGACGGAATTCTTCTGCGAACGGCTGCGGGGACATATGGAGCCGGACGCCTACGGGCTCACGACGATCCAATCGCTGTATTACGATACACCGGACAGAAGGCTTATCCGGACCTCGATCGAAAAACCGGAATTCAAGGAAAAGATCCGGCTGCGCGCATACGGACGCGCAACGAACGAGACGCCGGTGTATCTCGAACTGAAGCGCAAGGCGTTCGGGATCGTCTATAAGCGCCGCATTCAGGCGACGGTACCGGAGGTGGACCGGTTTTTCGCAGGAGAACTGGACCTGGACGAGGAAGGACAGATCGACCGCGAGATCACCTATTTCCGCGATTTCTACCGAAACCTCGAGCCCGCGTGCATGATCCTTTACGACCGTACCGCCTATTACGAACCGGACGGGGACCTGAGACTGACCGTTGACAGAAATCCCCGCTACCGGACCGATGCGCTGTCGTTCGGGCATGCGCCGGTCGGGATCCCGCTTCTCGCGCCGAGCGAAACGATCCTCGAGGTCAAGGTGCAGGACACGATCCCGCTGTGGCTGGTCCGCATCCTCTCCGAGGGAAAGATCCGACACGGCAGCATTTCCAAATACGGGGAGGCGTACCGGCGGAGCGCGCTCTCCCGAAACTGAACGAAAAGGAGTATGACAATGTTTGATTCGATTTATTCTTCCTCCGTGACGGCAGCGGAATTCTTCTGGATGGCAGGCGTTGCCGTTCTTTCCGGACTTGCGTTTGCCTGGATCATGTCCCGCCGGGTACGATCCACAAAGCGGTTCTTCATCGTCGCTTCGCTGATCCCGTTTGTCGTCGGTGCGGTAATCACCTTTGTGAACGGCAACATCGGCGCGGGCGTGGCGATCGGCGGCGCGTTCAGCCTGATCCGCTTCCGCTCGGCGCAGGGAACGGCGGACGAGATCGCCGCGATCCTGATCGCCATGGGCGCAGGCATTGCGTTCGGTATGGGTTATCTTGCTTACGGCGTGATCATCCTCATGGCGCTTGCGCTTTTGTACTTCCTCTTCGCTTCGCTGCATCTCTTTGACAGCAAACCGATGCAGGAGGATCGGCTTCTGAAGGTGACCGTGCCGGAATCGCTGGAATATGCCGATATGTTCGAGGAACCGTTTGCGCGGTATCTGAAAAGCGTCGAACGCCTCGGCGTCAAAACGACCGGCATGGGTTCGATGTTCCGCCTGTCGTTTTTGATCCGCATGAAGGATCCGAAGGAGGAGAAGGCGTTTATCGACGAGCTTCGCACAAGGAACGGCAACCTTGAGATCGCGCTGCTTCCGTACAGTGAGCAGCAGGCGCAGTTATAAAAACGGTTGTCAAACGGAATCACAACCTGTACACTGTCAACAGAAAGGAAACAAGAGAAATGAAACGCTTATTTGCATATATCATACTTTTTGCGCTTCTATGCATCGCATGCGGAGGAACGGCGCAGACCAATGCTGTCGCGTCGTCGGAAGCGACGGAGATCACTCCGGTGAACAGCACGGCTGCTCCGATGGCGACACGGGAGACCGCCGCGCCGGTCGGCAGTGAAACGCTGACGGATCCGACCGATGATGCGAAGACAACGACGGACGATTTCACGATCATGTCCGATACCGGCGCGGTCTCACAGAACGGCTCGGTTTATACGATCGGGACGGCGGGCGAGTATACGCTCTCCGGTTTACTCTCGGACGGGCAGATCGCGGTGGACGCGGGCGACGAAGATGAGGTCAGGCTGATCCTCGACAATGTTTCGATCTCCTGCAGCTTCGGCGCGCCGATTCTTGTGAAGAACGCGTCCGAAGTGACCGTAAAGGCGGAAAAGAATACCTATAACACGGTAACCGACCTTCGGACCGGCAGTGCGGACGGTGTGGAGGAGGACGCCGCGATCTACGCGGCATGCGACCTGAAGCTCTCGGGCAGCGGCACGCTGATCGTCGAGAGCGCGTTCGACAACGGCGTGAAATCGAAGGACGATCTCTCCGTCAAGAACGTGACGCTGAAGGTGACAGCTGCAGGCAACGCCCTGAAGGGCAACGATTCGGTCGAAATCAAATCCGGGAATCTCATTCTGATTTCCACGGCGAGCGACGGCGTCAAGACCGGGAATACGGACGTCTCGTCGAAGGGCAAGCAGCGCGGGACCGTATCGATCACCGGCGGACAGATCGACATCTATGCGGCCTGCGACGGTATCAGCGCGGCGTACAACGTCGAGATTTCCGAAGATGAGACCTGCACGGTCAATATCTATACCGCATCGTATGCGAATACCGGGGCGGAAACCGCAGGCGCGGAAACGTATCTGATCGTTCCGGCTTCGCTGTACAGCGAGAGCTGCGACTACTATGCGTATCTCTATAACGACGACGACAGTACGGGCGTCTTTGTACAGTGCGTCTATGAAACGATGGTTTACAGCGGACGCACCGCGTATTACGGGCTTGCGTTCCGCATACCGGACGGATACCGGAACATTCTGTTCCATATCGTAACGCAGGGTCAGACGCCAGACGGCGCGAATTACAAGGCGAGCACGACGGGCGAGACGATCAACGCGGCGATGAACGGGTATCTGCTGTCCAATGTCTCCGGCGACACGGCATACGGCGATTGGGTACAGATCACAAACGGCGAAAACGCTTCGAAAACGACGTATTCCTCCAAGGGGATCAAGGCGGAGAATGAGATCCTCGTCAACGCCGGAACGATCACGATCTATGCGGGCGACGACGGTCTGCACGCAAACGGCGGCGCCGCATTGGAAAACGGTGAGACCGGACTCGGGAACATCACGATCAACGACGGCTCTGTCATGGTAACGTCGGCGGACGACGGCATGCACGCGGACAATGCGCTGACCGTCAACGACGGTTCGGTTCGGATCGTCGAATCGCACGAGGGGCTCGAGGCGAACGTGATCACGCTGAACGGCGGCACGGCGTACGTCTATGCGGACGACGACGGACTGAACGCCTGCAAGGGCAATGCGACGCCGATGGTCTGCATCAACGGCGGATATGCCGAGATCCGCACGCCTTCCGGCGATACGGACGCGATCGACTCGAACGGCAGCGTTCAGATGACCGGCGGCACGGTGCTGGTGCTCAGCGGCGCGCAGATGGGCGGCATGGCGGGCTCGGTGGATGCGGACGGCACGGTCACCGTGACCGGCGGAACGATCGTTGCGCTGGGCGGCATCTGCAAAATCCCGTCTGATGGCTCGGTCAACACCTACATCTCGAATGGAAAAGGCTTCTCCGCGGGAGAGTACCGCATCACGGACGCAAACGGCGGCACGATCTTTTCGTTCACGCTTTCCGATTCCTACAGCTCCTGCTGGATCGCTTCCGAATCGTTCGTTCTGAACGGATCCTATACGGTCGAAAAGGACGGAACGACCTTCCTTTCCTGGACGCAGTCGTCTCAGACGGAGGGCGACGCGGGGAATTACGGCTTCGGCGGGTTCGGAAACGGCTTCGGCGGCGGACACGGAAGAAGATAAGAACGGCGCATACAGTCAAAAAAGGGGGTGTTAAGAAACGCAACACGTTTTCTTAACACCCTCTTTATGAATTCTCGCT
>CAMVGD010000071.1 GCA_947166925.1 uncultured Clostridia bacterium | reverse complement strand
CATGCTGCAATTCATAGGGATGTTAAGAAATGCTGAGCACTTTCTTAACATCCCCCTTTCTTTGTATCCGTCTTATTCCGCAAACGCCGCTTCCACGGTCAGGGAATGCCCGTCCGAAACTGCGTGGATATTTCCCTTGTGCGATTCGACGACCGCTTTCGCGATTGCAAGCCCAAGCCCGAACCCGCCGGTCTCGGTACTGCGCGAGGCGTCGGCGCGATAGAAACGGTCGAACAGACGGTCGTGATTTCCCTTTTCGAGATTCGGCGCGGTATTCGTCACGGAAAGCAGGATCTGTCTGCCGGTTTTTTTCAGAGAAAGCGCGATGCTTCCGCCCTCCGGCGTATATTTCATCGCATTGTCAAGCAGGATCGAAACGAGCTTTCGGATCGATTTTTCGTCGCCGCACAGGGAAATCATCGGCTGAATATCCGTGTTGAACGTCTTGTTCTGCGTCAGGACGACCGATTGGAACGGCTGCGCCGTGTCCGAAACAACGTCGGACAGCGGGAAATCCAGCATCTGCGGCTTTGCGCCTTCCTCCTCCATGCGGGAGAGGAATATGAGATCGTTGGTCAGCGAGGAAAGCCGATCCGCCTGCGTGCGGATGTCCGCGATCCATTCGCTGTCGGGGAGCTCGTCTTCCAGCACATCCGTATCCGCGCGGATGATCGTGATGGGCGTCTTGAGCTCGTGTCCCGCGTCGGTGATAAACTGCTTCTGCTTTTCATAGCTCTGCACGATCGGACGCACGATCCGCGCGGACAGGAGCATCAGCAGCAGAAAGACCATCAAAAAGCCCGCCGCGGAAATGCCGACGCTTGTCCAAAGGAACGTGCGGAAGGTCGACAGCTCGGGCTCGCGGTTCAAGAAGATCCATCGCGTTCCCGTGTCCTCGCTGACGCCGAGATAGCGGTAATCGCCGGAAAAGCCCTTCGCGCGCCCCTTCTTCGCGGCGGTTTTCGCCATTTCCAGGGCGGCCTGCTCGTCCACGGTCACGACATTCCGGAGATCGGACGCCAGCACGTCGCCGGATTCCGATAAGGTCACCGAAAAGTAGCGCGACTGATACGGGCGTTCGCCGGAGAACTCGCGATGCGGTCCGCGTCCGTTTTCATCGCGTCCATCCGGTGTTTCTCTGCCGTCGAACATGAAAGCGCCGGAGGCGGCGCCGCCGAACTCCGCAAGCATGGAGAGCGTATCGTCCGCTTCCCGCACGAGCGTACGGTAGTTCAGCACGTTGATCAGCCCGATCAGCAGACCGAGCACGAGCAGCAGCGAAAGCATTGCCGCCAGTACAAACTTGCGCTGGAGTTTTCTGATCATTCTTCCACCTCCAGATAATAGCCGACGCCGCGCTGCGCCTTGATTTTCACGTTTGCGCCGACGGCTTCCAGCTTTTTGCGCAGATAGGAGACATAGACCCAGACGACGTTCAGCTCCGCTTCGCTGTCATAGCCCCAGATGCGATCCATGAACTGCTCGGCGGAGATCAGGCGCTTCGGGTTCCGCATCAGCATCTCAAGCATCTGAAATTCTTTCCCCGCAAGCTTGAAGCGTCCGTCCGGACCGACGAGATCATAGGTCGCGACGTCGAGCGTGAGGTTGCCGACGGCGAGCTTCGAATCGGTCTGCACCGCGGTCTGCCGCGTCATGACGCGGATGCGGGCGAGAAGCTCCTTCGTGTCGAACGGCTTTGTGAGGTAGTCGTTCGCGCCGGAATCGAGACCGAAGACCTTGTCGTCGATCTCGGAACGTGCGGTCAGCATCAGAACCGGCGTCCTGTTTCCCGCTTCGCGCATACGCTTTAGGACCGTGAAACCGTCGACCTTCGGCATCATCACGTCGAGGATCACGCCGTCGTAATTCTCGGTCGCGAGGTAATCCAAAGCGTCCGCGCCGTTATAGACCGCGTCGACGGAATAGTTGTTCTTTTTGAGGATCGCGCATACCGCGCGCGACAGCGATCGCTCGTCCTCCGCAAATAACAGACGCATACATAACCTCCCGACTGCTTTTTTTAATCATATCATATAGTTCCGGAAAAAGCATCAAAAACTTTGCGGCGATTTAGGTTCGTTTAGGGTTGACGATGTACGATAAAGACAAGAAAAAGAGAGGTGAAGAACATGAAGATACCCAGGTACGGCTTTGCGGTCCTGTTTGCGCTTGTGCTCCTGCTGTTCACCGGCTATCTGCTTGCGGATACCTTTTTGATCAAGCGCGTTTACGCGACGGTCGCAGCGGAACTCGCAGAAGCAGAACAGACCGCGCCGGAGACGGAGACGATCGCGATCGTAACGGCGGAACCGGAGGATTCCGAAGCCGGACAGACGATCGAACCGGTCGCGACCGATACGACCTACTCGGATGAGAATATCTCCGTTCAGCTTTCGACATATCGCCTGCTCGAAACGACGATTTATGTCGCAGACGTGCAGCTGAGCTCGGCGGACTATCTGAAGACCGCGCTTGCCGAAAACAGCTACGGACGCAACATCACCGCAAAGACCTCGTCGATCGCGGCATCGGTCGACGCGATCCTGGCGATCAACGGCGACTATTACGGCGCGCAGCGCAGCGGATATGTGATCCGGAACGGCGTCCTGTACCGGAACACATCGGGCGGCGGCGAGGATCTGGTGATCTATCGGGACGGCAGCTTCGGCATCGTCAGCGAGGATGAGATCACGGCGGAGGAGCTGCTTGCGTCCGGCGCGTGGAACGTGCTGAGCTTCGGACCCGCGCTCGTGGAGAACGGGGAGGTCGCCGTATCGGAGAACGATGAGGTCGGCAGGGCGATGGCGAGCAATCCGCGCACGGCGATCGGCATGATCGACGATCTGCATTATGTGTTTGTCGTAGCCGACGGACGCACGAGCGAGAGCGACGGGCTTTCCCTCTGCGAGCTTGCGACATTTCTGAAGTCGCTTGGCGTAAAGACCGCCTATAACCTCGACGGAGGAGGATCTTCCTCGATGGTATTTATGGGCAACTTGATCAACAACCCCGCAAACGGCAGAAAATCCAGTGAAAGGAGCGTGAGCGACATTGTCTACATCGGTTACGGCGCATAAGCCGGACGCCCGGCAGAAGCTGATCCTCATCGACCTTGCTGCATCCCTGTTCTGCGCCCTGTTCGGCGCGGTCTATGAGCTGTTCAGCCACGGTGTGTATTCCTACGGCATGATCTACGCGTTTGCGTTTCCGCTCGTGCTCGGCGTACTTCCGCTGCTGCTCATTACGATGCTGCGCGCGCCGTATCCGAACCGCTTTGCCCGCAGCGTTTACCATGCGGGGATCGCGGCGCTGACCGTCGGCAGCCTTGTCTCCGGCGCGCTCGAGATCTACGGCACGACGAACCCGCTGACGCTCGTCTACTGGATCGCCGGCGGCGCGTTGACGGCGGCAGGCGCTGCGGCATATCTTGTATCCCTGTTTCATCGAACGGACAGGGCGGATGGATGACGCCGCCCGTCCGGATCGTGCCTGCTTCGGCGGGAGCAGTCCGCTTTTCGATCGCCGCGGAAGACGCTCATAAACGACCCGGAAATACGAAACGGACGCTTGAGAAACGGAAAAACGCCTTCTTGTGAAAAAGTTCGTAATTTTGTAACATAGATTTCGATTTTTTGTTGCAAATCTGCGTTATACTGTTCATAATAAAAGGGATGATACGGATCATTCCATAAGGATAAAAGGAGGCAGAACTATGCATGTAGCACTTGGTATTATCATGATTCTGATGGGGTTGGCTTTGGGCTTTTTCGGCTACATGATCGCAATGCGCGGAAAGTATGCGTTGATTACCAACTACGTGATGGAAAAGCACGCCGGGAAGGTGGACAGCCGCTATGCGCAGCGCGTCGGATGGATTGAGATCTTTGCGGCGGTGTACTTCTTCCTGTTCGGCATTCTGGCACTGTTTCTCTCGAATCCGTTTGCGTGGACGGTGTTTATCATCGGGATCGTGCTGCTTGTCGCTGCCGCGCTCCTGAATCTGTTCCTCGGCAAACGTCTCTGATCTGTTATAACCACGAGGCGCGATCCGCGCCTCTTTTTTTCGCGGACGCCGTAAAATATATGCGGAAATCCCTTGCATTTTGCGGGATTCGATGATACAATACCCGAGAAAAATAAAATAGCCTTATCAAGAGTGACGGAGGGACGGGCCCTGTGAAGTCCGGCAACCTGCATTTGCAAGGTGCCAATTCCCGCAGCTTTAGCTGAAAGATGAGATGATCGGAAGCTCATCTCGGTGAGCTTTTTTGTTTATCGGTAAGGCGGAAAGAGGAGAACATGAGAAAATCGTTATTTACCAGTGAATCGGTCACGATCGGGCACCCCGACAAGATCTGCGATCAGATCAGCGACGCAGTGCTCGACGCGATCCTTGAACAGGATCCGAACGCGCGCGTCGCGTGCGAAACGTCCTGCACGACCGGGCTTGTGCTCGTCATGGGCGAGATCACCACGGAATGCTACGTGGACATTCAGAGCATCGTGCGGAAGACTGTGTGCGACATCGGCTACAACCGCGCGAAGTTCGGCTTCGACGGCAGCACCTGCGGCGTGATCGTCGCTCTGGACGCGCAGTCGGACGACATCGCTTTGGGCGTCGACCGTTCGCTCGAAAGCAAGCAGGGCGTCGATGCGGATCCGATGGACACCGGCGCGGGCGATCAGGGCATGATGTTCGGCTATGCCTGCGACGAGACGCCGATTTTGATGCCGCTGCCGATCGACCTTGCGCACGCGCTGACCAGAAAGCTCACCAAGGTACGGCAGAACGGCACGCTGACCTATCTGCGTCCGGACGGCAAAGCGCAGGTCACCGTGGAATACGACGGCGACAAGCCCGTGCACATCGACACAGTCGTTCTGTCCACACAGCACGATGAGCATGTCACGCACGAACAGCTCGAACGGGATATGATCGAGTACGTCATCCGCCCGGCGCTGCCCGCGGCGCTGTTCGACGAAAAAACGCGCGTGCTCGTGAACCCGACCGGACGCTTCGTTATCGGCGGACCGCAGGGCGATTCGGGCCTGACCGGACGCAAGATCATCGTCGATACCTACGGCGGCTATGCCCGTCACGGCGGAGGCGCGTTCTCCGGCAAGGATCCGACGAAGGTCGACCGCAGCGCAAGCTACATGGCGCGCTACATTGCGAAGAACATCGTCGCGGCAAAGCTCGCCCGCCGCTGCGAGCTGCAGGTGGCGTACGCGATCGGCGTCTCAAAGCCGGTCTCCGTGCGCGTGGATACCTTCGGGACCGGGACGGTTCCGGACGAGCTGCTTGAAAAAGCGGTGGCAGGGGTCTTCGATCTGCGTCCGAAAGCGATCATCGAAACGCTGAACCTTCGCCGCCCGATCTATCTGCAGACTGCGAAGAACGGACATTTCGGCAATCCCGATTTCCCGTGGGAAAAGACCGACCGCGTGGACGCGCTGCTTGCGGCAGTCGAGCGGCTGAGATAACAATCATAAGGATCCATGAATCGGAGAATCCTGCAGCGGTCTCCGATTTTTTATATTTCATGCAATCTTTTGGCTCTTTAGCGCGTCATATATGCAGAAACGCGTTTCAAGAAAGGGAATTGAACATGCAAGAACGGAATGAACCCGACATCATCACCCGCGAAGGCTTTGCGGCAGCGGCGGCGTCGCTGGAACGGCTTCTGCTGACCGCGAGCTACGGTGTGCTCCATAACTGGGACGCAGCGTCAGATGCGGTGCAGTCGGCGCTTCTGAAGGCGTGGCGCGGTCGGCGCAGCGTGAAGGACGCTGCCAAATTCAAACCATGGCTGGTGAAGATCGCCGTAAATGAGAGCAAAAGCATCGCCCGCAGAGGATTTATGGCGGAGCTTACGGAACCCGCTGCCGAGCAGTCCGCTGATCCGGATGTCAGACTGGATGTGCAGCAGGCGGTCGACAACCTGCCCGAACGGTACCGATTGCCGGTGATGCTGTTCTATTATGAAGACATGACGGTAGCCGACATTGCGGCGGCGCTGGATCTGCCGCGCGGCACAGTGGTGTCTCTACTCCACAGAGGACGGGAACAATTGCGAAAGGAGCTGAAAGATTATGGAGTATAAAATGAATGCACAGGAACAGGAGAACGAACTGCGAGCCGATTCTTTGGCTGCGCTGCTGCAGGAAAGCAGACCTGAGCCGACGCGGGAAAGCAGGGTGCGTGTACGCCGGACACTGGACCGGATCAAGACTTCCCCTTGGGAACGTCTTGCCGGTTCCCGCAAAGATAAGAGAGAAAATACCCGGAGCATGACACGGCTGCCGAAACGGATCCTGATCCCGTTGGTGGCGGCGGCGCTGCTGCTCATTACGGGTACGGCTGTGGCAGCGGGCGTGCTGCTGCGGGATAACTATTCCCCGACCGACTATCTGAGCGAGACCAAGGCGGAGCGCGAGGAGAAGGGCGAAGCCATCCCGGACGTGGAAGCCGCCATTGCCTCCGCGGCGCCGGAAACCAAGGCGTACAGCATTACCATGCTGCCGGACCTGCCCGAAGCCGAGCTTCTGAACGAGCAGCGGCAGGCGCAGGGACAGCCCGCGTATTCGGAAGCGGACTGGGGCTGGATGCGAAACATCAAACCGGAGATCCGGGAGGTGCTCTATGACGGGCGCAACTGCACGTTTACCGTGCGACTGCATACGGACCACGGCATGAGCTTTGACTGGCCGCGCGAGGACGCAGGGCAGTGGGTGGAAGCGCTGATGGACGAAGCGCGGTTCCGCAAGGAAGGAGAGGATGCGGCAAGCAAGCTGTTTGTGTCCGGCGGAATCCAATCCTTTGACGAAACCGGCGTCACCCTGGAAGGGGAGATCAAACAGTATGAAACGACGCTCCCGGACGAGGGACGCGTGGAGATCACCGTCGACGTGGGTCTGCGCGACGCGAAGGTGGAGGATATGAATCCGATCGGCGACGTGGCGGTTTTGAGCTTTACGTTCACCTTTGATGTCGGCGCGGCGCAGGAGGCGTCAAAGCCCGTGGTGACGCTGCGCCCGCTCTCCGGCAGCGTGGTGCTGACCGTGGACGACTGGAGCGATCCCAACAATCCTCCCGTCTATTATAACAAGCGGGTCAGCCTCGACGGCGTGGTGCTGCGCGAAGAGGCGGTCTACCGCCAGACCGGCGTCTATGTGACCTACACCGTGGAAAGCGCGCCGGAGGGCTGGACGGAGCAGTATACGAATGCGCTGCTGTATCCCAACCGTTACGGGGAATCGATCGGCTTGACGGTGAAATACCGGATCGGCAGGGACGGCGAATGGGCGCTTCCGGGTTACGAAAACCACAGTCCGTTCGGCAAGTTCATGTGCATCGTGCCGATCTTCCCCTCGGACTACGAAACGGTGAAGCAGCAGGGCGTGACGCTGTCGCTTACGAACAGCTTCTGCACGGCGTTCAACGGCACGCCCGTGGGCGAGGACTGGCGCTATGACGTCCCGTGGGGGTCCTCTGAAATGCGGATGGATCCGCTATCGCAGCCGATCGCCGAGTTCCCGCTGCCGCTGCCGTAAGCACAGCAATATCGGAATATGGAAACAGCCCCGCAGACCGCGGGGCTGTTTTAATGCGAAATCACATGGATTTGATCGCCTCGACGACGGAGCCCAGATGCATGCCGAACGACGCTTTGATCAGGATCGTATCGCCGTCGCACAAAAGCGAGGGAAGATCGGCGATCAGCGCGTCGACAGTATCGTATGCATCGGAAGGATCGAACGCGGCGTATTTGGCAAGATGTCCGACCGTCAGCATACGGTCGATGCCGAGCTGCTTTGCGTACGCGCCGATGCGGGCATGGAAAGCGGGGGCGTCCGGTCCGAGCTCCAGCATATCGCCGAAGATACAGACCTTGCGGCCCTTTGCGTTTTTCAGCACGTCGAGCGCCGCCTCCATCGAGGTCGGATTGCAGTTATAGGTCCCGTCGATGATCGTAAACCGGTCGGTTCTGATCACGCCCGAACGCCCGGCGCCGGGCTGAAATGCGGCAAGCGCCGTGAGCGCGGCGTCGTCGGGTACGTGGAGAAGATGCGCGACCGTGAGCGCAGCAAGCGCGTTCTGCACCATGTGCTTTCCCGCGACGGAGAGCCTGACGGGAAGCCGCTTTCCGAACAGCTCTGCGGTAAACGAAACGCCGGAGAGACCGTCCTCAGAAAGGTCAACGGCGCGGACATTGACGCCTTCGGACAGTCCGTAGGTGATCGCGCAGGGAATCGTGCAGAGATAATCATCATCGCCGTTTGCGATGACCGTTCCGCCGGGACGCATATGTTTGAGCATCTCGGTTTTGCCGCGGAAGATACCTTCGCGCGAGCCGAAAAACTCGATATGCGCTTCGCCGATGTTCGTGAACAGGCAGATCGTGGGTTCTGCAACGCGCGCGATCGCGTCGATCTCGCCGAAGTGATTCGTGCCGAGCTCCATGACGGAGACCTGATGGCTTTCGTTGATTTGCAGAACCGTCGTCGGAACGCCGGTCTGGTTATTCAAATTGCCGACGGTCGCGTGGGTTTTCAGCGTCGTTTCAAGAACGGCTTTGACCATTTCCTTGGTCGTGGTCTTGCCGACGCTGCCGGTGATGCACACGACCGGCAGATCGAACCGTTCGCGGTGCATCTTTGCAATGTTCTGGTAGGCAAGCACGGTGTTCTTGACGCGGATGTGCGGGTACGGCACATCGGTATCGGATATGGAAAGGACCGCGCCTTTTTCCGTTGCGTTCGGAATGAACCGGTGTCCGTCGAACGTGCCGCCGCGGATCGCGACATACGCCATGCCGGGCAAAAGCGTTCTTGTATCGATGGTGAGTCCGTCGACGACGGGATCGCCGAAATCAGCGGGCGCATACAGCGTTCCGCCGGTGGCTTCCAGTAATTCTTTGATCGTAAACCGTGCAGCCATATTATTTCTTTAGCGACAGCGCAATGATCGTGTCGCAGAGCCGTTCATAAGAATATCCGACGACAGCGGCCTCCTGCGGAAGCAGGGAGGTCGGGGTCATGCCGGGCAGCGTGTTTGCTTCGAGACAATAGGCTTCGCCGCGTTCGGTGAGCAGAAAGTCGATGCGCCCGTATACCGAAAGACCGAGAACGCGGAAGACGTCCAGCGCGATCCGCTGGATCCGGGCGGTTGTTTCTTCGTCGATCTCAGCGGGCGTGACCTCGCGCGCGGCGCCTGCCTGATATTTGTTTTTATAATCGTAGAAACCGTGCAGCGGAATGATCTCGATCGGCGGAAGCGCGGTTTCGCCTAGGATCCCGCAGGACAGCTCGCGTCCTTTGATGTATTCCTCAACAAGGATCGTGTTCTCCATCGAGAACGCAAGGCGCAGCGCATCGTAGAGCTCGCGCCGGTCCGTGACCACCGAAACGCCGATCGACGAGCCGCCGTTGCAGGGCTTGACAACGCAGGGGACGGGCAGTGAATCCGGATCGAACGGATCTCCGGCTTTCAGAAGCTGTCCGCGCGGCGTCAGAATGCCTGCGGATTCAAAGATCTGCTTGCTGATCCATTTATCCATAGCGTTGCGGCAGCCCACGGCGCCGGAACCGGTATAGCGGATGCCGCGTTCGTCGAAGAACGCCTGCAGTCTGCCGTTTTCCCCGCAGTCGCCGTGCAGCGCCATATACACGATATCCGCCTGTTCGCACAGCTCGGGGACATTCAGCCCGATATAGTCGTTGAAGCCGGTCTTGCGCGACTGACGCAGCGCATCCAGATCCGGCTCGGATTCCGAGACGCGGAACGGAGAAAGCGGCTTTACGCTTTGAAACAGATCGGTCTTGCCGTCCCAATCGGGCAGACCGAAGAAAAGGTCGACCAGGATCGCCTGATGACCCAGAGAAAGCAATGCGTTTGCGGCCATCGTCCCGCTGGAAAACGAAACGTCGCGTTCCGGAGAAAGCCCGCCAGCCAATACTACGATTTTCATACTCATACCTCGCTATTTTATTTTTATATCATATTTTCGGCGCTATGACAACAGAATCTTTGCTTTGTATGCAAAAATCGGGAACAATCGCGTAAGCTTTATCGGGAATGCGCAAAAAAATGAAACGAAACGCGCACCGGAAAGGCTTTTGATGAAACGGATCCTGTCGCTTGTTCTGATCGCCGCGATGCTTTTCGGCGGTTTCGGCTGCAGCACAATCACGGAACCCGAGGCGGCGTATCATACCGGGTTGTCGTTTTCGGAACTGGAACCGTCCGGCAAACGCGTTTCGCTGGAGATTGCGCGCGCAAAGGAATTGCTGTTCCGGATCGAGCGCGGCGAGCTTTCGGGAGACCGTGTGCAGGCGATGCTCGACGCCGCGGAGGAAGCGTATCAAACTCTGCAGACCGATGCGTCGATCGCCTATATCCGCTATTGCCGGGACGTAACGGATCGGGAGAACAAATCGGCGTATGACGATCTTGCGAGCGGGATCGAAGCGCTCGGCTGCATTCTGGTCGATGCGGCGCTGCTCCTCAGAGCGGATCCCGCATTGCGGAAACGGTACGATGCGAAAACGGTGGATTCGCTTCTGCGGGAGGACGCGCTTTCCGATCCGGCGATCCTGCCGCTGATCGAACAGGAGCGCGATCTTGTCGGCGCATACGAAGCGCTGCCGGAGCGTCTTATCGTTGAACGGCACGGCAAACGGTGGACGGGAGATGAGATCCTGTCCGATCCGACGCTGTCGCCGGAGGATTTTGCCGCGCTGTATGAGCAATACCAGGAGCTGTTCAACCGGGAAGCAGGCGCGATCTATCTCGAGCTGATCCGCGTGCGCCGGCAGATCGCGGAAACGCTCGGTTTCAAATCGTATGCCGAGTACCGGTACGACTGCATCGGACGCAGCTATACGCCGGCGGACGCTGCGCAGCTGTCGGAGCACGTACGGGATGCGTTCGCTCCGGTTTTGTCACAGACGGCCGCGCCGTTTTATCGTGCGGCGGGGGTACTGTACAATCGTACCTATGCATGCGGTCCCGCAATGCGCGGCATCGGGACGGCGATCGCGGAAACGCTGCCGGAGCTTTCCGAACCGTGGACGTATATGACCGGGCACGGGATGTACGATCTCGGAACGGATCCGAAACGCATGCCGGGCAGCTTTACGGTATATCTTGCCGATTACGGCGCGCCGTTTCTGTTCAGCTCATGGACGAACGGTTTCGATATGCCGCCGACGGTGATCCATGAATTCGGTCACTATGCGTCCTTCTATCTGCGCGGGAGCGGAACGGAGACGGAGGATGCGCTCGATCTTGCCGAAATCGATGCGCAGGGACTTGAACTGCTGACGGTTATGCGGTATGATACCATATACGGTGCGGTATCCGATGCGGCGGAGACGGCGGAACTGTTCTATGCGCTCTACGCGTTGCTCGATGGGTGCGCGGAGGACGCGTTTCAGCAGTATGCCTACGCGCAGGAGGAACCGACCGTCGAAGCGCTGAATGCGGAATATGAACGCCTGATCGGGGAATACGGACTGGATCGCTTCGGCGCGGAAGCGCGGTCGTGGACGCAGATCCCGCATACGTTTCAGTCGCCGTTTTATTACATCAGCTACGCGGCGGGCATGCTGACGGCGCTGGAGCTGTATGTGATGAGCAAGTCGGATCCGGACGCCGCAAAAGAGGCGTATCGCGCGATCCTGACGCGTACGGACGGCGGGCTTCTGCGGACTTTGAAACAGGCGGGACTGAACGATCCGTTCGATCCGGAGCACATGAGAAATCTGGCGCGTGAATTGGAGCGCATACAATCGAAGGAAGAAACAGACGGACGCAATGGAACACAAAACGACAGGTGACCGGAGAAAACTGAATTGGATCCTGACGGCGGCGGTGATCGCGTTCGCCGCGCTTGCCGTTGCGGTCTGTTTCCTGCTGCGCCCGAAAACCGGCGCCGCGGATCGTTTTGTGATCCGGTACGGAGACGGACGATCGATCGAGATCCCCGCATGGGAAACGCGTACGATCGTGATCCGAAACGGCGAGATCGCCGAACGGGAGACGGGGGAAGACGAAGAAAATGTGATCCGCATCGAGAACGGAGAGGCGTGGATGGAGACGGCGAACTGCCCGCACCGGGAATGCATGAAGCAGGGAAAACTCAGTGCGGAAACGGTCCGGTCCCGTCCGCTCGGAACATGGATCGTCTGCGCGCCGCACAGAGTCTATATTGAGTTTGCAGGTGACGGGCAATGAAGATCCGTGTTCTGACCAAAATGGCGCTGCTCACAGCCGCGGCGCTGATCCTCGGGTATCTCGATTCGCTGATCCCGCTTGTACCGGCCGTTCCCGGCATCAAGCTCGGTCTGTCCAATCTTGTTTTGCTCTATGCCATATTCTATATGCGGCCGGTCGAAACGGTGATCCTGATGCT
>CAMVGD010000070.1 GCA_947166925.1 uncultured Clostridia bacterium | reverse complement strand
ATGAATTGCAGCATGGCTGCATGAATTGGCTTCGCCGTGAATTGCGCTGCGCGCATGAATAGACAACTTCGTTGTCATTGATGAAGGTTTTCCGGACGGAAAACCAACCTTCATGACGGCTCCGCCGTCAATTCATGCGCCGCAAGGCGCAATTCATGTCCAAAGGACAATTCACGGAGCGAAGCGAGAATTCATAAAGAGGGTGTTAAGAAAACGTGTTGCGTTTCTTAACACCCCCTTTTTGTGCGTTCCGAAGCGAACGGCGGGCTTTTTTGCCGGGGGTATCGCCCCGGCTTTTCATATATTTTTTGCAGAACGGCGCAAACCGCCGCATATCGGCAAAAAACGGGTTGACAAAGACAGCGTATTGTGGCACTATATGTGCAAGAAAGTTTAGTGATCGTAAACTTAAAGTTTAGAAAGGATAGACACGATGGAAACGGGCAGACCGGAGATCGGAAGAAAGCTCAGAAGGCTTCGGGTCAAGCTCGGACTGACGCAGGAGGAACTTGCGGCGCGGACCGAGCTCACCAAGGGTTTCATCTCGCAGCTGGAAAACGATATCACGTCCCCTTCGATCGCGACGCTGATGGATATTCTGGAAGCGCTCGGGACCGATATCTCCGCGTTCTTCAACGACCGCTCGGACGCGCGCGTGGTGTTTACGCCGGACGATACGTTCGAGAAGGAGGACGACGAGGCGGGCACGCTGATTCGCTGGCTCGTGCCGAACGCGCAGAAAAACGCCTTGGAGCCGATCCTCGTCACGATCCGTCCCGGAGGACAGACGGAGGAGCTCGACCCGCATGAGGGCGAGGAGTTCGGGCACGTTTTGTCCGGCACGATCACGCTCGTCGACGGCGACGCGAAATACCGCGTGAAGAAGGGCGACAGCTTCTATCTGCATCCGCAGGGCGTGCATTATCTATTCAACAGCGGAAAAACACCGGCGAAGGTGCTCTGGATCAGCACGCCGCCGTCTTTCTGAGCGATGGGATCTTTCATTCTGTATTGATTTAGGGGGGCACATGGAAAACAAACATCTGATCGAGCTGGTTGACGTCAGCAAGGATTACAACGGGGACGTGGCGCTGGATCACGTCAATCTGTATATCAACGACGGCGAGTTTTTAACGCTTCTGGGCCCGTCCGGCTGCGGCAAGACGACGCTTTTGCGGTGCATCGCGGGGTTCATCACGCCTTCGTCCGGCATGATCAAGATGAACGGCGTCGACATTGCGAAGGTCCCGCCGCACAAGCGCGAGATCAACACGGTCTTCCAGAAGTACGCGCTGTTCCCGCACCTCAACGTGCATGACAACATCGCGTTCGGTCTGAAGATCAAAAAGACGCCGAAGCCCGTCATTGAGGAAAAGGTAGAAAAGATGCTGAAGCTCGTCAACTTAGAGGGCTACGGCAAGCGCTGGATCGACCAGCTTTCCGGCGGACAGCAGCAGCGCGTCGCAATCGCCAGAGCGCTTGTCAACGAGCCGAAGGTCCTGCTGCTCGACGAACCGCTCGGCGCGCTCGATCTCAAGCTCCGGCAGGAGATGCAGGTCGAGCTGAAAAGGATGCAGCGGCAGCTCGGCATCACGTTCATCTACGTCACGCACGACCAGGAGGAGGCGCTGACGATGTCCGACACGATCGTCGTCATGAAGGACGGCGTCATCCAGCAGATCGGCAAGCCGACCGACATCTACAACGAGCCGAAGAACCCGTTCGTCGCGGACTTCATCGGCGAGAGCAACATCGTCCCGGGGCTCATGCTCGAGGACTTCAAGGTCCGCATGAACGGCGTGGTCTACCGCTGCGTGGACGCGGGCTTCGGCAGAAACGTCGAGGTCGACGCGGTCGTGCGTCCGGAGGACATCGACATCGTTCCGCCCGAGAAGTCAAAGGTCTCCGGAACGGTCGCATCGGTCGTGTTCATGGGCGTGCACTATGAAATCTGCGTGGACTGCGGCGGCTATGAATGGATCGTGCATACCACGGACTTTGCGCCGGTGGGGCAGCGGGTCGGCATTCAGATCCTGCCCGACGCGATCCATATCATGAAGAAGACGCGCAGTAACAACATCTTCGACGCCGAGGTCTGGCCGGGCGACGGCGCGATCTACATCGACGACGTGGCGTTCCCGTGCGAGGGACTGGAGGCGTATCAGAACAAGGAGATCGCCATCGTGCGCATCGCGCCCGAAAACGTGCGGCTCGTCGCCCCGCAGGACGCGAAGCTCACCGGCACGATCAAGGCGTGCATGTTCCTCGGCACGCACTACGAGGTCACGATCTCCTGCGAGGAGAACGACTGGATCGCGCACTCCGACGAGTTCATGGAGGACGGCGAGGAGATCGGTATCTTAGTCGATCCCGACAAGATGGAGCTTACCAAAAAGGACGACGAGGCGGACGAAGAAACCGAAAAGGCCGAGATCGTGACGCGCGAAGAATAAGAGGGCAGGGGCATGAAGCGTAAATTCTTTGCTTATCCGTATATCGTATGGATGATCCTGTTCATCGCCGTGCCGATGCTGTTCATCTTCTACTACGCGTTCAACGTGGACGGGACATGGACGTTCCGAAAGTGCTGGGAAACGCTGACGGATGTTCAGAAATGGCGCGTTCTGCTTGTAAGCGTGGAGATCGCGCTCGGCACGACGGCGATCTGTCTTTTGCTCGGGTATCCGATCGCCTATATCCTTGCGAATATGAAAAAGTCGGTCGCAGGGTTTATTTCGGTGCTGTTCTTTGTACCGATGTGGATGAATTTCGTGCTGCGCACTTACGCGTGGCGTGCGATCCTCGAATATGCGCTTCCGGATATGCTGGGAATCAAAACAACGCTGACCGGCACGGTCGGGGCGGTGCTGATGGTGCTGGTGTACGACTTCCTGCCGTTTATGGTAATGCCGCTCTATAACACGCTCAGTAAGCTCGACAAAAGCCTTCTGGAAGCGTCGCGGGACCTCGGCGCCGACGGTGCGCAGACGTTTTTCCGCGTTGTACTTCCGCTTTCGGTGCCGGGCATCGTTTCCGGCATCACGATGGTATTCGTTCCGGCGATCACGGCGTTTACCGTTCCGGCGCTGATCGGCAACGGCAACTATAATCTTTACGGAAACGAGATCGAACAGGCGTTCAAGGTGCTTGCGGGAAAAGGCGACTATTCCGTCGGTTCCACGCTGTCGATCATTCTGCTGGTTTTCGTGCTGATCAGTACCGCGATCATGAACCACTTCGACAAGGATAAGGAAGGAGGGAGCATCCTGTGAAGAAACTCGGTCGTTCCCTCAAATACGTGTATCTCGGCTTTATGCTGCTGTTCCTGTACCTTCCGATCATCTACCTGATCGTGTTCTCGTTCAACGATTTCTCGGTCGGCTCCGGAAGGCGCATTTCCTATTCAAACCTCGGACGATGGAACGGCTTTACGTTCGCAAACTACGGCACGGTCTTTTCCGGAGACGCAGGCAGATCACTGCTGCTGACGCTCGAGATCGCGTTTGCCTCGAGCATCATTGCAACGGTAATCGGCACGGCTGCGGCGATCGGGATCAACTCGATGCGCAAACGTCCCCGCAATATCGTGGTCAATGTGTCGCAGCTTCCGATGGTCAACCCGGATCTCGTGACCGGTATCACGTTCATGATGCTGTTTGCGTTCGTGAACGGAATCCTCGGCAGGATCGGCGCTCAGGTCGGCGATTTTGTCAAGCTTCTGATCGCGCACATCTCGTTCAGCATTCCGTATGTGATCTTCTCGGTGCTGCCGCGGCTCAAGCAAAGCTCGGATCTTCTTTATGAAGCGGCGCTGGACCTCGGCTGTTCGCCGATCCAGGCGCTCTTAAAGGCGGTCATCCCGGACATCATGCCGGGTATCAGCTCCGGCTTTATCATGGCGCTCACCATGTCGCTGGACGACTTTGTGGTCAGTTACTTCGTTGCGGACCGCATTCAGCCGCTGTCCGTATATATTTATTCGAACACGGCGCACGGCGCAAAGGGCGTCAATCCCGCGCTTGCAACGATCATCTTTATTCCGCTTGTATCCCTGCTGCTGATCGTCAATCTGCGGCGTCTTGCAAAGGAGCGGGAGTATGAGATCCAGAATAAAAAAGTCAAAATGAAGAAATAACAAACGTGAAAGGGGAAACCAAATGAAAAAAGTCCTGAGTCTTGTTCTGGCATTGATCCTTCTTGCGGCATTCGTCGCCTGCAAATCGACCGTCGAAGTGGATGAAAACACCTTCGCGGACGGCGATCAGTACGAGTATATCGGCGGCGAGCTGAACGTACTGAACTGGGGTGAATACATTGACGAGGAACTGATCGCGCTTTTCGAACAGGAGACCGGCGTAAAGGTCAACTATATCGAAATGACCAGCAATGAAGAAATGCTGATCAAGCTTCGTTCGTCCGACAGCCCGTATGATCTGTGCTTCCCGTCGGATTACATCATCGAGCAAATGATCCGTGAGGACATGCTGCAGCCGCTGGATTATTCGAAGATCCCGAATGCCAAGAACATTGACCCGAAGATGACCGAGATCACAAACATCTTTGATCCGGGCAACAAGTATTCGCTTCCGTATATGTGGGGCACGGTCGGCATTCTGTACAATACCACGATGGTCGATGAACCGGTCACGAGCTGGGGCATCCTTTGGGACGAAAAGTATGCGGGACAGATCTATATGTATGACAGCCTTCGCGACTCCATCGGCATTACGCTGAAGTACCTCGGCTACGAGATGAATACCCGCAGCGAGGAAGAAGTTGCCGCCGCGCGCGACAAGCTGATCGAACAGGCGCCTTTGAGAAAGGGCTGGGGCACCGACGATCTCCGCGCAACCATGGAAAACGGCAAGGCGGCAATGTGCGTGATCTACTCCGGCGACGCATTCTGCAGCATGGACGCGGTGGAGGATCTTGCGTATGCCGTTCCCGATGAGGGCAGCAACGTCTGGTTCGACAACGTCATCATTCCGAAGACGGCAAAGAACATCGAAGCGGCGCATGCGTTCATCAACTTCCTGAACGACGGCAACATCGCGGCGCGCAACACCGAATACATTTATTATTCGACGCCGAACAAGGCGGCGATGGAGCGTCTTGACACGTACTTCACCGAGAACGAAACCTACAATCCTCCGCAGGAGGTGCTCGATCGTTGTGAAATCTTCCATGACCTCGGCGATTTCACCGATGTGTTCACCAAGGCATGGAGCGCGATCAAGTCCGCAAACTGAGGAGGACCTATGGAACAACTGAAAAAAAACCTGCGCGATCTGATGTCGATCGACAGCACGACCGGCTTCTTTGTGGACATGGACGAGTACCTGCTTGCCGAGGCAAAGCGGATGGGCATTCCCGCCGTGCAGCTCAATAAGGGCGGCGTGCGGTTCGACCTCGGCGGCGAGGGCAACCCCGTCACGATCGCCGCGCACGTCGACGCGATCGGGCTCATGGTGAAAAGAATCAACGCGGACGGAACGCTGTCCGTCATCAAGGTCGGCGGCGTGCATCCGTACTACGCGCTCGACTGGAACTGCCGCGTGCACGCAAGAAACGGCAAGGTCTATACCGGAACGGTCCGCAGAAAGAACCCGAGCGTCCACCTGATGAGCCAGTCCGAAAAGGACACGCCGATGGACCTCGACACGAATCTTGTGTTGCTTCTGGACGAGGACGTGTATTCCCGCGCGGACGTCGAGAAGCTCGGCATCACCTGCGGCGATCAGGTCGCGATCGAAACGCGCTATCAGGAGACCGAAAAAGGCTTTATCAAGAGCCGCTATCTCGACGACAAGGCAAGCGCGGCGACGCTCCTTGCTTTGGCGCAGCGCGTTGCGGACGGCAGGGTCAAATTGAACCGCAAGGTCAGCCTGCTGTTCACCGAATACGAGGAGGTCGGGCACGGCGGCGCATGCGGCATCCCCGCGGACACGCGCGACCTCATCGCGGTCGACATCGGCTGCATCGGGCTCGATCACGACAGCAGCGAGCACAAGGTCACGATCGCCACGAAGGACGCGTCGTTCCCGTATCACACGGTGCTGACCGACGAGCTTGTGAAGCTCTGCGAAAAGAACGGCATCCCGTACGCGCTCGATATGATGGTCCCGAGCTACGGCTCGGACGCGGACGTATCCCTTCGCGCGGGCTACGACGTGCGCCATGCGCTGATCGGACCCGGCGTGCGCGAAACGCACGGCTATGAGCGTACGCACGAGGACGCGCTCGACGCGACTCTGCGTCTCATCACCGCCGTCGTCGAAGCATAAGGAACTGACATGTCAGGGGACTGTTAAGAGATAATTTGCCAAGCCATTTTTACAAAGCACAGCTGTTTGCATGTTTTGCGAACAACTGTGCTTATCTTTTTCGTCAAGTAAAGGATGACGCAGCGCGCGTTCCGATGCAAAAAGGTGTTCACCACGGTAAATCGGCAAGTAAGAGCGCGCTCCGCTAAAAATCGAGCTCCCCTTGTCAGGGGAGCTGTCGCCGCTGGCGACTGAAGGGTAGTTATCCCTCCCTCCGTCTCGGCTTCGCCGATCCACCTCCCTCGTCAGAGGGAAGTCAGAACAGACGCGATGCATCTCTTATCAATCACTTAAAAACCGCTCTTATGAGAGATACTCTTAACACCCTGTTTTCACACTTTTGAGACAATCCGGACGAATCCACATGATAGGATGGATTCGGCAAGAAACGGCGCATGACGCATTTTCATTACAAATTCATTACATTTTGGTGATGTTTTTTGCGGCGGCGTCCGCTATGCTGAAAGCAGCCACGGAAAAGGAGTGATCTCATGAAGAAATACGTTTTTGCGGTATTGCTCGCATCGCTGCTGCTTTTGTTTGCCTGCGTACCGACGCCGGACGAGCCGGTGGTGCTGCAAAAGGATCAGGACCTGATGATCGAGAAGGGTTCGGAGACGCTGCCGCCGGAAGAAAGCTACACGCCGCCGGAGGTCCCGAAGCGGTATCGATATGATTACGAAGAAGGCACGCTGACCGTGCATATCGACGCCCCGGTAACGGTTCCGGACAAGCCGCTGCCGATCGCGCGGGTTCGCGCGTGCGGCTATGATCAGGGGGCGGTGAAACGTCTGTTTGCGCTGCTGACCGACGGCGATACGCTGATGACGCCGACGCAGCAGTGGACGGCTACCAAGGAGGATTTGGAAGCTGACATCAAGCGCGCAATGGAGATGCTGGAGGACGGCAGCTACAAGGACGCAGACATTACCGAGGAGGAATGGAAGGAGCATATCGAAGAACTGAAACAGGACTACAAGAATGCGCCGTTTTCCTCCGAGGTGCGTGAATCCACGGTGGCGGACGGAAGCTACTACAAGGAACGGTATGACGGCGGCATTGTCGTTGACTGCGCGGATGCGTTCTCGAAGGACCGAAACCTTACGATCCGTTCCGCGTTCAACGAGGATACCGAGTCCGTCTTCAAGTATGACCGCAGCGACGCGCCGATGTATTCCAGACGCAACGCGCGTTTCGTCGATGCCGATTCCGAGCTGCCGGAGATTCTCGGATTGACCTATCGGGATGCGCTCGACCAGGTGAACGCGCTGCTCGGAGCGATCGGCGAGCCGTTCCGGATCAAGACGGTGTTCTTAGTCGACGATGAACAGAACGCTCTTGCTGAGGGCGGCGGAACGGACGGGATCGTACAGCCCGCAAATCACTGTGCCCTGATGGTGCAATGTCAGCGCATGTATGCGGGCGTACCGATCGCAACGGACGTCGACGGCGTGTTCGGGAACAGCGACCGATACGCGATTGATTGGGCAGAGGAAAGCCTTTGGATCACGGTCGACCGGGAAGGGATCGTGTCGATCGACTGGTGGGAACCGCTGACCGTCACGGAACCGGTTGCCGATTCGACCAATCTGATGCCGTTCGACCGGGTCCGGGAGATTGCGGAGAAGATGATTCGCGTGATCTATCTTCCTTTCACCGATCGCATCAATCCGGACATTGAACGGATCGACATTTGCGTAGACGTCAGCAGCGTGAATCTGGAACTCATCCGTGTACGCGAGCAAAATAACGTCACAGGCAAGACGGGACTGTTGATCCCGGTCTGGGTGTTCTACGGAACGATCCGTAAATCAACCGCGTGGAAGGACGGAACCTTGGACGGCGGGTATTCGCATTACGGATTGGGCGGTCTCAGCCATGTCAATGAGGGCGACGTGATCACGCTCTGCATCAACGCGATCGACGGGACGATCATCGATCCGCTGCGTGGATATTGAAGGGAGGACAGGCATATGAAAAAGCACATTTTCATCATTCTTCTTGCAGCGCTGCTGCTTCTTGCTGCCTGTCAGCCGACGCCGGACGAGCCGGTGGTGCTGCAAAAGGATCAGGACCTGATGATCGAGAAGGGTTCGGCGACGCTGCCGCCGGAAGAAAGCTATACGCCGCCGGAGGTCCCGAAGCGGTATCGCTTCGATTATCGGGACGGTGCATTGACGATCCATGCCGACGCCGAAATCGTCGTGCCCTCCGAACCGATGCCGATCGTGAACGTCCGCGCGCAGGGCATTCCGCAGGAAACGATGTATCGGCTTTTCAATCTGCTGTCGAACGGCGAGGAGATGTATTTACCGCGAGTCCCTACAAAATCCCAAATTGAAGCGACGATCAGGGAATGGTCCGAGATGCTGGATGCAGGACCGGAATACTGGGGTGAAAAGACGCAGGCGGAATACAGAAGGGACATCGAGCAGATATTGGAAGGATTGAAAAAGGAATATCAGACTGCGCCGGAGAACAGCGAACCGCGGATCAGCGACGGAACATATGACACGGAGAATTTCGAGTGGATCTCCGCAGATTGTCTGCAAATCGAAGCGTCCAACCGGAATCGGGCAATCTATGCACAGACTTTTGAAAACGCCGATCATGAATCGTTCTTTTCCTATTTCCGCAACTTGCAGGGCTTTGAACGCTACACCGAAAGCAATACGGTTCCCTATGACGATACGGTCGATCTGCACGGGCTCGATTATGCGGAGGCTGCTGCATATGTGCGGGCATTCTGGGACGCTGCGGGAGGATCGTTCGAGATTGCAGACGTCTATCGTGTCGACGATTCCAGCGACGGCAGCAGGGACGGCACAGTGAAACCCGCAGAACACTATGCGCTGCGCTTCGATTGCCGCCGTCTGGTCAACGGCGTGCCGCTTGCCGTTTACGCATCGGATTTAGGTTATACGGACGAATCGTCCTATGCCATCGACTGGCAGCAGGAGAGCTTGCGGATCCTCGTTGATGCGGACGGCATTGCGGAGATCAAATGGTATAGTCCGCTGACGGTGATGGAAACCGTTTCCGATTCGACAACGCTGCTTTCCTTCGACAAAATCAGCGGGATCGCGGAAAAGATGATCCCGATCATTTACAATCCGTCCGGATGGGAAGGCGTCAAAACGCAGGATATTGAGATTCGGTCGGTCCGGCTTGAACTGATCCGTGTCCGCGAACAGAACAACGTCAAAGAGCTGAAAGGTTTTTTGGTCCCCGTTTGGGTCCTCTATGGAACGATCCGGCAGATCAATGACTACGGGTCGGGCGAGGAACAGTTTTACGCAGAATATGCGATGAGAGGCGCTGCGACCTGCTATGTCGGCGATACGATGATCCTCTGCATCAACGCGATCGACGGGACGATCATCGACCCGCTGCTCGGGTATTGAAATAAATCTGAATAAGGACGCTTTACGGCGTCCTTTTTTGATGCCTGAGACCGAAGGTGAAGACAAAGACGAGCAGAAGCCCGATCGTGGAGGAAAGCGTAACGGCAAGCATATCAAAGCTGTTTTGCAGCATTTCGGCGCCGGTCGCAAGCGTCGGGACGACCGCGGCGGGACAAAACAGCGGCGTGAGCAGGTAGACCGCAAGCGCGGAAAGAAGGGCAAGGATCAGCCGGACGAGACAATAGCGCAGCAGGGACAGCGGAAGATGCGACGCGCTCTGCAGCAGCACGGAGACCCCGCCGAACTGGAGGAAGAACGCCGAAAGCGCGAGCCGCAGCGGAAGCGAAAGCGGCAGAGAGGAGAGCAGGGACACGCCGGAGGTCATTTCAAAGAGCCCGAGGGTACAGGCGCGGACGGTCGGTGCGGCGGCGCCGAACAGGCGAAAGAGCCCGGTGGATTCCAGCAGCGCGCCGAGCACGGACGCGAACACGAGACAGCCGCCGATGTGCAGGATCGCCTGCATGCCGTCGGAGATCGCCGCGGGCAGATCCCGCGAGAGCGCGGGCGGTTCGGACTTTTGGGCGGCGGACAGCCGGATGCGGGACAGCGGAACGAGCGCAAGAAGCGACGTTCCGTACACGCCGAGCAGCAGCGGCAGCGCGGTTTTCGGATCGTGAAAGAAACCCGCGGCGACGACGGAGAGCAGAAAGACCGGATTCGGTAGGTTGCAGAACGCGGCAGTCTTCTGCGCGTCGGAACGCGAAAGCGAACCGTCGCGGTACAGCTTTCCCGCAAGCCTTGCGCCGACCGGATACCCGCCCAAAAGCCCGAGCGGCAGCAGCAGGACCGGCGCAAGCCGTTTCGGAAGACGGGCAGGAACGCCGCTTTTCAGCAGAAGCGACGACGCGATAAGGTACGGCAAAAGCGACGGCAGCACGCGCGACCACCAAAGAAGCGCCGCCTGCGAGGCGGCGGAAAACGCGGCGTCGGGTACGGCGATCAGCCCGAACAGAATCAGCAGCGGAAATAAAAAAGGCATAGCGTCCTCCGGAAAACACTATGCCGGTATTTCTAAAAGGATGCCTGCCGCGCAAGCACCCGCCGGATCTCCGGCAGCGCTTCCGACGCCGCGGCTCTGCCGACCGAAATGCACTTTGCGGCGTCGTGCGGGACGAGCCGCCCCATAAACGAGACGTCGGGACGGATCAGCACATCGGCGCCGAAGGGCTTCAGCCGGTCGATCTCCGCGCGCATGACGTCCACCGAACGGAATGCGACCGTATAGGCGTTCGGACGCTTCGGCGCGTACGGCGCGCAGATGGACAGATCGACGCCGATCACGACGTCCGCGCCGTTTTGCCGCAGGACGTCGACGGGGACCGACTCGATCGTGCCGCCGTCGATGTAGGTCGTATCGCCGATCGGAAAGGGACGCAGAAGCCCCGGGATCGCGATGCTCGCGCGGACCGCGTCCTTTAGCTTCCCCTCGTGCAGATACAGCGTTTCGCCGGTCCGGATATCGACCGCCGAGCACCAGAAGGGCACGCACGTTTCCGAAAACGAACGGTTGTCCGTCACAAGCGCGCAGAGCCTTTGAAACTTTTTCCCGGAGAAGACGCCGGACCGGAACGGGTTCGGAAAATCCAGCACGTCGCGCTTTTTGAGCCCTGTCGCAAACCTGCCGAGCGCATACAGGTCCATTTCGGCGGCGTACGCCGCGCCGACGAACGCGCCGACCGACGCGCCCGATACGAAGTCGATCGGAATATTTGCTTCCTCCAATACCTGCAAAACACCGATGTGCGCGATCCCGCGCATGCCGCCGGAGCCGAGCGCGACGCCGACGAGTTTTCTTTTCCGCTGCATAGCCTCACCTGCCGCTGTTTTCGGTCAGTATATGCGGGCACGGATGGTCTGATGCATGAAAAACAGCGCGCGTTTTTCGGAAACACAACGAAAAGCGCCCGATCCGGAAGGACCGGGCGTAAGAAGGCAGGGGATTATGCTTTGCCGTTGCAGCCGAGCACGTCGACGAGCTTGTGCTGGACCATCTTCTGGATGGCGGCGCGCGCGGGCTTCAGGTATTGGCGCGGATCGAAATGATCCGGATGCTCGTTGAAGTACTGACGGATGCATGCCGTCATTGCAAGGCGCAGGTCGCTGTCGATGTTGATCTTGCAGACCGCCATGCGCGCGGCTTCTCTGAGCTGCTCCTCGGGAATGCCGACCGCGTCGGGCATTCTGCCGCCGTTCTCGTTGATGATCTTGACGAACTCCTGCGGGACGGAGGAGGAACCGTGCAGAACGATCGGGAAGCCCGGCAGACGCTTTTCGACTTCGCGGAGGATGTCGAAACGGAGGGGCGGGGGAACCAGAAGACCCTGTTCGTTGCGCGTGCACTGCGCGGCGGTGAACTTATAGGCGCCGTGGCTCGTGCCGATCGCGATCGCGAGGGAGTCGCAGCCGGTGCTCTCGACGAACTCCTGCACGTCCTCGGGACGGGTGTAGGAGGAATTCTCCGCGGAGACGTTGACCTCGTCCTCGACGCCGGCAAGCGTACCGAGCTCCGCCTCTACGACCACGCCGTGATCGTGCGCGTACTCGACGACCTGCTTGGTGATCGCGATGTTCTCTTTAAGCGGGAGACCCGACTTGTCGATCATGACGGAGGTGAAGCCGCCGTCGATGCAGCTCTTGCACAGCTCGAAGCTGTCGCCGTGGTCCAG
>CAMVGD010000069.1 GCA_947166925.1 uncultured Clostridia bacterium | reverse complement strand
ACTCCGACGTATACCTTCATGTCATCTCCACGATGCGAACATATGTTCGTATCATTATTATAACATGTTATTGGCTCTTGTCAATGCGGGAATTATCGGATATACTGTTTCCATGAAACGATTGCTGACCATTCTGCTGATCCTGCTGCTTCTGCTCGGATGCTTCAATGATCCGACGGAAGACAAGGACGCAAAAAAACTCGATATCTACGCCTTTTCGATCGGCAAAGCCGACGCGCTTCTGGTGCGTACGTCCGACGCATCGATCATGATCGACGCCGGTGAGCACGGAGACGGCGAACGCCTTGTCGAAAGGCTCCGGGCGCTCGGCGTCGGAAAGCTTGATCTTCTGATCCTGACGCACTTTGACAAGGATCACATCGGCGGTGCGGACACGATCATAGAGTCGATCCCTGTCAACCGTATCGTGCTTCCGGGATACGAAAAAGATTCCAAGCAGTATTCCCAGCTGCTTGCGGCTCTGGCGCAGGCGGACGCCGAGGTATCCTATCTGGATCAGGATCTTTCTCTGAAATTCGGCGAGCTGGAAATGACGATCTGGACCTCCCCCGTCCCGTTTGACGGCAAGAGCGACAACGAACAGTCTCTGATTACAAAGATCCTGTATCAAGGGAAGTCGTACCTGTTCATGGGCGACGCAGAAGGCGCTGAGCTTGAAAAGCTGGTGTTCGGCACGCGAAACCTGACCTGCGACGTCCTGAAGCTGCCGCATCACGGCGTGTACGATGATAACACGTTCGCGTTGATGGCAGCGACCATGCCGTCGCATGTGATCATCTGCGATTCCGTGAAGAACCCCGCCGATGCGGAAACGCTGCAGGCAATGGAGCTTCTTGATCCCGTCATCCTGCAGACCAAGGACGGCGAAGTGCATCTGATCATCTCCGAAGGGGTCATCAAGATCGGCGAATGACAAAACAGGATCCGGAAAACCGGATCCTGTTTCATTTTCGGGGATTACAGAATGTAGTCTGTGATGCAGTCGTACCAGTGGACGTAAGTCTCGCCGTCGACGGTGATGCGCTCGTTTTCCGGCAGAAGCTCGGTCCACGGACGTTTGTAGCTGTCCTGCATCCAGTCGCTGCGGTTGAAGCGTCTCCACAGGATCGTCCTGCCATTGCGATCGAGGTATTGCTCGGTTACGACGCCTTCCTCATATGCGCCTGCGTCGATCACGCAGACCGTATCATAGATCTTTCCGTTGATCGCAACCTCGTAACGACCGACGACATCGAGCATAAACGGCTGTTTCGCGGTCGTGACCATGCTGCCGCGCTTTTGGATCAAGCCCTTCGGCGCGATATGCGTTTCATTGCCGCAGTTGTCCTTGCCGAAGCCCCAGCTTTGCAGAAATTCGTCGCCGTCAAGGAAGGTAAAGAGTTTTTTGACGCCGTCCTCAACGTGGCTTTCCGCAAGATACCGGCAGTGCGTGTCGGTAAGCTGCGCGACGAACCGGCGCTTTGCGACGTCAGCGTCGTCGATCCTGTTGCAGTCCATCGGTTCGTATTCGACCGTTTCGATCTCAACGCCCTCGATTCCATGGACTTCCGCTCTGCCCGTGACCTCCAGATCGCACTGCTCGGTACGTTTGCGCTTCGGAAAATCGTACATTGCCCAGCTGAGCTTCTCGCCGAGTCTCGGCACGATGAACCAGCCCATGATTTCTTCCCAGCAGACCGCGAACGGTGCGCCTTCGGTTTCTTTGATCTGATAATCCGGCATATACTCCGGCATAAACTTACGTTCGTTCTTCATAACGGTTTCTCCTTTCGGTTTTTCGGGGTACAGTTCCCTGAACTGCTGTTTTGCGTGGTGGAGACGGCTTTTGACCGTACCGACCGGAATGCCGAGACGGCTTGCGATCTCCGATTGCGGCAGATCTTTGAAGTAGCTGAGATACAGGATCTGTTTATCGGTATCGCCGAGGCGATCGAGCGTTTCACGCACGACTGTCCGTGTCGTAACGCCATGGATGCCGGTCGTCAGCGCAGCCTCGTCAAGCGATTCCAACGGGATCTCCATGCGCTTCGCCTTTGCGCGGAAATAATCGTTGCACTTGTTTCTGGCGATGCCGAGGATCCACGGTTTGAACATTGTTTCATCGGAAAGCGTTTCCGCACAGCGATACGCCGCCGTCAGGACCTCCTGCAATATATCTTCGGCATCAGCCGGATTCCCGACGCGGAATTTCACAAAGCGTTCCAGCGGCTGCGTCACGCCTGAAACGAGCGTTTCAAAATCGATCATGTTCTCACCTCTTTTCCTTTGCTTTGAGGACGTCTTCACTTATTAAGTCGCAAAAGAAAGCCGAAAGGTTCACAGCTTCAAAAAAAATTGTAAAACAAAAGTCCCGGCATTGGCGCTGCACCGGGACGGTTCGTTTCTCAACGGATCAAAGCGCATCCTTGGGGCAGTTTTTGACACACTCCATGCAGAGAATGCACTCCGTCCCGTTCTCGCGCTTTCTGGAATTGTCGGTGACGTCGACGTTCATCGGGCAGACGCGTTTGCATTTGCCGCAGGAAACACACTTCTCCTTGTCGCATTTCACACGAAACAGGGAAAAATAGCTCATAGGCTTCAGAAAGACCGTGATCGGACAGATATATTTGCAGAACGCGCGGTTGTCCTTGAACGCGAACGCAAGCGCAATGCCGACACCGTAATAGACGACGTTGCCGATCACAAACGCCCAGAACATGATGCGTTCGATATTTCCGACCTTGGCAAGGAACAGCGCGGCAGCGAAAATCAGCGAAGCAGCAAACGTGATATACCGGATCCCTCCGAGCTTCTTTCGTGGCTTCTGCGGGACTTTGTACGGCAGAAAATCAAGCACCATCGCCGTCCAGCAGGCGTAGCCGCACCAGCCGCGTCCGAAGATCAGCGGTCCGAAGATCTTTGCGACGGCATAGTGAATGGTCGCCGCCTCGAACACGCCGGTAAACAGATAATACCAGAAGCCTTCGATCTGCATGTTCTCGCCCTTGATAAAGCCGAGATAGACGAGCATATAGAGCCCGACAAGAAGCTGCACAACGCGCCGCGCATGCTTGTATTTCCGGATATAGAGAAAGATGCCGAGGGCGATCGAGATGCCGATATAACTGAAATTGAGCAGATAAAACAGATTCCTCTTGGTCAGCCACAGCGTGATCGCAACGGCTTCAAAAATCAGGAAGATCAGAATGGGATGCAGATACTTCTTTACGGTATTCATAACGACGCCCCTCGGAAAATTATTGATAACATCATACCATGAAACGTGTCGGAACGCAACAGGGCGCGGGAAAGCGGTCTGCATCAATATCGCTGCGCGTTCCACGATGCGATGTTTGCCCGCCATGTGCCGAAGGCAACATCATTTGCCCGCAAGGCTAACATCATTACAAAAACGCGTGACTTGTTTACCAAATCACGCGTTTTTGCTGGAGCAGGTAACGGGACTCGAACCCGTGATCTCAGCTTGGAAGGCTAATGTGTTACCGCTACACTATACCTGCATGTGGTGCGGACGAAGAGACTTGAACTCATACGCCTATGGCACCGGAACCTAAATCCGGCGCGTCTGCCAATTCCGCCACGTCCGCAGAATTGTCTGGTGACCCGTCGGGGATTCGAACCCCGGACACCTTGATTAAAAGTCAAGTGCTCTACCGACTGAGCTAACGGGTCATGGCTGGGGTGGCGCGATTTGAACGCACGAATGACGGAGTCAAAGTCCGTTGCCTTACCGCTTGGCTACACCCCATAGTTGCTTTTGAGCCGGGTCTTTCGGCCCGGCTCACGAGCAATGGGGTGGATAGTGGGACTCGAACCCACGACCTCCAGAGCCACAATCTGGCATTCTAGCCAACTGAACTATATCCACCACGTACGCTCTCGCAAGATCCGCATCCCCGAGCGTTCCCCGGGGATGCGCATTGGCGCGCCTGCAGGGATTCGAACCCGGGACCTACGGCTTAGAAGGCCGTTGCTCTATCCTGCTGAGCTACAGACGCATCGCAGTTCCGAATTCATATTTTAACAGATGAATCTGAATCTGTCAATCACTTTTTCATTATTTACCGCAGCACTTTTTATACTTCTTGCCACTGCCGCAGGGGCACGGATCGTTTCTGCCGACCGTCGGCGGCGCGACGAAGACTTTTTCCGCGCGATACTGCTTGGTCAGCTCCCTGCGCTGTTCCTCCGTACGGACGTTTTCCCATTCCGGAAGATTATACAGCCAGTCCGCCTTCGCATTGTGCATGTTGATGTAAAGCCGGTCGAAATCGAACGCCAGCGTGATCTCGCTTTCTTCCGTCAGCGCTTCCAGATCCTTTTCGCCGTCCGCAAAGCTTGTGTTCGCTCCGTCCAAAAACCCTACGAACGTAACGGGATCCATGTCAAATTGCGCGGCGACGTCCGAAAGCTTTCCGGCATAAACCGTTTCATGGTTTGCAAGGATCTTTTTATAATTCTGTTTCTCCGCTTCAAAATAAGCGCCCCAGAATGCATCGTATTCTTCGCGCGTCCGCTGCGACTGCGCGATCTGCTGCCATGTTCCGTATAAACTCATCTTTTTATTCCCCCTTCAAAAACGATTCAGATTGTAACAGATACCTTTCATTAAGGCAAGTGTTTTTTTCAACGGTGTCCGATATATTGCAGTTCCATAGGAGCAAAGCGTCTTCCCCCGTGTCGGAATAGTAGCGCCGTCTTCTGCCCTGCTGTGAAAAATCCATTTCGGCATACATGCGCTGCGCGACGGCGTTGGTCTCGCGTACTTCAAGCGTCATCATCTCGGCGCCGAACGACGCGGCAACGCGCATCGCAGCATGCAGGAGCTGTTTCCCGTAACCGCTGCCGCGGTGCTCCGGATGAATTGCGATGTTCGTGATGTGCGCTTCCTCGAACAGGACCCACATTCCGCAGTAGCCGATGATCGCCCCGTCCCGTTCCATAACGGTATAGTGTGCAACGTTGTTTCTGAGCTCGCCCATCAGCGACCGCAGGGACCACGGCGTGCGGAAGGACAGCACCTCGATCTCATAAACCGCCTTGACGTCGGCTTTTTGCATGGCGCGTACGGTGATCATGCGTTCCACATCCGTTCTGCCTGCGAGGGCTTTAAGTACAGCGGCGCGATCTCCTTCTCTCCCGTACGTACTGCGGCGATCCTGGCGACATTCTGCGCGGACGGAAGCATTTTGAAATCCGTACCGGTCCCGACCGTACGGCAATCCTTCGGCAGCTTCGACACAAAATCGTCGATCACGCACGCACAGGGCGGAACCAGAACCTTCGCGTCATACGTCCCCTTCATACGATCATACTCGTATTGATAGACTGCGCCGTAACCGTTTCCGTTGCGCGCATCGATCAGCGCGCATACGATCCCTTCCAGACGTGGTACCGCATCCCGCATTGGATAGGCGACCGTTTCAAGCGCATTGACGGCAATAACCGGCTTTCCGCATGCCGCGCCCAGCGCGTTTGCCATGCATACGCCGATCCGGACGCCCGTAAACGATCCGGGGCCGACGTCGGCCGCAAATGCGTCCATATCGGCAGGAGACAGACCGTGTGCGGCAAGCAGCGCTTCCGCTGCAGGCAAAACCGACTCGGCATGCTTCTTCCCCGTGTCGATCACCGTCTCGTAAACGGCGCCGTCATCCAGATACAGCGCTGCGGAAGCGACTGCATCGGTTGTTTCAAGCGCAAGGATCTTCATAAAAGACCTCCTTATCGCAATTCCCTTTGCATTCGATCGTAACTGTGCGAGGCTCGCTCCCGGATCCCTGTATCGTAACGTCCAGCCGATCTTCCGGCAGCGCTTCCGATACGAGATTAGCCCATTCCATCAGGATCAGCGCGTCTTCCCGAAGATAATCGGAAAAGCCGATCGCGTAGAGCTCGTCCGCGTCGCAAAGGCGGTACGCGTCAAAATGATAAAGTTTCGGCTCGGTCGGGTATTCGCAGACGATCGTAAAGGTCGGACTGGAAACGTGCGCAATGCCGAACGCTTTTGCAACGCCGCGCGCGAATACGGTTTTGCCTGCGCCGAGATCGCCGTAGAGCGCAATGAACCCGCGCAGGCTGCAGCGCTGTGCGATGCGTTCTCCGAGCGCAAGCATATCGTTTTCTGTTTTGACCGTATACCGGATCATCAGAACAGTTTCCTCCCTAAAAGCTCCGCCGCAAAATCCGCATAACAGTCGTTTTCGATCGCAGCACGAGCATCCTCCATGAGCCGCAGCGAGAACCGCAGGTTATGCATGGATACGAGCTGCGCCGCAAGAATCTCGTCCGCTTTGATGAGATGTCGGATATATGCGCGTGTGAAATTCCGGCATGCGTAGCAGTCGCAGCCTTCTTCGATCGGCGTAAAATCATGCTCGAACGTTTTGTTCCGCAGCATCAGCCGACCGTTGCGGGTCAGTGCAAGCCCGTTTCGAGCCGAGCGCGTCTGCAGCACACAGTCGAAAAGATCGATCCCGCGCATCACGCCTTCGAGCAGACAGTCGGGGCTTCCGACGCCCATCAGATAACGCGGTTTGTTTTCCGGCATATACGGTCGGATCGTTTCCAGCATGTCATACATGACATGCTTCGGTTCACCGACGGAAAGTCCGCCGATTCCGTAGCCGATGAAATTCATGGATGCGAGCGTCTTTGCACTTTCGATGCGAAGGTCGGGATATACGCTGCCCTGCACGATGCCGAACAATGCCTGATCCTTGCGGGTGTGTGCCTTTTGGCAGCGCTCCGCCCATCGGTGCGTGCGGTCCATGGCGCGGACGGCATAGGCGTGATCCTTGTTCGGATCCGCACATTCGTCGAAGCACATGGCGATATCCGCGCCCAGAGCCTGCTCGATCTCCATAACCTTTTCCGGGGTGAAGAAGTGCCTGCTCCCGTCGATGTGCGAGCGGAACATCACCCCGTCCTCGCGAATGTCGTTGATCCCCGCAAGGCTGAAAACCTGAAATCCGCCGCTGTCGGTCAAAATCGGCTTGTCCCAGTGCATAAAGGTATGCAGACCGCCGGCTTCCTTCACAAGCTCATGTCCGGGGCGAAGGTACAGATGATAGGTATTGCTTAAAATGATCTGTGCTTTGACGTCGTCAAGATCGCGCGGCGTCATTGCCTTGACGGTCGCCTGTGTACCGACCGGCATATATGCGGGCGTTTCAATCACGCCGTGCGGCGTGTGGAATCTGCCACGGCGCGCGCCTGTGTGCTTATCCGTATGCAGCAATTCAAAATAAAACGGTTGATCCATAAATTCCTCTCTCATTCAATTAACATGGCGTCGCCGAAGGAAAAGAAACGATAGCGCTGTTCCACGGCGTGACGGTAAACAGCGAGCATTTCTTCGCGCGAGCACAGTGCGGACACGAGCATCAGAAGCGTCGATTCCGGCAGATGGAAGTTCGTGATCAGCGCATCGACCGCCTTGAACCGATAGCCGGGCGTAATAAAAATGCTCGTTTCCCCGATCCCCGGGTGTACGACGCCGGCGTCGTCGGTCACGCTCTCCAGTGTCCGAGTCGTCGTTGTGCCGACGCATACGATCCGCCCGCCGGCTTTTCGCACGCGATTGATCGTTTCAGCGGCTTCCTCCGTGACCTCATAATGCTCGCTGTGCATATGATGCTCCTCGACGTTTTCAACCGAAACCGGCCGGAACGTGCCGAGTCCGACGTGCAGCAGGATATCCACGATCAGAATGCCTTTTGCGCGGATCCGTTCGAGAAGCTCATCCGTAAAATGCAGTCCCGCCGTCGGCGCAGCGGCGGAGCCGAGCGTTTTGCTGTACACGGTCTGATAGCGTTCGCGGTCTTCAAGCCGTTCCGTGATATAGGGCGGCAGCGGCATCTGACCCGCACGGTCAAGAACCTCCTCAAAGATGCCGTCGTAAAGCAGGCGAACCAGCTTGCCTCCATCCAGAGGCAGATCATCGAGCACCTCGACGGACAGTTCATCGTTGACGCGGTAGATCAAGCCGCGCTTTGCGCGTTTCGCGGGTTTGCAAAGGCATTCCCAATCGTTGTCCTCCATGCGGCGCAGCAGAAGGAACTCCATGGATCCGCCCGTTTCCTCACGCACACCGATGATGCGCGCCGGTATCACGCGCGTGTTGTTGCGTACCAGTACGTCGGTCGGCTTGAGCTTATCGAGAATATCTGTAAACACACCGTCCTCGATCGTACGCGTGTCCCGGTGGTATGTCAAAAGGCGCGACGCGCTGCGTACGGCAGTCGGCGTCTGCGCGATCAGTTCTTTCGGAAGGTCGTAATAAAAGTCGCTTGTCTTCAATGGTTTGCCTCTACATACAAAATCAATCATATTATACATAGCAAGTCTGCGGAAATCAAGGACATTCTCCGAAGAACGTGCGGAAGTGCCGAAAAAGGCATTGACATTCCGATTTTGATTTGTTATAATGCGCAATGCGCGAGGAGATGTGTCCGAGTGGCTTAAGGAGGCGGTCTTGAAAACCGTTGATGTGAAAGCATCCGTGGGTTCAAATCCTACCATCTCCGCCATTTTCTCGAGATATCACGCGGAAATACCCAAGTGGCTATAAGGGGCTCCCCTGCTAAGGGAGTAGACGGTCTGAAGCCGTGCGTGGGTTCAAATCCCACTTTCCGCGCCACGTCGCCGCGAACATCAACCGTTTGCGGCGGCGCTTTTATTTGCAAAAAGGATCCGCTGTATGAAGCTGTTTCAGCATCGCAATCAAACCGCAAAGCTGCTGACCGAAGGCAAGCCCTCCAAAGTGCTCGTCTCCTTTGCGATGCCGATCTTTTTGAGTCAGCTGTTTCAGCAGCTCTACAACACGGCGGATTCCTTCATTGTCGGCAACTATCTCGGCAAAGAAGCGCTTGCGGCAGTCAATTCCTCCGGCAGCCTGATCTATCTGCTGATCAGCTTCTTCGTTGGCGCTTCGATGGGCGCCGGCGTCGTGATCTCGCGCTACTTCGGCGCAGGCGATCTTGAGCGTGTTTCAAAAGCGGTGCACACCAACGCCGTCTTTTCGCTGCTCTGCGGCGTCGTTCTTTCCGTTTTCGGCGTGACCATGACGCCGCAGATCCTGCACTGGATGGGCGTGCCGGACGACGTTCTTCCGAATTCCGTGCAATACCTTCGTTACTACTTCTTCGGCTGCGTACCGGTTGTGATGTACAATTCCATGAAGGGCGTCATGAACGCGGTCGGAGACAGCAAGCGTCCGCTGTATTACCTGATCGTATCCTCCGTATTGAACGTCATCCTTGACTGGCTGTTTGTCGGCATATTCGGGCTCGGCGTGGCGTGGGCGGCGATCGCAACGGTCATATCGCAGACGGTCAGCGCTGTCCTCTGCCTCATTCAGCTGACACGCAAAGGAACCGTTTATCAGCTCCAGTGGAAAAAGCTGCGTATCGATCTCTCGAGTCTCAAACAGATCGTCAGATACGGACTGCCGACCGGCGTGCAGAACTCCGTCATCGGGTTCGCGAACGTACTTGTGCAGACGAACATCAACAGCTTCGGCTCGCTTGCCATGGCGGCGTGCGGCGCGTATTCCCGGATCGAAGGTTTCGTGTTCCTGCCGATCATGAGCATGTCAATGGCGCTGACGAGCTATATCGGACAGAACCTCGGCGCGAAGAAATACGACCGTGCCAAGCAGGGCGCGCGGTTCGGGATCCTGACCTCCGTTGCCATGGCGGAGATCATTGGCGTGATTCTGTTCTTTTTCGGCGGATTCTTCATCTCCACCTTTATCAAGGACGCGGACCCGGAAGCGGTCACCGAGATCATCGCGATCGGCGCAAGGCAGTGCCGCGTGGAATCGTTGTTCTTCTTCCTTCTGGCGTTCTCACATGCCGTCGCCGGTATCTGCCGCGGCGCAGGCAAAGCGATCGTCCCGATGATCATCATGCTCGCGATCTGGTGCGTCCTGCGCATCATCTATATAACCGTCGCGATGTCGATCCGTCATGAAATCATTCTCCTGTTTGCGGCATACCCGCTGACATGGTTCCTGAGCTCGGTCATCTATTTCATCTACTACAAAAAATCCAACTGGATCCATGGATTCGAGTCATAAGCAAAAAGCAGCCGAACGGCTGCTTTTTCTGTCTGTTCCGATTATAAGCCGAACACCGTAAAATAATCCTCATAGAACTGCTGTGATGCTTCTTCGCCCTCATAGCAGCGGATCAGATCGTATTTGTGCATGGTATACGTCACAGTACTGCCGTTCCATGTAACAGTCACATCGAACACTTCGGGCAAGATGCGGTATGCCGGTCCGTATAGCACGAATCCGACGCGTTTGCCGCCGTTTTCTGTACCTCCGATATAGCTGTCGACCGTGCCGTATTCGGACATCATCCCATCAAGTACGGTCCCGTTGATCGTTACAACCGGCTGGCGGTCTTGTCCTTTGAACGGTTTTTTAACCGCTGTTTCGGTTTCCAGCACCAGACCGATCGTGCCTTTGAGCCCTGTGCGGTTCATGTAGACAAGATCGGTGACCGTAAAGGTTTCCGCCTTTGCATCCGGCTTTGCGATGAAGTTCGCTTTATCGTCGTCATAGTAGCCCGCAATCGCCTCACATTCCTGCCGCCAGGCAAGCCACTCCGTTTCATCCTTCGGCATTGTGACCGTCGCTGTCGCCCATTCGATCCGGAAATTCGCACCCCAGATCGATACAAGCGATTGTTCGGGCAGCTCCTCCCCGTACGGCAAATAGATGCGTGAGAGCTCGATATAGTCGCGTATACCTTCCCCGGTACGCTTGCTGCTGATAAACTCATCCGGGCAGTACATGCTGTCGATCACCGGCCATAACCCTCCTTGATCGAATGATCCGTAAGGCAACGGATCTCTCCCGCCCTCGCGACCTTCCCAGTATTCCTTGATCGGTTCGCTGGTAAAGTACATCCAATGATCCTTTACCGCAATATCTATAATCCGGTTGCCGTTACATTCGATGCCGAGTGGGATCGATTCTTCCGGAACATTCCTGAGCTGCGTAGCATAGTTGTCGAGATCCGTCAGCATGTTTTGCCGAAGCTGCTCAAAACGTTCCTTTGTCAGCTCATAGGTCAGCGTAAAGGGCTGCCCGTTCAGTTCGGAAGAAAGCATGAAGGTCGTTCCCGGGCGGAACGGATTCTTCTGTTCCATTTGGAAAGTCAGACTGATCGGAATGCTTTGCCCTGCTTCGATCACAGGTGAAGCGGGCTGCGTCTCTGCATTGGAAACGCTTTCCCGATTCGTGACCGTTTCAGATCCGTTGATCGAAAATGAGAACGGCGCGAATCGATACGATGCGGACGATTCGGATTCCAGAAAGCATTCGATGATGAACCGATCGTCATTGTTTGTATAGTAATTGATGCTGTCCAGCCGGACTGTAAACGATCCGACTTGTACGGCTTCATTCAGCTCCGAAAGCGCCTGGGGCTGCCAGTTGCCGTTTTCGTCGCGCGTACCGACTGCGATCGGGACGCTTCCGCTGCTCGTGAGAGTGTTGTCCGGCGCGGCGGCATCCGGATGTTCTGCATCGTTTACATAATCCGCCATCTCGCCGAGCTTTTCGATCCCGACGTCTCTGACCTCCTGCATTCTTGAGATCGTGACCGCAAGCGCGGTGCCGGCGATCAGCAGCACGGCTGCGGCGACGAGCGTGAGGATCAGGCGTTTCGGCATGCGGACGCGTACTTCCCTGCGTTTCGGAAGGGTCGCGATGCGTTCGTTGATCCGTTCTTCCAAAGCAGCGCCGTCCAGAAACGCATATTCCAATGCGGCGCGATAGTATTTTCTGTCATTCATGTGTGATCCCTCCGTTTGAACAGGTCTTAGCCATCCGCTGTTTCAGGATATTCCGTGCGCGGAGCAGGCGGCTTTTGACCGCTTCCTTGCTGACGTCCAGCTGACTTGCGATCTCCGATACCGACATTTCGTAGCCATAATACAGTACGAACGTACGGTACATTTCTTTTGGTAAGGCTTTGGCGTTCCTGAAAATCTCCTCCGCAAGCGCGCGATCCATTACGACGTCTTCAAACGGCTCCTCCGGAATACGATCCTCCCTGATCTCGTCCACGAAGCGCAGACGTCGGCGCTCGCGTTCCTTATAATTCTGTATGATCTCGCGCTTCAGCATCTTGATCAAAAATGCTTCCGGCGACAGGATATCGAAGTGTCCGTACTGCTGAATACGCCTGTAAAAATCAACATATACGTTCTGCAGCGCGTCCTCGGCGTCCGTCGGGTCGTCCAGATGTACGATCGCGTATCGGATCAGCGACCGATGCGTTTTTTCATACACCTGTTCAAAGTAACTGTCTTTCATAGTCGTTTCACTTTCTGTAAGCACTTACACCCTCGTAGAGCGATCAAACGTGCGATCGGTTGCAAAAAAGAACACGATTTTCACCGTGTTCTTTCAGTATAGCGTTGTGCAGGTATTTTTTCAACCGACCATCTGATTACAAATCAAAGATTCTGTTATAGACATTCCCGAACGTGACCGTGCTTCCTTCTTCATACATGCGTACAAGATCGGACTTGTGCATGGTGAAAGTCGTTGTGCTGCCGTTCCATGTAACGGAGACGTCAAACGTTTCTGGCAGCGTACGGTATGCCGGTCCGTAGAGCATGAAGCCTACACGTCTGCCGCCGTTTTCAGTACCGCCGGAAAACCG
>CAMVGD010000068.1 GCA_947166925.1 uncultured Clostridia bacterium | reverse complement strand
GCCATGCTGCAATTCATAGGGATGTTAAGAAATGCTGAGCACTTTCTTAACATCCTCTTTTGACTGTATCGAATTCGGCTCAGAGGTTTGCCGCGATTTTCGCCGCCAGCCGGACGTTGTTGAACACAAGCTGGATGTTCGCCGCAAGGCTCGATCCGCCGGTGATGTCCTTGATCTTCGCAAGCAGGAACGGCGTCGTTTCCTTGCCCTTGATCCCCTGCCGGTTTGCTTCCTCGATCGCGTCGTCGATCGCCTTGTTGATGACGTCGGCGTCCATCGAGTATTCCTCCGGGATCGGATTCACGACGAGCATGCCGCCCGGATATCCGATCTCCTGCGACGCGGCGATCGCGTTCGCGATCTCTCTCGGGTCGTCCGAACGCCACGGGACCCTGATCCCGCTTTTGCGGGTATAGAACGCCGGCAGCTCGTCCGTACCGAAACCGATGACGGGAACGCCCTTCGTTTCCAGATATTCCATCGTCAGATTCAGGTCCAGAATGCTCTTTGCGCCTGCGCAGACCACGCACACCGGCGTTTGCGCAAGCTCCTCCAGGTCGGCGGAGATGTCCATCGTGGTTTCCGCACCGCGGTGCACGCCGCCGATGCCGCCGGTCGCAAACACGCGGATGCCTGCCGACGCGGCTGCGATCATGGTTGCCGCAACGGTCGTCGCGCCGTCCATCCGTCTGGCGATGAGCATCGGCAGATCTCTGCGGCTCGCCTTCGTGACCTTCTGCCCCTCCCTGCCGAGATAATCGATCTGCTCCTCGGTCAGTCCGACGCAGATCTTTCCTCCGATCACCGCGCACGTTGCGGGGACGGCGCCGTTTTCGCGGCAGATGCGCTCGCAGCTTAACGCTGTCTCCACATTCTGCGGATACGGCATGCCGTGGGAAATGATCGTGCTCTCCATTGCAACGATCGGCTTGTGCATACGCTTCGCTTCTTCCACCTCGGGCGACAAAACAACAAAACGATTTCTGATCATATGCTCTGATTCTCCTGCAAATTTATATATTTTTTCGGATATGTTCGCATTTCCTGTCTTGTATTATATCACAGATGTGATAAAATAGGAACAGAAATTTCCATGAATAAGAAAGAAGGAATGCGCATGAAACGTGCTTGTGGAATTCTGATGCATGTGACCTCTCTGCCGAGCCGGTTCGGCGTCGGTACGCTCGGAAAGGAGGCGTACGCGTTCGTCGATTTTCTCAAGGCCGCCGGACAAACCTACTGGCAGATGCTGCCGGTGAATCCGACCGGTTATGCGGATTCGCCGTATCAGAGCAGCTCGACCTATGCGGGCAATCCGTATCTCATCGATCTTGAGACGCTGATCGCAGAGGGTCTGCTTACCGAAGCCGAATGCGATCGCGACTGGGGCGACGACCCGACCCGCGTCGATTACGGCAAGCTGTGGGAAAACCGCTTTGCGGTTCTGCGCACGGCGTTCGCACGGTTCGACCGCAGCGAAATGCGCGATTTCGTACGCGAGAACACATGGTGGCTCGACAACTACGCGCTGTTCTGCACCGTCAAAACGCATTTCAACAACGCTGCGTGGTATGTGTGGCCCGATCCCGCCATTCAGGACCGCACGCCCGAAGCCCTGCAGCAATACAGGGAAATGCTGCGGGAGGAATACGATTTCCAGTGTTTCATGCAGTACGAGTTCGACAAGCAGTGGAAGCCGCTGCACGCCTATGCAGGCGAGCACGGCGTCAAACTGATCGGCGATATCCCGATCTATGTTCCGCATGACAGCGTGGACGTATGGGCGGATCCGGATCTGTTCCTGATGGACGAACGCCACAACCCGACTCTGGTAGCGGGCGTGCCGCCGGACTATTTCTCCGAGCTCGGACAGCTTTGGGGCAACCCGATCTATGACTGGGCGAAGCATGAAGCCGACGGCTTCCAATGGTGGCGCCGCCGCGTGTCCGCAGTCGCAAGCCGCTTTGACGTGATCCGCATCGATCATTTCCGCGGGCTTGAAAGCTATTGGGGCGTACCGTTCGGCGCAGCCGACGCGCGTCCCGGCGCATGGTATCCCGGTCCCGGCATGAAGCTGGTCCGCGCGATCAAGGACGCCTGCCCCGATCTGCCCGTCATCGCGGAGGACCTCGGCTATCTGACGCCGGAGGTCAAAAAGCTGCTGTCCGATTCCGGCTTCCCCGGCATGCGCGTCATGCAGTTCGGCTTCGATCCCTGCGGCAACTCCAGAGAGCTTCCGCATAACTATCCCGTGCATTCCATCGCATATACCGGCACGCACGACAACACGCCGATCATGGGCTGGGTCGAGACCGCGCCCGCGGAATGCGTGGCGTTTGCCGTCGACTATCTCGGGCTTAACGAGCGCGAGGGCATGCCGTTCGGCTTCGCGCGCGGCGTTCTGAACTCCGTTGCGGAGCTTGCGATCCTGCAGATGCAGGACTATCTGGGACTCGGCGACGACTGCCGCATGAACAACCCGAGCTCCACCGGCTGCTGGCGGTGGCGCGCCGAAAAGAAGGACTTCTCGCCCGAGCTTGCAAAGCGCATCCTCTATTACGCAAGAATGTCCGCCCGTATCTGAGCGCATCAAAAACGCCGGGCCCTTCGGGGTCCGGCATTTTTTCTTACTCCGTTTTTCGTTTTTGAAACACCGCCGACGCCGCGGATCCGATCGCAAAGCACATCAGCAGATCCGCAAGCAGGCTCCATGACGGGCTGAACTGTCCGAGATAGACCGACATCACCGCGATCGAGACCGCAAGCGAAAGGATCGCCGCGACGCCGCCGAAGAACCACGGCGTTTTGTCGCGTCCGAGTCCCAGGAACACGCCCGCCGCAAGCGCCGTCAGGATCTTGATGACCGTATTCCCGATCGGGATCGCCGATTCCGGCAGCCATTCGAGCCAGACGAGCAGCGTCAGGAGCAGGACCGCAAGCAGCAGTACGCCTGCGCCGAGCGCCGCTGCCCGGACAGGCGCGCGCCACGCGATCTTCGTCCGTTTTTTCCGTTTGGCCGTTGCCAAGCCTTCCCACCCCCTTCGCCGCATCCTATGCGGCAGGAAGGCGCTGCATGACAAAAATACGTTTTACGGCAGCGATCCGCTGCGCTCCGCCGCGGCGACGGCTTCGTAGTCAAACGGCTCCGTCGCAAGCGCCGGATAGTCCGATTCCCGATAGTTCCAGTACAGGTGTACGACTTCGCACTGTTTCTTGGTCCACATGAAGCAGTCCACACGATGCCGCGGCGTCCACGTCGGATCGAAAATGTACCAGCCCGTTCCGAGATCGACCATGACCCAGTAATGCCGCGTCCGCCAGACGCCCGCCTTGAGACGTTCGACCGACAGGTAGCGGATGTCCGTTTCATCGAGCAGCGCGCGCGTCAGCGAATAGATGTTGAAGCAGTCGCCGGTCCCGGACAGATAGCCCTCATAGGCAGCCCTGCGCCAGTCGGTATAGTTGTTGTTCACGCCGTTTGCATACACGATGCGATCCTGCACGTAATCGAAGATCGCCTTCAGCTTTTCGGCGTCGACCATATCCGGCGTCGTGATCTCTTTCATCACCGCCTGCGCGATCTCGCGAAGCTCCTCCTCCGTCACCGTTCTCTGAATCAGCGTAAACGTGCATTCCGCTTCGCTCACGTTGCCGCTCAGATCCTCTGCGCGGTACACGACCCGATAGCTTCCCTCCTCGTGCAGCAGCACGTCTGATTCGACGGTCACCTCGACCGGACCGTCCTCGTCGTCCGATCCGAAGACCTCCGCAAAGTATGCGATCGGCTCGTCGACATAGCAGATCCGGTCGATCGCGCCGTAGATGTGCGGCGGATTCACGTCGTCCTGCAGGACGACCTGCAGCTGTTCGGTCGTTTCGTTTCCGCCGGCATCCCGCGCAAGCACGGCGATCGTCTGCTCGCCGGGCGTACCGAAGTCCGGTTCGCCGACAAACGCGAGCGTGACCGGCGTAACGTCCTCCGCCGTAAAGAAGTCCTCCGGACGGTAATCGTGCCGCGTATAGAACGCTGTTCCGGCAGCCTCCGTCCTCTGCGTCAGCACCGGCGGCGTCGTATCGACGACCGTCAGCGCAAGCGTTTCCTCCACGCCGTTGACCGTGACCTTCACCGCGTGCGTGCCCGGCGTGTCGGGAACGAAATGCTCGACCGTGACCGTCTGTCCGTTCCGGTTCTCAAAGTCCTCGACCGTCAGCGCGTCCGTTCTTGCCTCGACGGTCCGCGGGCGCACGTCCGTGATCAAAAGCTTTCCTTCGACGTCAAGCGTGTTGCCGCCCTCGTCCGTGATGCGTACCGGGATGCTCTGCACTTCCCTGCTGTCATAATCCGGCTCGGTGAGAAACGCAAACGACAGATCGGTTTCGTCCTCCGCATTCTGCGCAAACGCCGCGGCTTCCGCCGTCTCTCCCGACGCAAGCAGCACGAGCGTCGGTTCCGCGGTCGGCGCGACCGTATCGACGACGATCAGCTGCGTCTGCGAGCACACGCCGCTCTCGGTCACAAAGGTGAGCGGATACCGCCCGGCATGATGCAGCATTTCCGGTTCGATGACGGATTCCATCGCTGCCTGTACGCCGTTTTGCAAAAACATCTCCGGCGCCGGGATCTGCGAGCCCGCTTCGACTGTCAGCGATTCCACCGTTGCACGGACGGAAACACGGACCGGAACGACCGTCCGGTTCTTGCTCTGATCCTCCAGAACGATCCCGATCGTGTCCTCCCATTCCCGCTCAAAATCCGGGGCTTGGGCAAACGAGACGCGGACTGTGCCCGCATCCCGAACGCGTCTGACAAACGTGTCCGGTCCGGGATCCGATCCGAGCGGCACGGTCTGATCGACGGGCTCGGCGATCGGCGCGACCGTATCTCTCACACGGATCAGCACGGGCGTCCAAAAACCGCCGATCGAAAGATTGCAAACATGCCATCCGCAGGGCAGCACGTCCCCGTCTGTCTCCAGCACGGCGTCGCGCGACGTCAGATCCGCAGCCGTGACCGCTGTTCCGTATTCGACCGTCAGGATCGCGCGGACGCCGCGGTAATGGATCGCGATCGCGGCGATCAGCACGAAAAGAACGCCGAACACCCAAATCAGTGCGCGGCGTTTCCTGTTCCGCTGTTTTTCCGGTCGTTTCTTCATGCTTTGCATCGAACAAAAAAGCCCGGCAGAACCGGGCTTTGAAAATCATTGATCAGTCTTTTACTTCTTCGGTCATGGTATTCTCAACGCCCGCATCCTCGACCTGCGAGATCGCGCCGCGCGCAAACACGAGCTTGACCTTGTCGGGTCCGACGGAAAGCACGATGACGTCGTCCTTGATGGAGGAGATCGTGCCGTAGATGCCGCCGATGGTGCGCACACGGTCGCCCTGCTTCAAAGAGCTCAGCATATCCTTGACCTTCTTGTCGCGGCGGCGCTGCGGGATGATCATGACGACCAGCAGCACAACAATCATCAGAAGGGGCAGGAGCATCGTCAGCATGCTGGAGGAGCCGCCTCCCGCGCATAAGCTGCTGAGTCCGGAGGTGTCGGTCGCATATAAAGACTGTGTGAAATTCAAAATCATAGTTGTAGTTCCTTTCCTGTGTCTTTCGATATTATACGAAAAATCGCCGCTTTCGTCAATACTCGAATGTGAAAACTTTGCAACATGAAAAAAGGGAGGATATCCTCCTCCCTCTCAAAGATGCATCATCCGCGTCGTCTTTTGGATGACCTTTTTTCCGTCGCGCTTCATGCGGCGCGGAATATCCGGATACATGGTGCACATTGCGGTCGCGGCTGCCGCCATGCCGACCGCCATGCCGATCCCGAGCATTGCCATTCGCATGCGATCACCTCTTTCTTTTTTGAGGTTAGTATGCGAAGCAATCCGGCGATTATTCCGTTTTCTGCGCTTCCTCTTTTTGTTGTTTTTTTGCGCGATAATCCGCGATCGCCGCCTGTACGGCTTCCTGCGCAAGCACCGAGCAGTGGATCTTCACGGGCGGAAGTCCCTCAAGCGCTTCGACGACCGCTTCGTTGGTCAGCTTTTCGACTTCGCTCAAAGGCTTGCCCTTGATGAGCTCGGTCGCCATCGAGCTCGTCGCGATCGCCGCGCCGCAGCCGAAGGTCTTGAATTTGACGTCCTCGACGATCTCGTCGTCGCTGATCTTCAGAAACATCTGCATGATGTCGCCGCACTTGGCGTTGCCGACGGTGCCGACGCCGGACGCGTCGGGGATCTCGCCGACATTTCTCGGATGCTGAAAATGATCCAAAACTCTTTCCGAATACTGCATGATTATTCTCCTCCTTTGGGATAGATCGGTGACATATCTCTGAGCCGCTGTACGATCGGCGGCAGGATCTCCAGTACGTAGTCGATTTCTTCTTCGGTCGTGAACTCCGAAAGCGTCATGCGAAGCGAGCCGTTCGCCTCCTCATGCGAAATGCCCATGGCGAGCAGCACATGCGACGGATCGAGCGATCCGGACGTGCACGCGGAGCCGGACGACGCCGCGACGCCCTGAAGATCGAGCATCAGAAGAATGCTTTCGCTTTCGATGTAGCGGATGCCGAAATTGACGTTGTTGGGCAGGCGCTGCGTTCTGTGACCGTTCAGATGTACGGTTTTGATCCGCTCCTCCACGCCCGCGATCAGCTTGTCGCGCAGCGCGGTCATCTTTGCCATGTTTGCGCCGAGGTTTTCAGTCTGGATCTCCAGCGCCTTCGCAAGACCCACGATGCCGGGTACGTTTTCCGTGCCCGCGCGCTTTTTGTTCTCCTGCCCGCCGCCGGTGATCATGGCGGGGACGCGGACGCCCTTTCGGATATAGACCGCGCCGACGCCCTTCGGCCCGTGGAACTTGTGCGCCGTCAGCGTCAGAAGATCGATGTTCATGTCCTGCACGTCGACCGGAATATGACCGATCGCCTGCACCGCGTCGGTGTGGAACAGCACGCCGGCTTCCCGGCAGATCGCGCCGATCTCCTTGACGGGTTCGATCGTTCCGACCTCGTTGTTCGCCATCATGACGGAAACAAGGATCGTTTCCGGACGGATCGCCGCGCGGACCGCTTCCGGATCGACGAGACCGTTTTCATCGACGTCCAGATACGTAACGGTCGCAAGTCCCTTGTCCTCAAGCTCCTGCAGCGTATGCAGGATCGCGTGGTGTTCGATCTTCGACGTGATGATGTGATTGCCTTTTTTGCGGTACGCCTGCGCAACGCCGCGCAGGATCATGTTGTCGCCTTCGCTGCCGCCGCCGGTGAAGTAGATCTCCGACGGGTTCGCCGCGTTCAGGCACTTTGCAACCGTGCGCCGTGCGTCGTCCAGTCCCTTATGCGCGTCGCGCGCGAAGCTGTGGAAGCTCGACGGGTTGCCGTAAAACTCCGAGTAGTACGGGATCATCGCCTCGATGACCTCGGGCAGGACCTTGGTGGTCGCCGCATTGTCAAGATAAACGTGCATGTTCGATCCTCTTTTTCTGTTCGATATGATCTTCGGTAAGCTCTCCGATGGTGGTTTCCAGAAGGACGGCATTGATGCGGCTCTGCAGCTTCAAAAAGAGCGGACGCGCCGAGCACATGCAAGCGTTTTCGCACGGGTTCGCGTCGCTTCCGACGCAGTCGACCACGTCCGTACTGCCTTCCAGTGCGCGAAGCACCTCCAGAACGCTGATCTTCTGCGGTTCCTTCGTCAGAAGATAGCCGCCCGCCTTGCCGCGCGTCGTTTTAACGAGCCCCGCGTTTTTCAGCGAACGCATCAGCTGTTCGAGATATGCCTCCGAAATGCCCTGTTCCGCCGCGATCGCAGCCAGCGATACGGGTCCTTCCCCGTAACGCGCCGCAAGCCCGACGACAGCCCGCAGACCGTATGTGCCTTTCGTTGAAAACTTCATCTCAAATCCCTACCGTTTCACTCGGCTTTATAATACATGCATTATTCTCTAATGTCAAGTATTTTACTCGTCTTTTAAAAATATACTTTCTCCGTTTTCTGCCGTGACAAACGGTTCGCTGTATGGTAAGATAAGGTAAAAGTTCAGTGAGGCATGCTGTATGATTCAAACGGTTTTCTGGGACGTCGACGAGACGCTGTTGGACTTCGGCGCGGCGCAGCGCGCGGCGCTGATCACGCTGTTTTCGGAGTTCGGGCTCGGTCCGTGCACGGACGCGATGGTCGCCCGCTACGACGCGATCAATCACATCTTCTGGCAGCGGCTTGAGCGCGGCGAGATCACAAAGCCCGAAGTGCTGATCGGCAGATTCGAGCAGTTTTTCGGTGAATACGGGATCGATCCCGCCGTTGCCGTGCCGTTCAACGACCGGTATCAGCTCTGTCTCGGGGACACGATCGTACACCGGGACGACTGTCTCCGCCTTCTCGATTTTCTGAAGGGCAAGGTCCGGCAATACATCGTCAGCAACGGCACGGTCATTGCGCAGACGAAAAAGCTCGACCGATCCGGCATCGGCAAACGCATGGACGGCGTATTTCTGTCGGAGGCGCTCGGAGCGGAAAAGCCGAGCCCGGCGTTTTTCGACAAGGTTTTCGCCGCGATCGGACCGGTCGACCGCAGAGAGGTCATGATCGTCGGCGATTCGCTGACGAGCGATATGCAGGGCGGCATGAACGCGGGGATCGTTACCTGCTGGTACAATCCGAAGGGAACGCCGGCGCCGGAAGGTTACTGGATCGACCACGTGATCAAAAACCTATGGGATATTCTCCCGCTGCTCGGATACGCAAAAGAGACGCTATGATCGGGATCGAGGAGATTGGATCAGCGGCGCTGTCCGCATTCTGGGACGCGCACATCCGCTATCTTGTTGACGACGGGATCATCTCGGATGAGGAGGACGTTGCCTACTTTTCCGGGGACGAATACCGCGGCGTCATCGAAGCGCACATGCAGCGGGACCGCGACCGTCACCGTCTCGTGTATTTTGTGCGCGGCGGCGAACGGATCGGCGCGGCGTCGTACTGCACTTACGAAAGCGAGGGCGGCAAATGCTTCGTTCTCGATTTCTGGGTCTTCCCCGCCTACCGCGGAAACGGCACGGGACATCGCTGTTTTGAAGCGCTGGAGCAGTACACGAAAGCGGACGGCGCGAGATATTATGAGATCAACAGCGAAAAGCCGGAATCCGTGCGGTTCTGGAAATCGCTCGGCTTCACGGAAAACGGCGTCGACGAATACGGCATGCCGCTGTTCATCAAAAAATGACGGAGAAGCGACATATGCTCCAAACCATAATTGACACAGCAGAAAAGCGCAAAATCGCGCGTCGGATCCTTGAAGCGCTTCCCGAGTGGTTCGGCATTCCCGAAGCGCGGGAAAACTACATCCGCGAAAGCGCAGATGAGATCATGGTCGCATCCTTCGATAACGACGCGCCGAACGGCTTCCTGTGTCTCAAAGAGACCGGCAGGGAAACCGTCGAGCTTGCGGTCATGGGCGTTCTCAAAGAGTACCACCGGAAAGGGATCGGCACAAAGCTCTTTGAAGCCGCGAAGCAGATCGCAGTCGAACGCGGCTACTCCTTTCTGCAGGTGAAAACCGTACAGATGGGACGCTATGCGGAATACGACCGCACAAACCGGTTTTATCTTGCCCTCGGGTTCAAAGAATTTGAGGTGATCCCGACGTTGTGGGACGAATGCAATCCCTGTCAGATTTATGTGATGTCGCTGAGGTGAAACGGAAATGATCACGATCAAAAGAATGGAAACCGACGATGAGATCCGCGGCAAGGCGTATGTCCACTGGCGCGGATGGCACGACGCATATTCGGGACTGGTCAGCGCGGCGTATCTTGAGAAGCTGACGCTCGAAAAATGCGAACAGATGGCGTTTCAATGGCGGGATAATATCCTCATCGCAAAGGACGGCGAACGCGTCGTAGGGTTTGCCGGATACGGCGAAGCGGACCCCGCTGCCGGCGAGCTCTTTGCGCTGTACGTTCTGAAGGCGTATTGGGGTACCGGCGTTGCGCAGCTGCTGATGCGTGCGGCGCTTGAACAGCTTGCTTCCTGCCCGAAGATCGGACTTTGGGTATTGAAGGAAAATCCGCGCGCGATCCGCTTCTATGAAAAATGCGGCTTTCGGAAAACCGGCGAGGAGCAGTACCTTTCCTCCGTCGATGCAACGGAGATCCGGATGATCTGTATGAGGTGACGATATGACGGCAAAGCTCTTTGTTCAGGCGATCGGGAAATTCCTGTTCGGTCTCGTTCTTGTCGGGCTTCTCCTGTTTCTACCCGCGTGGTCTCTAAAGTACTGGAACGGATGGCTGTTTCTCGGCATTTTGTTTGTGCCGATGTTTATCGCCGGGATCGTGATGATGTTCAAAAACCCGGAGCTTCTCAAGAAGCGTCTGAACGCCAGGGAAGAAGAACAGGAACAGAAGACGGTGATCGCACTGTCCGGGCTCATGTTCCTTGCCGCGTTCATCGTTGCCGGGCTGAACTTCCGCTTTCAATGGATCGTGCTGCCCGCGTGGGCGGTTTGGATCGGCGTCGGCGTCTTCCTTGCCGCGTATCTCATGTATGCGGAGGTCCTGCGGGAAAACACCTATCTTTCGCGGACAGTCGAGGTGCAGGAGAACCAGAAGGTCATCGACACCGGGCTCTACGGGATCGTGCGGCATCCGATGTACAGCGCCACGCTGTTTCTGTTCCTGTCCATGGGGATCGTGCTCGGCTCGCCGATCTCGGTCGCGATCCTGCTCCTGTATATCCCGATCATTGCGCTGCGCATGAGAAACGAGGAACAGTTACTTGAAAAAGGATTGGATGGCTACAAGGCATACAAAACACGCGTGAAATACAAGGTGATCCCCTTTATCTGGTAAAACGCAATGGGAGAGGCAAACGCCTCCCCCGTCTTTTTGTTTTGGTTTACAGGTCCATCAGGATCGCGCGGCACGGCGCACCGTCGGTTTCGCCGAGATTCAGCGGCGCGCAGTTCAAAAGATACGCGCCGTCCGGCACCGCCGAAAGGCGCACGCCCTCCAAAAGCACGACCTCCGCGGAAAGCAGCGCAAGATGCACCGCCATCGGCGCGTCCTCGGGCCCCACGGTCTGCGATTTGTTGCCGACAAGATCGATCCCCGCCTCTGCAAACACCTCCGCCGCTTCCAGCGTGATCGTTGCGTTTCCCTTGATCAGGATGCGCCGTTCCGCACCGGGACAGGCTTTTGCCGCCGTTTCAAGCAGCGCCTTTGCTGCTTTGGCGTCGACGTCGCCCTCCATCGTCCCCACGTACGCGGGTCCGACGAACTTTGTAAGCGCAACGGAGCCTATGCCCTTGCCGCCCTTCAGAAAGTGCAGCGGCGCGTCGACGTGCGTGCCGTTGTGCGCGCACATCGAGAACGCGGAAAGGTTGCACACTTCCCCGTCCTCCAATCGTGAGAGCATCGTCTTTTCCGGGCTTGGATCGCCCGGGTAGACGGCGCAGCCGAACACCGGCTGTGAGATGTCGTAGATCATCCGGATGCGGAAATTACAGAGCCTGTTCGATAAACCGCGCGATCAGCGCCTTCGGACGCGCGCCTGCGCTCTGATCGAGCACGTCGCCGTCCTTGAACAGAACGAGGTTCGGGATCGAGCTGATGCGGTACTTTTCGCAAAGCTCCGGCTGTTCGTCGACGTTGACCTTCATGAAAGCAACTCTGCCTTCGTATTCGTCCGCAAGCTGTTCAATGAACGGACCGACCATGCGGCACGGACCGCACCAGGTCGCCCAGAAATCGACCAGAACGGGAAGCTCGCCGTTGATGACTTCGTTGAAGTTTTCGTTTGTGCCTGTGATGATGTTTGCCATAGTTGTAGCTCCTTTCTTTATTTCAATCTCATTCTTCCTCGGGAACGACCGCGATATGCAGTTCTTTAAGCTGCTTTGCGTCGACCGGATCCGGCGCGTTCGTCAGCGGGCAGGATGCGTTCTGCACCTTCGGGAACGCGATGACGTCGCGGATACTCGCAGCGCCGCAGATCAGCATGGTCACGCGGTCGAGCCCGTATGCCAGTCCGCCGTGCGGCGGCGTGCCGTACTTCAGCGCCTCAAGCAGGAACTTGAACCGCGCTTCCGCCTGTTCTTTGGAAAGACCGATGATGTCGAACATCTTTGCCTGCAGCTCGGTCGAATGGATACGGATCGAGCCGCCGCCGATCTCGTTGCCGTTCAGCACGATATCGTACGCCTTGGCGCGGACCTTGCCGGGATCGGTGTCCAGTAGCGGAAGGTCCTCGTCCATCGGGCTCGTGAACGGATGATGCATCGCAACGAAGCGGTTCTCCTCCTCGCTCCACTCTAAAAGCGGGAACTCGACGACCCACAGGAGGTTGAACTTCTTCGGATCGATCAGTCCGAGCTTATCGCCGAGCTTCAGACGCAGCGCGCCGAGCGCCGCCCACACGACCGGGTTCTTGTCCGCCACGATGAACATGACGTCGCCGGGCTCGAAGTTCGCCTTCTCCTTGATCGCTTCGAGCTCTTCCTCGGTGAGGAACTTCGCGATCGGGGACTGCAGGCCCTCGGGCTTCCAGTTCATCCACGCAAGCCCCTTCGCCTTATAGGTCTTGACAAACTCGCCGAGCGCGTCGATCTCCTTGCGGCTAAAATGCGCCGTCGCGCCCTTTGCCACGATGCAGCGGACGCTGCCGCCGTTGTCAAGCGCGTTTTTGAACACGGAAAAGCCGCAGTTTCTGACGCATTCGGAAAGATCCGTAAGCTCCATGCCGAAGCGCGTATCGGGCTTGTCGGAGCCGTAGCGGTCCATCGCGTCCTGCCAGGTGATGCGCGGCAGCGGAAGCTGTACGTCGAAGTCCAGCGTTTCCTTAAAGAGGCGCTTGATGAAGCCCTCGTTCATTGCCATGACGTCGTCCGCTTCGACAAACGACATCTCAAGGTCGATCTGCGTAAAGTCCGGCTGACGGTCGGCGC
>CAMVGD010000067.1 GCA_947166925.1 uncultured Clostridia bacterium | reverse complement strand
CGGTGACCTCCTCGCCGTCGATACGGGCAACGACGATGTCGCCATCATGCGGCGCGGCGTCGAGCTCGACAATGATCATATCGCGGTCGCATATACCGGCGTTCTTCATGCTTTCCCCGTCAACACGAAGCATGAACGCGTCACTGCGGGATCCGCGGAGCAGTATCGACGGAACCTGAATCGTATCCTCGCGATTCTCATATGCCATGATCGGCAATCCGGCAGCGACCTTGCCCAGAAGCGGCAGAGCAGTCGTTTTTACATGTTCAGAGGACGAAACGGCATATGCCCGTTTTTTGTTAGCATCATAGGAAAGCAGCCCTTCCTCTGACAGTATGCGGAGATAGCGGTGAACGGAGGCGGGGGATGCCAGACCGACGCCTTCACAAATCTCACGGACGGTGGGCGGATAGCCGTTGCGTTCGGTTTCGGACAAAATAAAACGATAAACCCGATCTTTCGCATTTTCTATCTTTTTCATAGTCCACCTCCGAGTGCATTATAACATACCGCCTGCCAAAATGCAAACATTTGTTCGCAAAAAATCAATCTTCGGGCTCGTTCGGTGAATCGGCAGGGAATTCCGGATGTTCTTCGCGCAATTTGATGTATTTCGCTGCCTGGCGGCTCTTTTCTTCGGTCATGGCGGCATAATGCTTACGGGTCGTATTAACGTCTTTATGCCCAAGCACATCTGCGACAAGGTATATATCGCCGCTTTCCTGATAAAGCATTGTGCCGTATGTACTGCGAAGTTTATGCGGCGTGATCTTTTTCAGGGGAGTGGCGATTTGCGCATATTTCTTAACCAGATTCTCGACGGCGCGGGGTGTGATCCGTTTGCGCTGGATCGAAAGGAAGAATGCGTTTTCGTGTCCGGTCTGCGGAATGATCTTTTTTCTTTCTTCCAGATAATCAAAAAGCGCTGCTGCAACTTCGGGACCGAAAGCGAGTGTCGTCTGATTGCCGCCTTTGCGTGTTACGACAAATTCATTCTTTGAAAAGTCAATGTCGTTGAGATCGATGCCGACAAGCTCGGAAATACGGATCCCGGTGCCTAGAAACAGGGAGAGGATCGCAACGTCGCGAAGCTTTGTCACATCGTGAAAACGGCGCTGTGCGGACGTCATTCCGCTGCCTTGCTCCGCAATATCCAGCAGATCGGCAACTTCATTCGCTTCCAACCGTATGATCGCTTTTTCGTGCAGCTTCGGAGTGTCGACCAAAGCGGCGCAGTTGGTTTTAATCATTGATTTTTTGTACAAGAATTTAAATAGCGCTCGGATTGCCGATAATTTACGGGATTTTGCACGCTCGTTGTTTTCTATGATTTTTTCGCCGTCAGAGCTTTTGCTTTGATACAGAGAGATGTACTCGAGATAGAGCTCTATGTCGAGGGAACAGAGGAGTTCCATATCGGCGAGAGTTAACTCCCTGATCGATTTCCCGGCAAACCGATCGATCTGACCGGACGTCAGAAAACGAAAAAAAGTGCGGAGATCGACCGCATAGCCGTAACGTGTTAAAATCGACGTTGTCGGTTCAACGGCGCGAAAATACAACGCGCAAAAACCAGGAAGCTCGGAAAGGATTTTTCGAAACCGCGCGGTGTAGTCCAGCTTTTTCTTGGCTTGATAATCGCTCATAAATGTCTCCGAATCGAATAGGGAATGTCTGCATTCTGTAAATCAATTTTAACACAACTATTCGTTAAAGACAAGTTTAACGAATAGATGTTTACAAAATAGACATGTTTTTAACCAAAAATCGCAAAAACTCCGGTTTTTGACCGGAGTTTTCGATTATTGTTCGTCATCGCCTTTAGTCAGTTCTTTGATCGCGTCCCGAGCAAGTTTGTCGCAGCGATTGTTTTCTTCGTTATCTGCGTGACCTTTGACTTTATGAAAAAACACTGTATGTGTCACACATAATGCGTCAAGCTGTTCCCAAAGATCTTTGTTTTCGACGTCGTGACGGTTTGACGTTTTCCAGCCGTTGCTGCGCCAGGTTTTCAGCCAGCCTTTTTGAAATGCGTTGCACAGATATGCGCTGTCCGTATACAAATCCACAAAACAGCTTCGTTTCAGCAGCCGCAGCGCTTCGATCGCAGCGGTCAGTTCCATACGGTTATTCGTTGTGTTTTCTGCGTTTCCGCTCGATTCTTTTCTGTGCGAACCGTAAATCAGCACACAACCCCAGCCGCCCGGTCCGGGATTATGCGAACAGGCGCCGTCCGTGTAAATCGTCACACGATCCATAAATCCTCATTTCCGATCAAAAAATAATATATAATCAATAATCACCGATAATTGCAGATGCTTCAGATTCCCTGATAACATCTCTGTTTGTATGGTATCATGTTCCTTGAGAAAAGTCGATATGTTTTGCGCATATTTTTTTAACAGATCCATGATTGACGAAATTTCGTTTCCTTTGATTTTTTCAAGCTTTTCCGCAGCCTTCATGCAATCCTCTTTCCGCAGATTCAACTCATGGTTCAGGTCCTTTTCCGAAAGATCGCCCTTATCGAATGCAAGACAAAGCGTACAAAGCTCGGACGGAATCCTGTTCATGACATTCACTGCTTCCTTTACAAGATCGACCGCCGCCTGATCTCCGTCAAGCGTGATCTTCAGCCCGCTGCTTTCGGTGATATACGGCGTTGCTTCGAACCCGTCCGCGCGGACCTGATTCTGCACGGAAATAAGACTGTTTTCATCCGTATACGCGGCTGCAAAAACTCTGTACACGGATCCGTCCGGATAGACCTTTCCGCCTGCGCCCATGCGCATGATTTCATCTGCATGGCGATCGGCGTCCGATACGTTCGTAAACGCGCCCATTTGCAGAATATAGAACGGAACCTCATCAACGGTGATGACTTCATGCGTCTTTATACTCGGCATCGGGCAGGATGTGGGCTGAGACAGAAGTTCTTCCTGCTGCTTTAAGGCGGATACGATCTGCTTGTCGGCAGATTGCGGTTTGCAGTTGCGTATCGGATCGATCACATGTTCCGTCAGATATCCGCCCAACGGCGACAGGACGACGATACACGCGATCAGAACGATAGAAATCATTACGATCAGCACGGTGACAAGACGGTTTCCGCTGCTCCGTGTATTGCGTTTAGATACGGTATGGCGTTTTTGTTCCATCAAATAAACCCTCCTTTGCTGTTATCAAAACTTACGCAGGAGGGTTCGTATATATGCACGTTAACAGATCTTACGCATGATCATTGTTCTCGCTCGGTGGAACGATCACATCCGGAACCGAGGATAACGGGATCGCGTTGCTGACGTATTTCTTCAGGGTGAATCGGAAGCAAGTCCATTCTCCTTCTACGCTGTCCACTTCGATCTGTTCTTCAAGCTGATCCATGATCTTCTTTGCGATCGACAGACCCAAACCCGTACCGCCGTCCTTGCGGGAAGCATCGACCTTATAGAAACGTTCGAATACGCGGGACAGATTATCCTTGGAGATTCCGATGCCGTCGTCCCAGACGTCGATCACGACTTCGTGGGCGGCGTTGACGGCACGCAAACGGATGGTGCTCTTTGCATATCGAAGCGCGTTGTCGATCAGGATCACGAGCACCTGTTCGATCCGGTCCCGATCGCTCAGGACGGAAGGAAGCGATTCCTCCGTTTCCATTTCGATCCGGATATTCCGCTTCTTTGCCTCGGTCTGGAAGCTTTGGGACACCTCCTCAAGCAGCTCATTGACGTCGAACATGGTCATTTCCATGGATTCCGTTCCGGACTGCAGCCTCGACAGCTGCAGCATGTCGGTGATCAGACGGGAAAGACGTTCCACCTCGCGCAGCATAATAGTGAAATACTGTTTTTGCTTTTCGGGATCCTTTACCATGCCGTCGGAAAGCGGCTCAAGAAGACCGCGCAGAGAGGTCAGCGGCGTGCGCAATTCGTGGCTGATGTTTGCGATGTATTCATTCCGCATACGCTCGAGCTTTTCGATCTCGGTTGCGTCTTTGAACAGACCGACCGCGCCGATACAGCCTTCGGAATCGGAAAGAACCGGAACGACAGAGATCCAGAGAACACGGTCGCCGGGAAGATTATAGTGGAACATCCGGGGTTCTTCCGAATCCACAACACTTTCAAAGGCTTCCCAGATCGAGCGATCCGGAACGAGGTCCATCGTTGAATGCACATAGACCGATCCGAACATCTTCATCAAAGCAGGATTGTAATGCGTCAGCTCGCCTTGCTTGTTGATCGCGGCGACGCCGTCGTTGAAGCTGGAAAGAATGTAGCCAAGCTGCCGCTTTTCATTTTCCAGCTGCCGGATCGTTGTCGACAGCGCGCTGCTCATGCTGTTCAAGGTACGCGCAAACAACCCGAGTTCGCCGGGATAGTCGTCCTTCGCACGGACGTCATAATTGCCTTTCGAGAGCTGTTTGGCTACCTTTGTCATTTCGTTGAGCGGGTGCAGCATCTGATTGACGGCAAAATAAGACGTCAGGATAAGCAGCGGCAGCAACAGCAGCGAGACCAGCCACAAGGAACGCGACAAACGCGAAAAGGCGACGTTGATGCGGTTGATCTGCTTTATCAGGATAAAACTCCCGATATACACGGATTGATTGACATGCAGCGGCCGACCGACGCAGATCGCATTGATTTTTTCGGCAATCCGGTAGTCTTCGTGTTCTATGGATTCGCCGGCGGATAAACGGCTGTACAGCTCCTGCAGTCGGTCGGTATCCGGAAGACTGTCCATGTTGGTGTAGATATCCGTTTTTTCGGGACCAGGTACAAACAGGATATACGAGATCTCGTTTGAGGTCGATATCACGTCAAGATAGCCTTTTAAGGACGTTTTGGGAAGCTGCTCCTGTCCTTCCGTAAAGGAAAACAAGCCCTGAAGGCTGTCCGCTGTTTGATTCAGGGATTTGCGTTCAAGCTCCAGGTATGTTTTCTTTCCGAAATAAGCGTAGGCAACGACCAGAACGAGGTTTCCGATGATCAGCAGGACCATGCATATCAGAAACGCTCTGCGAAACACTTCACCTCTGCGTTTCATAGGCGATCAGGCATTCTCAAGCTCGAATTTGTATCCGACGCCATAGATCGTTTTGATGCTCCATCCGAGTCCTTCCGAATCCAGTTTGGCGCGAAGACGCTTAATGTGCGTATCGACGGTTCGCGTTTCACCGGCAAAATCATAGCCCCAGACGCGCGAAAGAAGCGTGTCGCGGGTAAAGACCTGACCGGGATTCGATGCGAGCATATAGAGGATCTCGATCTCCTTCGGCGTGCAGATCACGTGCTCTCCGCGGAGCGTCACAGAGTAGCTGTTCAGATCGATCGTCAGACCGTTGTAGGAGACGATATTCGGATCGGCAGACTGTGATTTCGCCTCAACGCGCCGAAGGATCGCTTTGACGCGCGCAACGACTTCGCGCGGACTGAACGGCTTGACGATATAGTCGTCCGCTCCGAGCTCAAGACCCAGAATACGGTCGATCTCCTCCCCCTTTGCCGTCAGCATGACGATCGGCATGGAGGATGATTTCCGGATCTCACGGCATACCTCTATACCGGACTTTTTCGGCATCATAATGTCAAGGATCATCAAGGATACGGTTTGATCCGCCTTATTCAGACCTTCTTCGCCGTCATATGCATCAATGACCTCGAAGCCCTCGGCTTCGAAATAGAGATGAAGCGATTCGTGTACGACCGGCTCGTCGTCACAGATCAGAATTTTGATCGCCATTTTTATTTCCTCCTGTCATCTTTCTCAATTATATCCGTACAACTTGTATAGACAAGCATCTTTTCAGCCGCTCGTTGCAGCGTTCTGTCATGCAGAGAATCAGGGCTCGGAAACCAGCCGGTTGTATTCCTGCAGGAGCGCATCATAAGCGGTATGGTATTCGACCGAATTGGCGGCCTGCCGCATCTGATCGATCAAGGAGGTCAGATAGTTCGCCTCCGTCTCCGAAATCCGATCATCTTCCGCGATCAGATCTTCAACGGAACGAATCAGGCTGTCCCCCTTCTGCTTCAATGCATCGAACGAAGAATCGATCGTGCAAACGGGAAACTCCACGATAAATTGCGAAACGCTTCGATCCGTACGGACCCAGGTGTCTCCGAACAGCTTGTTCAGGATCGTATCGCTGAGATCATAGAACTGGTTGCCCGGACGAAGCAGAACATACGTGCGCTGTTCGATGTTATCGGGATTACAGTATTTCCCCGCAACCGCGCCGGATTCCTTGCAGATCGACAGCGTTGCATGCATATCGCACGGCTCTGTGGGAACGCTTGCATAGCTGAACCAGTCCGTTACGGATTTATACTTATTGAATTCCTTTTGTGAATTCCGATAGTGCACGCACGCGTCGGTGGCAAGTTTGCCGGAGATCGGACAAACCGTGCGCTGCAAAAGCCCGAGCGTCGCTTCGTTTTCATTGATGATCGGCTTGCTTTCTACGCCGTCCATCAGTTTCGTCATAAACAGATTCCACAGTACTGCAGCATATTTGCCGCCGCTCGAACTTGTTTCGAGCTTATTGGACGGATAATCGTGACCGATCCAGACAACGGCCGTATACTTGCAAGTCATCCCTGCAAAGAAAACGCTGGCGTAGTCGGAATTGGTTCCGGTCTTTCCCGCAACTTCATATCCATCGATCTGCGCATTTTTGCCGGTACCGTTCTGCACGGCATTTTTCAGCATATCCACAAGCAGATACGGCGTAGACGCGTCGGAATAAACTTTTGTCTGCGTTCCGCGGATGATATCGGCGTTCAGGATCACATTGCCGGCGTTGTCCGTCACTTTGGTAAAGGACAAAGGCTCATTGTAGTATCCGTTGTTTGCGATCGCCGCGTATGCAGCGCACATCTGCAGAGGCGTAATGCCGCTGGTGCCCAGAGCAAGTCCGGGACCGTCCTTGTTCAGCTGTGATTCCGGGATGCCGAGTCGTTTCATGTACTCGACAGACTGATCGATGCCGACGTATTTCGAGAATAATAAACGGGCGGCGACGACGTTCAGCGATTCGGTAAGACCGTATCGCATCGTAACGGGACCGTAATGCTGTTTCTGGAGACCGCCTTCGGGATAGCCCTTCTCCCCTCCCCATCCGTTGATGGGACCTTCCGTATTCGCAATGATCGTTGCGGGCGAAGCGCCGTTGTCCAGCGCGGGACCGTAGATGCTGAGCGGCTTGATGGAGGATCCGACCTCGACATAGCTTTGCGTAGCACGGTTCAGTCCTCTGCGGATCGAAGGCTCGGTACGGCCGCCGACGATCGCTCTGATCTCGCCGGTATATTGATCGATAACGACGGCGGCCGCCTGCGGTTCGATCGTTTCGATCGTGATGCTGTCGGAAATCGTTTCCGTGATGACGTTCTGACTCATGTCGGCGAGCTTCGGATAGCCGTCCCAGTTTGTCAGTTCGTTCTGCACGGTTTCCTGAACGGCCGGATCGAGCGTCGTGTAGATCCGGTATCCGCCGGTCCTCAGCTTGTTTTCGTAGATCTGACGGTTCTGCGAGTTGTTTGTGACATGGTCCTGCTCCATCCAGTGCGTAATGACGTCGTCGATGCAGTACTCAACAAAGTATGCATGCTCGTACATGCGGGAATTCTCCGAAAACTGATTGATCGCCACATCTTCGTCAAGCGCGGCAAGGTACTGCTCACGCGTGATCTTATCGTTTTCGTACATACGCGCAAGGACGGTATTGGTCCTGTAAACTGTGTACTTTTCATACGCGTCCGGATCCCGTCCGTAGTATTCCCAATAATAGTTCAAACGTGGATTGTAGCGATACGGGTTCTGCGTCAGACCGGCGATCATGGCGCATTCGCGTATGCTCAGTTCCGTCAGGTCTTTGCTGAAATAATCCTTTGCGGCAGTTTTCACACCGTAATTTGAGCCGCCGAGATAGATATCGTTCAAGTACGCTTCGAGGATGTCGTCCTTCTCCATGACCTGCTCGCACTGCAGGGCAAGAAACGCTTCCTGAACCTTGCGCTTGTATGTGCGTTCGGCGCCGAGGACCTTATTTTTGATCAGCTGCTGGGTGATCGTGCTGCCGCCGGAGGAATTGCTGTTGCCCAGTATTTCGAGCGCGGCAGAAAACAGACGTTTGAAGTCGACGCCGCTGTGCTTATAGAAACGCACGTCCTCCACGGAGATAAACGCATTGCGCAGCATCTCCGGAATATCTTCGAGCTCGACCCAGTCGCGGTATTCGATGGCAGATATCGACATCAGCTCGTTGCCGTTTAAATCGTAAAGATACGACGTGCGGTCGCTTTTTGTCAACTGCGCGATATCAAAGACCGGCGTCGTTTCGATATATGCTTTCAAAACGCCGTAAACAAGACCCGCACCTGCCATGCCGACGATCAGGACAGCCACGAGCAAAAGCTTCAGCGATAAAAACAAGACGTCCAAAGCAAAGGGTGTTTTCCCTTTGCTCTTTGTGAAGAATGAATTCTTCCCGATGCGGACATGTTTGACAGACTTCTTTTCCATACAGTCAGTATACCATACTTTCAATCTGCTTGAAAACGCTTTTTGTTTTATTCATAAAAATAACACATTCCCGTGAAAAAAGTTCTTGCCTTTTTGGGGACGATGCCGTATAATACCATCTGTTCGGGGCTTTAGCGAAGTTGGCTATCGCGCTACACTGGCAGTGTAGAGATCAGGGGTTCGAATCCCCTAAGCTCCACCAGAAGCAGCTTCCGGGCTGCTTTTTTCATGTCATAACTGCTTCACGTCCGTATTCCGATACACCAGAAAACGAAACGCAAGTTCGTTTTCATACTGCATTTCGCCGGCATCGATCAGGATCCAGTTCGGAAGAAGATTCAGATTCGGGAAGAACCGATCCGCTGCTTCTTCGGTATAAGTCAGCGTAACGAGCGCCTCCGTGCAGAACGGCAGCAGCTGCCGGTAGATCTGTTCGCCGCCGCAAACGAAAACCGAATCCGGATCGCGCTGACCGAGCACGGCGGGAAGATCATCGAGCTCGTTCAGTACGATTGCATTTTCCGCACGAAACGATCTGTCACGCGTAAAGATGATGTTGTCTCTGCCGGGCAGCGGCGCTCCGTTCGGGAAAGTCTCAAGCGTCTTTCGACCGATGATGATCGTATTGCCGGTTGTAAGCGCGCGAAAACGACGCATATCAGCACGGATACGCACCAAAAGTCGGTCTTCACTTCCGATCCCCCATTGGGGATTGACATTTACGATCGCACGCATGTTTTTCAGATCGCGACGGGTATCGTCGATTCAAACGGATGATACCGATAGTTTTCCATCTTAAAGCTCCTGGTTGTGAAGGCATAGAAGTCTTTCACGTCCGGATCCGCATGGAACAGCGGAGCGTCGTACGGTTCCAGGGAGATCAGTTTTTCGACCATTTCTACGTGGCGATCGTAAATATGGCAATCCGCGATCACGTGGATCAGCTCCCCTGCCTCAAGCCCGGAAACCTGCGCAAACATATGGACCAGGACCGCGTACTGGACGACGTTCCAATTGTTTGCGGTCAGCATATCCTGCGATCGTTGATTCAGGATCGCGTTCAGACGATTGCCGGTCACGTTGAACGTCATACTGTACGCACACGGATACAGGTTCATTTCATGGAGATCGGTAAAGTTGTACAGACTGGTCAGGATCCGCCGGCTTGCGGGATCATGCTTGAGAAGATACAGGACCCGATCGACCTGATCGAACATCCCCTCCGGATAGGAATGCTTCTGCGCAAGCTGATATCCGTATGCTTTGCCGATCGAACCGGTCTCATCGGCCCAGCTGTCCCAGATATGGCTGCCGAGATCATGGACGTTGCTCGATTTCTTTTGCCAGATCCAAAGAAGCTCGTCGATACATGATTTCCAGTATGTACGCCGCAGGGTCATGATCGGAAACTCTTTCGAGAGATCGTAGCGGTTGACGATGCCGAACAGCTTGACCGTATGTGCAGGCGTGCCGTCCTCCCAGTGCGGACGAACATGCATATCCGTATCCCATACGCCTTCTGTGAGGATCCGCTTGCAGTTCTCTATATAAACCTGATCTGCATAACTCATAGAAAAACCTCCGATGTGTTATACTTCATTATACCACAAACCGAGGTTTTCGCAAGGACAATCAGGTTTTCGTTATAAAAATATCGGAGCATTTGGAACAGGTCACGCGGATCTTTCCTTTGTGGCGCGGAGCACGCATCTTCTGCTTGCATTTCGGACAGCGGAAGTATTTATAGGTTTTGCGGTCTTTCCACTGCTGTTTCAGCGAAGCGATCCAGCGGCGGAGCTTCTGGACGCGATACGCATACCGCGTATTCTCAGCCTGACGTTTCGCGACATTTCTGGAAAACACGCGGAAGATCCAGAGAACGGCAAGCACGATACCGATTCCGTACACAACGTAATACAGAATACGGAAAACCGTTGCGGCGCCTGTCGCGGCATGTCGAAGGCATGCGATCGAAATAAACGTAAACGCGATCGCAACGATCAGGCAAATTAGGCTTGCCCGATTCAGAAACTTGGCGAGTGCGTCGACGCCGTTGCGTCCCTGCATAAATCTGATGAAACGATTACGAAAGCTCATTCGGATCTCCTGTTCCCTGTATGACAGACTCGTTCATGGCGCTGCTTTCCGTCCGGACTTCTCCGAATAAGGGATAATAACATGCGTACAGACAGCTGCTCAATACACATTTTCCAAACAAAAGCAAACCCAAAAAAGTCAGAATCAGAATCAGCAGCCGGAACGTACGAAAGCGGTACGTGTTTGCGGTTCTTTGCCGGGTCTCCTCAAAAATCGATCCCCATCCGAACGGGGGCTCGTTTCCGTCCGTGCTCTGACCGCCGGTATAGGAACCGCCGTAATACCCTTGCCCGGTCCGATAATAGTTCTGCCACGGATCGGAACCATAGCCGGTCTGCTGATAGGTCTGCCTTCTGGACTCCTCACGATATGCAGCCCTTTTGTCGGCGGTCTTGATCTGATCGTATGCGACGTTCACGTCGTTCATTTTTGCGGCTGCAGACGGGTCGTTCGGATTCAGGTCGGGATGATACTGCTTTGCTAGTCTGCGATACGCTGCACGGATTTCCTCGTCGGTCGCGTTTTCGGAAACGCCGAGCACGGTGTACGGATTCTTTGCCATACAGCAGATCCCCCTTCCTTTTCTTTTCTTGAATATGTTAACCAATTTTGTGCGTTTCGTCAATGCAGTTCACAAGATTGTTGCATTTTATGCAAGTTTCGGTTGATATTTGATCCGATTATCGGGAAACGATTGCGATTTCAAAATTGACATGGGATCGAATGCATGATATGATTAATAAAGGAGGAGAATACTATGCATCCTGTTAAATTGATTGCGGACAGTTCCTGCGATATCGGTCCGGAACTTGCCAAACGCTACGACGTCGATTTCGTACATATTCACGTCAGACTGAACGGAAACGAATACCTTGACGGCGTTGATATCACACATACCGATATTTATCGGAATTATGAAAAGAATCGTACGCTGCCGAGCACCTGCGCGATGAACATTGATGAGTATGAAGCCGTGTTCCGCCCGTACATCGAGCAGGGATACGACATCGTACACGTTTCCCTCGGGAGCGGACTTTCGTCAACCTGCGGCAACGCGCGGCTTGCGGGCGAGCTGTTTGGACCCGATCGCGTTTTTGTCATCGATTCCAAGAGCCTTTCAACCGGCAGCGGGCATATCGTTTGCGAATGCGGTGAAAGGATCAAAAAGGGACTGAGCGCAAAACAGGTATTTGAGGAAGTTGTTCCGATCACGGACAAGGTCAGCGCCTCCTTTATTTTGGATGACCTCAAATATCTGCACGCGGGCGGCAGATGCTCCGGACTTGCGCAGTTCGGCGCGAGCATGATGAGCATCAAACCGTGCATCATGGTCCGGAACGAACTGTACGGCTCCATGACCGTCGGCAAGAAGTATATGGGCTCCTATAAGCGCAGCGCGCTCAAGTATGTCGAAGACATGATCAAGGATCGGAAGGATATCGTTCTGGATCGCTGCTTCATCACACATTCGGGATCGGATCCCGAGGTGCTGAACGCTATGAAAGAACTGGCGATGCAGCTGCAGCCGTTCCGGGAGATCCATATCACGCAGGCAAGCGCAACGATCTGCGCGCACTGCGGACCAAACACGACCGGTATTCTGTTTATCACGAAATGATTGCTGCAATCAGTTTTACGGCTTTATTTGCGATCTCGGGGATCATCGTCTCCGAGGTCGTATTTGCAAAGCATAAATTTGCAAATCGCCTATGGCTCGGCCTCGTGGTCGGGTTTCTGATGCTGACGTGGCTTCCCTCCCTGTTCGCCCTGATCTTCCGATTTACACGGACTGCGCAGTTTCTGGCTGCTGCAGCGGCTTTGATCGCAGCGATCGTATGTATCTGGATCCTGATCGTTCGCAAACGGCGCGGGCGCGGCAGGTCGTTCCGTATCGGGAAGGACTGGCGCGTTCTTTTTATTGTCGTGCCTGTTCTTGTACTTTGCGCGGCACTGCTGAACACGCATATCCTGTATCCGCATAAAGACGGCAGCCTTTGGGTGGGACAGGTCACGTACGGCGATCTTGCCATGCATCTCGGCTTCATCACGAGCATCGCGGAACAAACGACCTTCCCGCCGCAATACAGCATTTTTCCGGGACATGCATTGAATTATCCGTTCCTGTGCGAAACGTCCGGCGCGTCGCTTTATCAGCTCGGCGCAACCATCCGTCAGGCTTATATCATTTCGGCGTTCTATGCGTTCGTGCTGGTCGTTCTTGGCGTATATCGTTTCTTTGAGCAATGGCTGAAACGCCGTTCACGTGCCGTCTTCGCGACCGTTCTGTTCTTTTTCGGCGGAGGATTCGGTTTCTTCTATTTCTTTGATCTGTCAAAAAGCGGCGGACTGCTTCCGGGCGTTCTGCACACGAGCGGTCAGACCGTTTCGCAGATGCTGCTGGACGGTTTCTATCAGACGCCCACCAACATACCCGCGCTTGGGCTGCGATGGGTGAACCCGATCGTCGATATGCTGATTCCGCAGCGCGCGACGCTTTTCGGATGGGCGTTTCTTTTCCCTTGCCTGTATCTTCTGCACGGTCTTGCATTTGAGAAGAAATCGGAGAATGCGATCCCTCTCGGCGTGATCGCCGGGCTGCTGCCGCTGATCCACACACATTCCTTCCTTGCGCTCGGCATTGTCAGTCTCGTATACTGTATCACAGATCTGATCACGGTTCGGTTTGAAAAGAAACGTCTCATAGAGTGGATCCTGTACGGGGGCATTGCCTGTGCGATCGCAGCTCCGCAGCTGATCCTGTTTACTTTCCGGCAGACGTCGGAAAGCAGTCTGGTGCGGCTTCACTTGAATTGGGCGAATGAAGCGGATTCTTATCTGTGGTTTTATATCAAGAATCTCGGCTTGATCTTCCTCATCATGCCGTTTGCGTTCCTGATTCTGCCGAAGCGCGACAAAAAGATCTATGCCGGCGCAATCCTGATCTGGGTCATTGCGGAGATTGTCGTGTTTCAGCCGAACAACTATGACAACAACAAGCTGCTTTTCATCTGGTACGCGTTTACGTGCGGCATCGTATCCAAACTGATTTGTGTGGCGGGACATATGGCGCGGCGCCGGATCGATCGCAAGAGCAGCGCGCGTGATCGGCGTTATACATATCGAATCTGCGCAGGCGTTCTGTCCGGGCTGATCCTTCTGTACTTCCTGTTCAAGATCGCGTTTGATACGGAATACGGGTTCAGCATGCGTCCC
>CAMVGD010000066.1 GCA_947166925.1 uncultured Clostridia bacterium | reverse complement strand
TTTGTCACTCTTCTCTATACCGATACCCATCCGGAATTCGAATATACGCACGGATATGCTCATCGATAGGGCGCTCGATAATTCCGGATATATTGTTCACATTTCCTTCTGCAACAAGGATCGTACCCTCCCGTTTATCAAGGACGATCCCCATATGGTCGTGCTCTTTGTTTTCGAATACCCTGTCATAGAGTACGATGTCTCCCGCTTCCGTAACATAGCCTTCCTGCCCTTTATGGTATTCGATCCGCCGATCGCCTAAAGCAAACTCTTCCCAGCCAAGGCATCCAGCCAGATGACAGGTTTTACACTCCTCAGGTCTGAACGGGATTTCGAATCCCGCTGTCGTGCAGCAATAATAGACAAACGCCGCACACCATAACCCGTCGGCTTCCCTGAGATTCCATGTCGGAAACAGTCGCACAATCGACGCAAGATTGGAAGCCATCCCATCAACATCTCCGTGAAACGGAACCTGCGCCATATCCTTTGCAATCTTGGCTAGTTTTTCTCTTGTTGCTTTTTCCATATATGCCTCGCCAAACCCCGATTTGTATCTGGAAACAAGGTCACTATTTATTCTTCTTCATATGTCTTCCCTGAGTTTCATAATTCATCACGATATGTCGATCCGCCTGTTTGGCATGCGAACACAGTATGAGAATTTTGATTTTTTCCATGATTGATATACTCCTTCCCGGATTTAATGCAATCCTATATAATAGTGCCAGAGGTTAAACACGTCTTTGTATTGATTAACCTTTTCGAATGATTGCATGGTTTTATTTGCCTTAAGCAGTCCAATGTTATAGTACAAATCCGGATACACATGAAAAGCTAAGCTATGTAACGGTATGTCCATATAGTCGCCGCGTCCACCGGACATATTTATTCTGTTCATTAGTTCAGTGTAGGATTTGTCTTCAAATAGCTTTGAGACAAAAGAACTGAACCCCCAAATTTCTTTCCCGCTTCGAGTTTCGACAAAACAGTCGATTTCTGTAAAGTCTCTGGAATTACCATAAACATAGTATCTGTCAAGTAGCAATTCTTTTAATAATTCTTCGATTATATCAAACCAAAGAAAAGGAGTCCAATAGAAAAACTCAGTGCCTTCTTCATCAGTGAAAACACAATTGCCAACACCGTATTTTTTCACATAAAGTTCCTTAAGCTTCATGGCGCAGGAATCTATCATTTCGTCTTGAATCAGATACTCAATAGCTATTTCCAACGCCTCTTTTATCCACTTAATTTTCTTAAGCAACGACTGCTCTGCCAGATGTTTTGCAAAAACAATACCATGTTCTTTGGCAACATCTTGCCTAATTATCAGTTCGGATAACTCGTTGGTATATGGAATATATATTTCAATATCTGTTGGTTTGCGTCCGTTCTTCAAAAATCTTCGATATAATTCTTTTAGTTCTTCTTTTGTCTCGGAGCCTAAAACAATCTGATTACCTGAGCGTACGACCGAAAGTTTATATCGTTTATTGCTGACCAAAAAAGTTTTAATTCTTGCGCATGTTGTATCTTCGTTGACCCAGAATATACCATTATATCTACAAATATCCATTAGTGGTTCCGGAACATTTGATGGAAACTTTTGTATTCCAACAAATATAGGAATTATGTTTTTATTCTCTCTAAGCGCAATTTGTGCTTCATGAAAAATCCAATCATTGGGCTCAGTGCAGCGATCGAAAACTGTTTCTGTAATAATTACGATAAAGTCAGAACAGTTTTCGATACGATCAATAATAGCAGAATCAAAGTATCCGTTTTTTAAGGATTCAGTATCCAGAAAAATGTTGTACTCGTCGCATAGAGATTGATATATTGATTCAGCTACTGGTTTTCCACCATCTCTGCGATAACTGATAAAAACTGACATATGATACATCCTCCTTAAATCATGCCGAAGTGCCGGAGTGCCTCCATGATTGCTTTTTCCTTATCCGGCGGGCATTGGGGCTGTTTAGCGTCCTCAGACTTCTGCTTATTGTAGTTCTCACGCTCAATGATACCGCACTGCTGTTTTACCTGTGCGATATACAAGCTACTGACTTTCAAGCCGCTATGCTCCAGCACATAATCCTTGATTTCTTGGTAGGTAGCTTTCTTTTCCGCATCGGTCAAATCCAGCTCGTCCATGTCCAAGTTTATCTCAATATGTTGCTTGGTATTGAGTTTGGACAGCAAACATACCGTCTCTACATGCTGCGTGTGCGGGAACATGTCGACCGGCTGGACGTGTTCTATCCGAAAACCGAAGGTAGACATGATCTTTGCGTCGCGCGCAAGCGTTGCCGGATTGCAGGAGACGTAGACGACGCGATGCACGCCGCTTTCCGCGATCGTCGTGAGGACCTGTTCCTCACAGCCCTTTCGCGGAGGATCGATCACGATCGCATCGGGGCACATGCCTTTCTTGACAAGATCCGGAAGCACGTCCTCGGCAAGTCCGCAAAGAAACTCGGTGTTGCCGATGCTGTTGCTTTCGGCGTTCTTTTTTGCGTCCTCGATCGCCTCCGGAACGCATTCGATCCCGATCACTTTGCCTGCGTGCTTTGCGATCGCAAGCGAGATCGTTCCGATCCCGCAGTAGACGTCCGCGATCGTCTGTTCCGGTTTGGGATCCAGTAAACGGATCGCAGCATCGTAGAGCTTTCTTGTCTGGATCGGATTGACCTGCAGAAAGCTTTGCGGACTGACGGCGAAGCAAAGCTCGCCTTGCTGCTCGATGATCTGCGGCTTGCCTTTCAGCAATGCGAACCGGTCGCCGAACAGTACATTGGTGTTCCGGTCGTTGCGGTTATGGTACAGCGATTCGACGTCGAGCATTTTCATGAGCGAATCCTTTGCCGGAAGCTCGCCCTTGGTTACGACGACAACCATCCGCTCGCCGGTCGAAGCGATACGGATCACGCACGCGCGAAGGCAGCCCTTCCCCGTCGTTTCGTCATAGATGCGGACGTGGCTGCGGTTCGCCCATTCTGTCACGGTTCGCGCAAGCGTAGTGATGCGCGCTTCCTCGATCGGACAGTCAAAGAGCGGGATCAGCCGGTGACTTCGTTCCGCATAGAAACCGAACACAGCGGTTCCTTCGACGAATCCGATCGGAAAGCTGCCCTTATTGCGGTAACGCCGCGGATCGTCCATACCGATCGCAGGTTGTACTTCGATCCCGGAAAACCCGCCGAGCCGCTCGAGACAGTCCTTAACGATCTGCGTTTTGGTCTTGAGCTGCTCCGCGTAGTCCATGTGCATGAGCGCGCAGCCGCCGCACTTTTCATAGGCTTCGCACATCGGCGCGACGCGATGCGGGGACCGAACCAGAAGCTCTGCGACCTTTGCAATGCAGTATTTCTTTTCGACTTTGATGATATGGGCTTTGACGGTCTCCCCGGGCAGCGCAAACGGCACGAAGAATGCGACGCCTTCGCACCGGGCGACGCCCTGTCCCTCGCTTGTGACGCCTGTGATATTGAGCGTAAGCTCCTGATTCTTTTGAAACGGATTTACCTGCTTCATTTCAGCACCACATTCTCCTCACCGAACTCTGCCTTTAATGCGCGCAGAAGCGATTCGCTCGGGTTGACCGACCAGTCCTTCGGCGCGCCTTTCGCGATCTTTTTTGCCGTGTCATACAAAACGACCGACGTATTTCCCGGATAGGAATGTGTGATACGGCGCACGCGCGTTTGCTGGGACGCGTCGATGTACGGCAGCCGGATGTACAGCGTCTGCATGGCGTCCTTCAGAGAACTCAGCGAATCCACAAGAATGGAATTGCTGCGATCCTCACGGATCGAGATGCGTCCGGTGATCTCTACGATATTCTCGTCGTAAAACTGTCCGGAGCATGCCTGCAGCGTTTTGGGGAACAGCATCAGCTCGACGGTGCCGGAATGGCCTTCGAGCACGCCGAGACCGATCAGACCGTTGCCGCTCTTGGTCGGACGCTGCTTGCACTGGCTTAACATACCGCCGACCGTCACGAGCATTTCGTCTTTGACGTCGCCGGTTCCGTCGGCTTCAGCAAGCTGTGCGACCGTAAACGGCAAACGTTCCAGCGCGTTTGTATATGCGTCCAGCGGATGTCCGGAAAGATACAGACCGGTCGCTTCCCGTTCCTTCGCAAGAAGCAAGGCATGCGGCATTTCCGGCGTCGACGGGATCGAGAAGGTCGATTGTGCGGATATCTCGTTTCCGCCGTCCATATCAAACAGGGACAACTGACCGGATTCGCGCGTTTTCTGCGCGCGCTGCGCGGCATCGAGCGCCTGCGAATAGACGCTGAGCAAGCTGCTGCGCGTATAGCCCATTTCATCAAAGCAGCCGGCGGAAATCAATCCCTCGAGCATGCGCTTGTTTAGCCCATGCGTGCGGTTGACAAAGTCCTCAAAATTGCGGAACGGACCATTCTGTTTCCGATCCTGCACAACATCCCGCATCACGGCTTCCGAGACGTTGCGAACGGAAGACAGACCGAACCGGATGGCGTTGTTTTCGACATTGAATAAAGCCAGAGACTTATTGACATCCGGCGGCAGGATCTGAATGCCGAGCTTACGCGCCGAATAAACGTATGCGGCGACGCTGTCCGTATTCTGCCGGTATCCGTTGATCGTTGCGGCAAACAGCTCGGTCGGATAGTAATGCTTGAGATACGCCGTACGATACGCGACAACGGCGTAGCATGCTGCATGCGCCTTGTTGAACGCGTAGGAAGCGAAATCCATCATTTCGTCAAAGATATGGTTCGCAACGTCCTCGGGCACGCCGCGCTTGATCGCGCCGTCGACGCCGTCGGTTCCGTATACGAAGAACGTACGTTCCTTTGCCATGACGTCGTGCTTTTTCTTGGACATGGCGCGGCGAACCAGATCGCTTCGACCGTAACTGTACCCCGCAAGCGAGCGCACGATCTCCATGACCTGCTCCTGGTAAACCATACAGCCATAGGTGTTTTTGAGGATCGGCTCCATCAGCGGATGCGCATATTCGATGTTTCCCTCATGCTTGCCGCGGATATAGCGCGGGATCTGTTCCATCGGACCGGGGCGATACAGCGAAATGCCTGCGATCAGATCCTCGAAGCAGTCGGGCTTCAGCTGCATCATAAACTGCCGCATGCCGCCGGATTCAAGCTGGAACACGGCGTCCGTATCGCCTGCCGCGATCATTGCCCATACGCCCGGATCGTCAAAATCATTTTTGGAAAAATCCGGGACCGGCTTGCCTTCCTGCCGGATAAATTCCAATGCGTCGCGTATGATCGTCAGCGTGCGAAGCCCGAGAAAATCCATTTTCAGAAGACCGAGTTCTTCGAGCGTGGTCATCGGGAACTGCGTCGTCAGCGCGCCTTCGTTGCTCGTCAGCGGTACAACCGTGTTCAGCGGCACGCCGGAGATCACGACGCCCGCGGCATGTGTGGAGCTGTGGCGCGGAAGCCCCTCCAGCTTCATGGAAAGGTCCAGAACATGCCGCATCGTTTCGTCGTTATCGTAAACGGCTTTCAGCTCGGCGTTCATCTGGATCGCTTCGGACAGCGTGATCTTAAGAACGTTCGGGATCAGCTTTGCAAGCTTGTCCGCATCGGCGTACGGAACGCGCAGCACGCGCGCCACGTCGCGCACGACGGCCTTTGCCGCCATCGTTCCGAACGTAATGATCTGCGCGACATGACCTTCGCCGTACTTTTGACCGACATAGTCGATGACTTCCTGACGGCGTTCATAGCAGAAATCGACGTCGAAGTCCGGCATGGAGACACGTTCCGGATTCAGGAAGCGCTCGAACAGAAGATTGTATTTCAGCGGATCCACGTCCGTGATATCAAGAAAATACGCGGCAAGCGAAGCAGCGCCGCTTCCTCTGCCGGGTCCGACCATGATGCCATGCGTTTTCGCATAGTGAATGAAGTCCCAGACGATGAGATAGTAATCGACAAACCCCATCTTTTCGATGACGGACAGCTCATATTCGAGACGGTCATGCGCTTCTTTTCCGGCGTTCGGCATTTTGCGCTGCATGCCTTCCGCGCAGAGCTTACGCAGAAATACGTCATTGTCCGTTCCGTCCGGCGCGGTGAAGTGCGGCAGTCTGCGTACCCCGAACTGAATCTCAACGTCGCATTTCTCCGCGATCTCGTTTGTGCGGTCGAGCGCCTCGGGATCGTTCGGCAGCGCCTCCGCCATTTCATCGTAGGATTTCAGATAGAATTGGTCTGTCTCCATCCGCATGCGGTCGGGTTCATCGACAAAGCGCTGCGTCTGGATGCAGAGCAGAACGTCCTGGGCGTCCGCGTCGTCCTTCTGAACATAGTGGATGTCGTTTGTCGCAACGGTTTTGATGCCGAGCGTGTTTGCAAGCGTGCGCAGCTTCGGAAGAACCTCCCCCTGTTCGGGAATACCGTGATTCTGCAGCTCAATATAGAAATCGTCGCCGAACATTTCATGCAGCATGCGAGCGATCTCATAGGCTCTTTCGTCCTGCCCGCGCAGGAACGATTGCGGGATATCGCCGGCAAGACACGCCGAAAGACAGATGAGTCCTTCGTGATGCGCGCGCAGCAGATCATAATCAATGCGCGGTTTATAATAGAAGCCGTGAATGAACGCTTCCGAAGAAAGCAGCATTAGGTTCTGATACCCCGTCTGATTTTTGGCAAGAAGGATCAGATGCGCAGAGTCCCTGTCCTTTCCGTCCTGCGCATCGTATCGTCCCTTTGCCACATAGGTCTCCATGCCGAGGATCGGTTTGATTCCTTCGGCTTTGCATGCACGGTAAAAGTCGATCACGCCGTACATCACACCGTGATCCGTGATCGCGATCGCGGTTTGCCCGAGAGCTTTTGCACGTCTGACGAGATCAGGAATGCGAGAAGCGCCGTCCAGCAGGCTGTATTGCGTATGTACATGCAAATGTACGAACGGTTTCATGGATCCCTCCGTTGTTATAATGAATGATTATATCACAGGATCGGTATGCGCGCAATAAAAAGAACGGCCGAAGCCGTTCGGAATAGCGGTTCAATGCAGAAGCGCGGAAACCAGATCCTCCATGGAGTAAAGACCGTTCTGTTTCGTCAGAAGGAACTGCGCCGCACGCAAAGCGCCGACGGCAAAAACCTGCTTGGAGTAGGCCTCGTGCCGGATCGAGATCTCCTCGTCCCGACCGAGGAACCGTACCTCGTGCTGTCCGACGATCGTACCGCCGCGGATGCTGTGGAATCCGATTTCGCCCGGTTCTCTGCGGCGATCCTTTTCACTGCGTCCGAACACGTAGGCGTGCTCTGTTCCGTCTGCTTCGCACAGCGCTTCCGCAAGCATCAGCGCTGTGCCGCTCGGCGCGTCCTTTTTGCGGTTATGGTGCGTTTCAACGATCTCGATATCGAATCCGTCGCCGAGCGTCTGCCTTGCCTGCTTCAACAGTATGCACATCAGATTGACACCAAGCGACATATTGCCGGAACGAAAGATCGGGATCTCCTCGCTTGCGGCACGGATGGCGTCAAGAAGCGTATCGGGCAGCGCGGTCGTACAGATGACAGCCGGAACGTGCTTTTCAAGACAAAATGCAAGGATCTCCTCCGTTGCTTTGGGTACGGAGAAATCGATCACGACGTCAACGGGAATATCGATCTCGGCTGCCGAAGCAAAGACCGGAAACGGCAAGGCTGCGTCGCAGAACGGATCGACGCCGCCTGCGATCGTGAACCCGTGATCGGAATCGGCGACAGCTTTTACGAGCGCATTGCCCATTTGTCCGCCGATCCCATTGATTAATAAGCGCTTCATTGTCTTTTCCTCAAAGCATGCCGTAGTCGCGCAGGGTATTCTCCATCAGCTCGTAATGCTCAAGCGAAGGCTTGACGAGCGGCAGACGCACTTCCGGATCGCACAGCTTCAGCAAGCCCATCATCGTCTTGATCGGGATCGGGTTCACCTCGCAGAACGCAGCTTCCTGCAGCGGCAGAAGCGCCAGCTGCAGCCGTCTTGCTTCCTCGACTTCGCCGTCCGCATACGCCTTGCACATCATATGCATCGCTTCGGGATGAATGTTCGCAATCGTGGAGATCACGCCCTTGCCGCCGAGCGAGAGGATCGGAACGACCTGGTCGTCGTTGCCGGAATAGATGTCGCATTCCGGACAAATCGCGGCGAGTTTCGCGATCTGGCTGATGTCGCCGCTGGCTTCCTTGATGCCGACGATGTTCTCACAGGATTTGACAAGCTTGCTGACCGTTTCGGGCTTGATGTTCAGACCGGTGCGGGACGGCACGTTGTAAATCAGGATCGGAAGGCGGACCTGTTCGGCGATCGAACTGTAATGCGCGAGAAGCCCTTCCTGCGTCGTTTTGTTGTAGAACGGCGTCACAATCAAAAGCCCGTCGGCGCCGACGGCTTCGGCAAACCGGCTCTTTTGGATCGCGTCCTCCGTATTGTTGCTCCCGGTGCCGACAATGACCGGAATGCGGTTGGATACGCGTTCGACCGCAAAACGAATGACTTCCTCGCGTTCGTCCTGCATGAGCGTAGCGGCTTCGCCGGTCGTTCCCAATACGACGATCGCGTCTGTGCCGGAAGCGATCTGCAGTTCGATCAGTCTGGTCAGCGCAGTATAATCGACCGTACCGTCATGAAACGGCGTGATCAAAGCGACCGCGGATCCTGTAAAAATACTCATTGTTTCTCCCCCTTCATTAGATGCTCCATGATCTGTACCGCGTTCAGCGCGGCACCCTTGCGGATGTTGTCCGCAACACACCAGAAATTCAATCCGTTTTCAACGGAAACGTCCCGGCGGATCCTTCCGACATACACCGGATCTGTCCCTGCCGCTTCGATCGGCATCGGATAAATATTGTTTTTCGGATCATCCCTGACGATGACGCCGTCCGCATTCTTCAACAGACGGAAGACCTCGTCGATCTCAAACGGACGCTCGAATTCGACGTTGATGCTTTCGCTGTGCCCGTGAAATACGGGAACGCGGACGCAGGTTGCAGAGATACGCAGGTCCGGACGGGACAGGATCTTTTTGGTTTCATCGATCATCTTCTGCTCCTCTTTCGTGTTTCCGTTTTCAAGGAACACGTCGATATGCGGAATGCAGTTGCCGGCGATCGGATGCGGGAACTTCTTCGGCAGAGCGCCGCAAAGTCCGTCCTCAAGATCCTGATATCCTTTTTGTCCGGCGCCGGAAACCGCCTGATAGGTCGAATAGACGATCCGCCTGATGCGGAATGCGTCGTCGAGGATCTTCAGGGGCACGACTGCCTGGATCGTAGAACAGTTCGGGTTTGCGACGATGTTTTTCGGGATGCGTTTCAGCGATTCCGGATTGACCTCCGGAACGACGAGCGGAACGTCCGGATCCATGCGCCACTGACTGGAGTTGTCGATCACGATCGCGCCGGACGCCGCGGCAAGCGGCGCATATACCGCGCTGATCGCACCGCCTGCGGAAAACAGCGCATAGTCGAAGCCCTTGTCGACAAAGCTGTCCTCTTTCAGCTCGGATACGATATAGTCTTTTCCGAAAAACGGGAGTTTTGTCCCTGCGCTTTTTGCGGAAGCAAACAACTCATATTCCGCTTCGACGCCGTGTTCTTCGAGAACGGTCAGAAACATCCGCCCGACCATCCCGGTCGCACCGACAACAGCGATCCTTGGAATTCTCATACGGAACGCTCCTCTCTTTTCAATTTAAAATAGTATATCATCCGGCAATGCAATTGTCAAATCGGAAGCCAGTCCGAAAGTGAGATCCGGTTTTGCGAGAACGTATATGCGATGCTTTCCGCAAGATACGGCATGGCAGCTTTTGCCTGCGCAAGCGTATTGGCGTTGTGTCCGACCTCCACAAGGATGCAATTCGGCGCAACATGCTGATTGTATCTGCCGGTCTTTACGCGAACCGGTCTGCACAGTTTCGGGGAAATGCCGTTGAGATGCGCCGTGATCCGTTCGGCAAAAGCGATATTCGATTCGTAATACGGCTTATCGGCATACTTTTCTCCCTTGCCTACGACCAGCATCAGCCGCGCCGTTTCCACACCGTTTATTACAAGATAGTCGCACGGCGCGTTGTCAGCCGCATACGCGTCACGGTGCAGATCGATAAACAATACGATCGAAGGATATTCACGGTGATATCGCTCCATCGTCAACAGGCTTCGGTCATAAGCCGTTGCAAGCTTCGGCGGCTCATGATCGGTTGTATCATGGATCACGGTAAAGCCGTAGTCTTTTTCAAGGATCTCCTTCAGCGTTTCACCGACGGCGATCATGTTCCTTGTATTGTCCTTGGTGCGCCATTTGCCGTTTTCCCGATAGGTTTCCGACTGCGTCTGCGTATATGCTTCCGTCGTATGTGTGTGATAGATTAAAATCGTCGGGTCTGCAGAGCGCAGCGAATCGACCGGCGGAAGAACCGTCGACGTGCAGGTGATCGACGGACTGTGCTCTGCGTCAGATGCGTTCAATACAAGTTTAGACTGCTGCAGTTTCTCCGGAAGAAGGAAAAGCATGCCCTGATCCGTACCGTTCCGGTCGTTTTTGAGATTGTAGAACAGAACGGCAAAAACCGAAACAGCGGCGACCCATGCCGACAACAGCAGGAGCCAGGCAAGCCGTGTCGGCTCCGGTATACGTCTTTTGTGATGCCTGTGGAATCGTTTCATTCTGCACCTCCGCTATACGCTATGCGAAGGTACAGGTATTTATCTCAGTAATTTTTCCAGTTCGTTATAGTTTTCACCGAACAGCATCAGATTGATCGCGTTGGACAGAACGCGTGACAGATCGCGGACCATTGCGTCGACGTCCTTCGGCGCAACGATCAGATCGCTGTGCCTCTTATCCCGTTGAGAAGCCGCACCGCTTTCCCGTATGATCGTCTCTGCGCTGACGACGGTCGGAACGCCCACGGCGATCACTGGAGTTTTCAGGAGCTCTTTTGTCAACATGGTGCGGAAATTCCCGACCCCTGCGCCTGGCGCGATCCCGCTGTCGTTACATTGGATCACACAGCCGATATGCTCGGTGCTTGCCGCGGCAAGCGAATCGACGAGGATCACAACGTCTGGACTGATCCGGTCGCACAGCGCAGAAACGACTTCCGCGGTTTCCATCCCTGTAATCCCGAGTACGCCGGTGCAGAACGAGGACGTGACCGGCGTGTTGAAAGGAAGCATATCGGACACGTGCATATGGATATGTCTCGTGACAAGGATGTATTCGGCCGTCTTCGTTCCGAGCGCGTCCGCCGTTACGTACCGGTTTCCGAGGCCCACGACCATGGCGCTTCCGATCGCGCCCGCCATGCTGCGCAGTTCTTCCGAAAGCAGCTTTGCGATCAGTTCTCTCCTGTCGCGGTCCATATAATCTTCAGACGAAGCCCTGAGCGTGACATACCGTCCGATCGGCTTATCGAGGAGCTTTGCCGCCTGCGTATCAAGAACATCGATCCGGGTCAGAAAGATCCCGTCCTTCTCCTCCGTTTCTTCCGATACTCCGCTGATTTTTCGGACCGAAGTTTTCGATTCCATTGCAAGATCGGTACGCATCGTTTTCCTCCGTATTAAAAAACTCGGTCAATCGACCGAGTATAGTTTGCGCATCCTTCAAAGCATAATACAGATCATGCCGTTGCAGCCGTCGTTTGCGATTTTCTGCAGCGCGCCGTGCAGCTTCATCTGGACCTGTTCGTTCATATTCGTTCCTTTGCCCTGCATGCCTTCCGAAATCAGTTCATACAAGGATTTGCCAAACAGATTCGTCTTGAGATAATCATCGCCTTCTCCGTTCTCGTTCAGGTATGCCATCAGATCCTTGCTTTGCTGTTCCGTTCCGATCAGCGGTTCGATGTCGTTTTCGATATCGACGCGGATCAGATGCAGACCGCTCGCCTTTGCATGCAGCCGAACGCCGTATTTCGATCCGTTGCGAAACAGCTCCGGCTCGGAGATTTCGATCTTGTCGGGATCCGGTTCCACGATCCCGTAACCGGTCTGCATCGCCTTATCCAATGCGGCGGAAAGCCGGTCATACGCTTTTTTCGCCGTTACGAATCCGTTGACCGCGCTCATCAGCTCATAGTCGTTGCGGATCTCCATCCCGCATGCATCGCTCAGGATCGAATAGAATACGCCTTCCTTCGGATGCAGTCCGATGCGCGCTCTGCCGCGGCCAAGCTCCGTCTTCTGCAGTTCGGCGGACTGAAACAGGTCGATGCCCGAAAATGCGTCGGTGATCTTTTGAATATCGCGTACGCTGTGCACTTCCCGTACGCTTGAAGAAAGCGTTTCGATCATCTGCGTCAGGACGGGATGATCCGCGTTCAGCGCGCGCAGGAAGGACGGACCGTTGAGCTCGATCATCTTCAGCGGAAACGCGTACAGGATCTCCGTCAGCAGATTGGTCAGAATACGCTCCGATAAATGCAGAAGATCCAGGACCATCGGCTTGACGCCATACTGCGTTTCGATCTCCTCCGCCGCGCGCAGCGCCGGATCGCCGTTCGGATCCGCGCTGTTCAGCAGGACGATATAGGGCTTGCCTGTTTCCCGAACGGCTTCCATGCACTTCTGCTCGGCTTCCAGATAACTTTCCCGCGGGATCTCCGTGATCGTACCGTCCGTCAGAACGACGATGCCGACGGTCGCATGATCCGTGATCACTTTGCGCGTACCGATCTCGGCTGCTTTTCCGAACGGGATATCCTCGTCAAACCAAGGGGTCGTGACCATACGCGGCACGCCTTCCTCCTCGGACCCGATCGCGCCGGGCACAAGGAATCCCACGCAATCGACAAGCCGCATGCGCGCTGTCGAAGTCTCGTCCAGCTGTACCTCGACAGCTTCGTTCGGGATAAACGTCGGCTGGGTCGTCATGATCGTCTTGCCGCTGCCGCTCTGGGGCAGCTCGTCTATGAGCCTTTGCCGCTGAAAATCGTTTTCAATGTTCGGCACCATCAATAGCTCTGCAAAGCGCTTGATAAACGTCGATTTCCCGGTGCGGACGGGTCCGATGACGCCCAGATAGATATCGCCCTGCGTTCGTTCCATCATATCCCGATAAAGAGCTGTTCTGTCCATAGAAACCTCCCGATTCTCCTTTTGGTTCACGTTATGCACGGGATTTCCGACATATTCTTGAATCTGTCATATGGACAAATCCGGACGAATCATGTAAAATCAAAGCATGAATAAGATAAAACGCTTTGCACGGTATTATAGACCGCATCTCGGATTGTTCCTTTTAGACATCGGCTGCGCGACGCTTGTCGCCGCGGTCGACGTTGCGTTTCCGTTGCTGACGAACTTTCTGCTGAAAAAGCTGTTCCCCGAAATCGAGCAAACCGGATCAAAACAGCTGATCCTGCTGTTCGCGGTCCTGATCGGCGCGATCTTCGCCGCATACATCGTGCGCGCCGTTATGATGTATATCGTCAACTACTGGGGACATCTGTTCGGCGTGCGCGTGGAGGCCGACATGCGGCGCGATATCTTTTCGCATATTCAGACGCTGCCGTTCAGCTTTTACGACAAGATCCGCACCGGCAAGCTGCTTTCCCGTGCGACGACCGATCTGTTTGAGATCTCGGAGCTGGCGCATCACGGACCCGAGGACCTTCTGATCTCCTCGCTCACCGTGCTCGGCGCCTTTGTTGCCATGTTCTTTATCGAATGGCGGATCGCGCTTGCGATGCTTCTGATCATGCCTTTCTGCATCTGGTTCGTGATGAAATCACGGTTTACCATGAAATCGACAAGCAAGTCGGTCAAGGAACAGACCGCAAACATCAACGCCGGCATCGAATCCTCCATCTCCGGCGCGCGCGTCGCAAAAGCGTTCGCTAACGAAGGATACGAAATCGCCAAGTTCGAGGAAGGCAACAATCAGTTCCTGCACGCTAAGGACAGGTTCTATAAGGCCATGGCGATCTTTAACAGCGGAACCGATTTCTTTATCGCGCTGTTCAACGTCGTCGTGCTGCTCGTCGGAGGCATTCTGATCATCCGGAAAGCCGGTTTCAGCTCACTGACATTCATTACCTTCATGCTCTATGTTTCGGCGTTTACATCGCCGCTCAAGCGGTTTGCAAGCTTCTTTGAGCAATACATGATGGGCATGGCGGGCTTTACACGCTTCCTCGAGATCCTCGATACAAAGAGCGAGATCGTCGATCGCGAAGGCGCGATCGAGATCGGTCATCTCAACGGCAGGATCGAGTTCGACGACGTCGGGTTTGCTTATGAGGACGGCAAGCAGGTCCTTTCGCATGTGAATCTTTCGA
>CAMVGD010000065.1 GCA_947166925.1 uncultured Clostridia bacterium | reverse complement strand
AGCGCGTCGATCAGGATCTCGCCGGAAACGGGCTCCCACGCGGAACGGATCGGTATGCCGTCCCGCCTCGCCGCCTGCAGATAATATGCCGTATCGGGCGTACAGGTCTTTTCGTCTCCGCACAGTACGATCCGCGCGTCGACGCCCGCCTGCCGCAAAAGCCATGCGGCGGCAACGCCATCCCCGCCGTTGTTGCCCGTGCCGCAGATCGCCGTGACCGTTCCGTTTTCCGGAAGCAGCGTTTTCACGGCGTCGGCGATCCCCTCGGCGGCGGTCCGCATCAGCGAAAGCGAGTCCGTCCCCGCCGCGATCACGGCGCGGTCCTGTTCCTTTGCTTGTGCGCCTGTTACGATTCGCTCCATTCTTCCTCCTCCGACAGCGCGGCTTCGTACGCCTTTCGCGCGTCGTCATACGAAAAGCCCCTTGCGATCAGTCGGGAAAGCACACGCTCGCGCCGCTTTTCCGGCGCAAGCTCCCGAAATTGCCGCAAAAACTTGCAGGCGACGGTCCGCGCGCTCTCGGCTTCGTCCTCATCGTTGACCGATTCCAGCGCCGCTTCGATATCCGCGTCGCCGACCCCGTGCCCCTTCAGCTGTTCTCTGAGATGGCGGCGGCTGATCGGCTTGGACGCGGTCCGCGTTTCCACAAATCGCTGCGCATACCTGGCGTCGTTCAAAAGCCCGAGCTCCTGAAGCCTTGCGACCGTCGCGTCGACGTCCGCCTCGCCGAATTCCTTTCCGTCGAGATAGGTCTGCATTTCCGCGACCGATCGGTCCTTGAGCGCAAGATACTTCAGCGCGTATTCCATCGGCGAAAGCGATCCCGGCGTCTGCTGTTTCATGGGTCTTTCCTCGTTTCATAATATGATTGTATTATATCACATCTTTTGCGATCTGAAAAGATTCACAAGGACGCAACCTTTTCTTCTGTCCGCACGTCTTATTAACAGGAGGGCTGCGTCGGACTTATGTATAAAAGATGTGCCCAAAATGTAACTTATTAGTAAATGCTTTCCGAAAAGGATGGTATTTTCAAAAAAAGCGTGTACAATGAAATCATCAAAGAAGAAGGAAAAGAACCGTATGAAGAAAAACCATGCAATCTGGCTGTTGGCGCTGCTCGCGGCGCTTCTGATCCTCTGCCTTGCCTGCGGAGGCTCGAACGGCGACAGGCAGACCGGCAGCGACCCGAACGGATCGTATCAGGTTGACGGGACCGAGAAGATCTCGATCGTAACGCCTGAGCCCGATCTGCACCGGGAGGAGCTTGACGCGATCCTGAAGCGCACGACGATGCTCGAAGGCGTGACGATCAACGGGATCAGCGTCGCCGGCATGACCAAGGACGAAGCAAGAACCGCCGTGCAGCCGAGCCTCAATGAAATGCAGAAGGATCTTCGCATCGAGGTCACGTTCGGCGATGTGTCCGAGGTGTTTTCCGGCGAAACGATCGCGACGAACAGCGATCTCGACAAGGCGATCAACGACGCCTTTGCGCTCGTGCGCGACGACGTCGGCTTTGACGCAGTCTCCGCAGAGGTCGAACGGATCAAGGCGGAAGGCCGGGATTTCCCGATCCGTCTGTCGTTCAATGAGAAAGCGCTGCAGCAGGCCGTCAACGCGTTTGCCGACGCCCACGAGACCGCGCCGGTCGACGCCTGCGTTTCCTATAACAAAGAGGACAACAAGATCGACTATACGCCCGACGTACCGGGTCGACGCGTGAACCGCGATGCGCTGTTCTCCGCACTGCTCGACGCAGAAGGCGGCGAAACGTTTGAAGCGCCGTACGAGGAGATCCCCGCGGAGGTCAAGCTTTCCGACATTCAGAACAAATATGTGCTTCGCGGTACGTATACGACCAAGTTCAGCAAGAGCATCAAAAACCGCAAGTTCAACATCTGCAAAGGCGCAGGATTGATCACCGGCACGATCCTCCATCCCGGCGATACCTTCTCCGCAAACGGCACGCTCGGCGTCCGCAACAAGGCGAACGGATGGAAGGTCGCGACCGCATACGTGCAGGGTGCGCACGAAAAGCAGTACGGCGGCGGCGTCTGTCAGCTTTCGAGCACGCTCTATAACGCCGCGGTTCTGGCGGACATGAAGATCGTCGACCGCCGCAATCACTCGATGCCCGTCGACTATGTTGCAAAGGGGCGCGATGCAACGATCAATTCCGTCGGCAACCCCATTGATTTCAAGTTCCAGAATTCCAGCAAAGCCGACGTCATCATCATCGCATACGTGGACAGACCCGACGACTATACAAAGGCCGGCGTGCTGACCATGGAGATCTGGGGCATTCCGATCATCGAGGATTCCGAGGGCAAGTATGACGAGATCCGCATCCCCGATCCGAAGAAGCTCAAAACGCTGTATCCGAGCGGTGAAGTCGAATACCGTGTCGACGATACCAAGAAGCCCGGCTACAAGGAGCAGATCGTGAAGAATCAGAACGGTTCCGTCTGGCAGAGTTATGTGGAATACTATCTGAACGGCGAACTTGTCGAACGCAAGGATCTCGACCAGTCCACCTACAAAGCGTACAAAGCTGTTTACATCGTCGGTCCCTCCGCAGATTCCGACGACGACCCGACGCCGAAGCCCGATAAGACCCCGAAGCCGGACGATACGCCGCGTCCTTCCGATCCTGTCGATGATACGCCGCGGCCTTCCGATCCTGCCGATGATACGCCGAAGCCTACCGATCCGCCCGAAGATACGCCGAGACCCTCCGATCCGCCTTCCGGCGGTGATGACGGCGGTGATACCGGCGGAGACACCGGCGGGGACACCGGCGGCGATACAGGCGGAGATACCGGCGGCGATACCGGCGGTGATGAATAGGTATGCATACGGGACTGTCTCATCAGGCAGTCCCGTTTTGTGAATCAATCGATGATGAGGTGAGCATATGAACATTCGGGTCCTCGATCCCTCGACCCGCCGCGTCACGGCATGGAGCGGCGGCAAGACCACGGAGCTATTTCTCTATCCCTTCGACGGGTCCTATGCCGAGCGCCGGTTCAACATCCGCATCAGCTCTGCGACCGTCGATCTTCCCGAATCGCGCTTTACACGGCTCGACGGCGTTACGCGGTACCTTACGCCGCTTTCGGAAGGGTTCTATCTCAAGCGCGGCGAGCGCTGGATCTACCTTCCGCACGGGGATGTGCTCTGTTTTTCCGGCGAGGAGGATATCCTTTGCCGCGGCAGCGGACGCGATCTGAACCTGATGCTGAAGGGCGCGCGCGGCGAAATGCGCTTTTTGCCGAAGGGCGATCACGTGCTGACGCTGCATGCGTTTCTGTTCCTCTGCTGTCCGGAGGAAACGAACGTCAACGGCACGGTGCTTCCCGCCGACAGCTTTGCGGAGATCACCTCCGCGGGGTTCTCGACGCTTCGGCTTTCCCGCCCCGCCGTTCTGTTCAGCGCCGATATATAAAAAAGCTGCCGTAAAGGCAGCGTCTACCTGTCAGTATTCGTCGTCTTCCCCGTCGTCCCGACCGTCGCCCTGCGCCTCTCTGAGGCGGGCGAGCATTCTGAGCGACTCGACGTCCAGCGGCTGTCCGCCGGACGTGCCGATGCACGCAGAACAGACAAAGAAGCATTCGGGGCAGATGCAGCGGCTCTGCACGCCCTTTTCATCCTGTACCATATAGGTTCCGCATCGTTGACAGCTGCAGCGCATCGAATCACCTCCTCCCCTATTGTAACACCCAAATCAGCACTTTTCAAGCGTTGCATTCCGTGCTATAATCAAACTATGAAACGGATCATTCCTTTCCTGCTCATCCTGCTTCTGCTTCCGATGCTCGGGGTCAGGGCGGACGATGCGGAAAAACCGATACAGCAAGGCGACAAGGGCGAAGAAGTCGTGCGCATACAGACGCGGCTGTTCGACCTTGGGTATTATACCTATAAGCCGACCGGAAGCTTTCAGACCGTTACAAGGAGCGCCGTCGTCGCCTATCAGGCGGCATGCGGGCTGACGAGCGACGGTTCCGTCGGCGCGGAAACGCTCCGATCAATGTTCGTACGCGGCGCGAAACGTGCGGATTTCCATGCCGGGGTCCCGCTCTCCTTTACCGCGCAGAGCGCGATCACGCAGAAGGGCGCTGCGGTGCCGTGGGAAACGGTGCGGTCAAAGCTGGTCGAAAACGAATCCTATCGGATCCGCAACGCGGCCACCGGCGAGGAGGCGTCGCTTCTGTTCGTTTCCGGCGAAAACCATGCCGAAATGAGGATCCCGGTCCGCTTCTTCGCGCAAAGGAACGCGGCCGTTTCCATGCTCACAAGCTGGCTCGGCAGCGCAAACAGCTTTTATAAATGCGCGGTCCTGTTCGAGCTTGACGGGCAGTGGATCGCCGCGTCGATGCAATGGGACGGCGTCGAAAACGCCTGCGTGTATTTTCAGGGAAGCCGCTCGCACGTGCTCGGATTTTCAGACGCAGAGCACGATGCGAACGTGAAAAAAGCATCCGAATAAACAAATGCCAAAAAACGGACCGGAGCGAATCCGGTCTTTTTTACTTCTGTTTCGCGATCAAAAGCTCGACGTCGATCGTGATCTCCGATAGCGCGGACGCGTCGAGCGCGCCCGTTTCTGCGCCGAACGTCAGCGGCGTCATCCGCAGAAAATCCCCCGCCTGTCCGGTTGTCAGCGGTCTTGTATAGGTGATGCGCGCGCGGTCGGCGACGGAAAGCTTTTCGGAAAGATGCGACACGACCGCTTCGTTGGAGTACGATGCGTTTTGCAGGCGGCTGCCCATCAGCGCGCGGATTTCCCTGAGATACCCCTCCTGCGGAACAAGCTTGATCAATGCGCCGTCCGGCTTCAGCACGCGTATAAACTCCGCGTAATGCGCGGGCGAAAACAGGTTCAGCACGACGTCGACGGACTTGTCCGCAACCGGCAGACGGGTCAGGTCGCCGACCGCCCACAGGATCGGACCGCCCCCGCGCGCCGCAAGCTGTATCGCGTCCTTGCTGAGATCGATCCCGACCGTCGTTTCGCCCTGCAGGCGCTTTGTGAAGGTCCCGTCTCCGCAGCCCGCATCCAGAACGACGCCGGGGTCGTTCGGCATCGCGCGCCGGATCGCGTCGACCACATCGTCGTAAAAGCCCGCTTCGAGGATGCGGCGGCGCGCCTCAAACAGCGTCCGGTCGTAATGCGACGGCGCGGCGTTCGGCGCAAAATGCACATAACCCTTTTTGGACGGATCGAAGGTGTGTCCGTTCGCGCAGATCAGCGACGCGCCGGATCGAGAAAACGCCGTCCCGCAGACGGGACAGCGCAGCAGCTCTGTATGATCGAAAAACTTGTCCGCGCTCACGGCTTCGGTTCTTCCTGCTCGCCGTCGAACTCGAACGCATCCCGCGGGAGCGTCGTTTCCGGCGTCTGTTCCTCCGGATGCTCCGCCTTCTCACGCGCGGCTTCTTCCCTTTCGCGGCGGCGCCGGATCGAACGCGCAAACTCGTCGCTGATCAGAAACAGGATCACGATCCCGACCAGCGGATACGTCAGCACGGCGACTTCCTTTCCCATGATTTTCAGAACAAGAATCAGAATAAGCAGCGCTGCGCCGAGCGCGCCGAACACGATCTCCGTTATCTTCCAGAATCTTTCTTTATTGTTCATTCGGTTTCCCTCCGGTATGGATCACAGGATCCACGGTTGTTTCAAAAACGCCTCGGCGATCCCCTCCATGCCGTCCCGGTCGGACGGGATCACGCAGTCCGTATGGGTGCGTTCCATCATGTATTTCAGGATCGTCATGCCCTGCAGAATGATATCGCCGCGCCTTTTCAGCAGCGGAAGCTTCATGCGCAGCGGTTCCGGGATCTTTGCAAGGGTCAGAATCAGCCGGTCCAGCTCTATTGGCGTGATCGCGCGAAGCCCGGACGGATCGAACTGTTCCTGCGACGCAAGGAGTGCGCCGATCGTCGTGATCGTTCCGCCGACGCCGTATACGGGCGCAGGGACCGTTTCGGGGACGTCCGTCCGCCCGTCCATCCACGCAAACAGCGCGCTGCAAAGCGTTTCGGGATCGTCTGTGCCGCACTGCTCCTTTGCGCGGACACAGCCGCACGGAAAGCTCAGCGAACGCGCTTCGGTGACGATCTGAAAGCTTCCTCCGCCGATGTCGAACAGCGTTCCTTCGCCGCCTGTCACGGCGGAAAACGCCATCGCGCCTTCCTCCTCGCCGGACAGCACGCGTACCCGTACGCCGATCCGCTCCAGCACCGCCGCGACAAACGCGTCGCGGTTTTCGGCGTCGCGCACTGCGCTGGTCGCATACGCGACCGCAGGCACGCCGTATGCCTTTGCCGTATCCGAAAACGCGGCGATCGCCGCGATCGTATCGTCGACGCGGTCCGGCGCAAGGCGCCCGGTCTCGTCAATCCCCTTCGCAAGCCTTGTCGTATTCAGGCGTTTGCAAAGCGACCGTACCCGGCCGTTCTCGCATGCGCCGAGCATCAGCCGAACGGAGTTGCTTCCGATATCGATGACTGCAAGATCCGGTCTCATTCCGCCACCGTTACGGCACTGTCGTCCTGGATGAACTTGTCCTCCTGATAGTGCCAGCCGTATTTGATCATGCCCTGCTGGATCTTGTATGCGTCCGTCCGCATGAACTGCAGGTTCTCGCGCTCCTGCGCATAGGTGCGTTTGGTCTGATTGAGAAGCTCGACGCGCGTATCGTACTCGTCCTGCGCGGAACGAATGCGAAGCCGCTGCGGGATCAGCACCACGCAAAGAATGACCACGCACGCGATCAGCACGAGGACAAAATGGATCAGCTTGAAGTGGATCGTCCTGACGATCCGTTTTGACGGTTCTTCCATAGTTCACAGTATAGCAGATGAAACGCCAAAACGGAACCTATTTTTTTCGGATTTTTTGTGTAATTCGTGCAAACACCGGCGCAAACAGCGCGTATGCCGCCGCAAAGCCGCATGCAAACGCCGCGCAAAGGAACCCGCGTACCGTTCCGCGGTTTGCCAGAAACAGGTAAACCGCGAACAGCGCCGCTCCCGTCAGCACGAAAACAGCGTCGCAAAGGTGCGTGACCCAGCGTCGGCTCGCCCCGGTCCGCACGACGCGAAGCAGCAGATAGCAGAGTCCCGCGACCGCGCCGCCGTGCAGGAGCAGCAGCGTTTCAAAGGGCTGCGCGGTTACGTCTCTCATTTGCGGCGGAAAAAGAACGAACGGCGTTCCGGTTCCGGCTGTTCATACTCGACCGACGCGATATTGCCCTCCAGAAGCACCTGTCCGTCCTCCGGGTTCAGCTTGCCGAGCTTCAGTCCATCGCCCCAGATCGTCAGCGTGCCTGCCTGTGTGACGACCGTCATTTCGTCCTCCTGAAAGCTCTCCACGTCGAGCACGCCGGTGATGCGCATGCGTCTGCGTCCCTCGATCAGCAGCGTATGCGCCGAGGGCTGCATCAGTTCCTTTTCGCGTTTTTCCATATGAAGACCTCCTGTCTTTGCTGCATTGTATGTCCAGGATCCCGTTTTTACGCCGATAAGGAGCGGGAATCATGGCTTTTTTTGACGAAATGCTTGACAAGCCATTCTTTCGCCCATAAAATAGTATTAACAAATCCGCTTTCTCATATCTTTATTTCCAACCAGAGATCAATTTCATATCGGAGGCTATTTGTGAATCTTACCGAACTCAACGCATTGACGATCACCGAGCTGTATGCGCTTGCGAAGCAGCACGGTATTCCATCCTATCGAAAATACAAAAAAGCCCAGCTGATCGAGCTTTTGCAGGGCCCTGCGCCCGCGCCGAAAAAACGCGGCAGGCCCGCAAAGCCGAAGGTGACGGCAGAACAAACGGAATCCCCTGCGGTCAAAGCGCAGGAGGAAGCCGTCAAAGCGCTCGCAGAACAGCCTGCGGTCGAAAAAGCCGTTGAATCGCCTGCGCCGGAAAGGCAGCAGGAACGAAGCGGCGGCGAGCAGCGCGTCTATTATCAGCGAAACAACCATCGGCAGCAGAACGGGCGGCAGAACCAGAACCGTGCCTATCATCAGGGTGCGGGCCGTCCGCAGCATCGCGCGCCGGAGAACGAGCAAAAGCCCGAAAAGCCCGCGGAGCCGGCTCCCGTTCCCGAGACCGGCACAGCCGCCGGCGTTCTGGAGATCATGGACGGATACGGTTTTTTACGCGTATCAAACTACGACGCGGGTCCGAACGACGTCTATGTTGCGAACGCGCAGATCCGCCGATGCAACATGAAAAACGGCGATTTCGTCGAAGGCCGTACCCGCGCGCGCCGCGAAGGCGACAAATACGAAGCGCTGCTCTACGTCGACCGCGTCAACGGCAGGGACCCGGACGAGAACGCGCAGAACCGCGTCAATTACGAGGATCTGACCCCTATTTTCCCGAACGAATGCGATACGCTTGTAACGCCCTACTGCGGCAACAATCTGTCCGTCCGCCTCATCGACCTGATCGCGCCGATCGGCAAGGGACAGCGCGCGATGATCGTTTCGCAGCCGAAGGCGGGCAAAACGACGCTTCTGAAGCAGATCGCAAACGGCATCACCGAAAACTATCCGGATACGCACCTCATCGTGCTGCTGATCGACGAGCGCCCCGAGGAGGTCACCGACATGCGCCGCAGCATCAAGGGCGAGGTCGTGGCGTCCACGTTCGACGAGCTGCCCGAGCATCACACGCGCATCGCGGAGATGGTGCAGGAACGCGCGATGCGTCTGGTCGAGGACGGCAAGGACGTCGTGATCCTGCTGGACTCGCTGACCCGTCTCACACGCGCCTATAACCTCGTGATCCCGCCGACCGGGCGCACGCTTTCCGGCGGTATGGATCCGGGCGCGCTGCACAAGCCGAAACGCTTCTTCGGCGCTGCGCGCAACATCGAAAACGGCGGAAGTCTGACCGTGATCGCAACGGCTTTGGTCGAAACCGGCAGCCGCATGGACGATATCGTCTACGAGGAATTCAAGGGCACCGGCAATATGGAGATTCATCTGGACCGCAGGCTCTCCGAAAAGCGCATCTTCCCCGCGATCGACGTCTATAAATCCGGCACGCGCAGAGACGATCTGCTGCTCTCGAAAGCCGAGCTCGACGGCGTACGGATGCTGCGCCGCATGCTTGCAAACGGCGGCACGGGCGACGTCACCGAGAACCTCGTCAACATGATGGATAAGACCCCGAACAACGAGGAATTCCTGATCCGATTGAAGGATTGGGTCCGCATCTTCGAGAAGGAGGGCTTCACCTCCTCCCACGCGCAGCAGAACCGTTACGGGCAGTAAAAAAGTTTGAAAAACGCTAAAATTTTTCTTGCTTTTTTTCGCGGGCATGGTATAATAGCCGATGGTAATGCATTACACGACGAAGGAGTGATAATACATGAAGAAAAATATTCATCCGTCTTACGGCGAAGCGGTCGTGCGCTGTGCCTGCGGCGAGACCTTCCTTACCGGCTCCACCAAGGGCGAGCTGAAGGTCGAAATCTGCAGCAAGTGCCACCCGTTCTTCACGGGCCGTCAGAAGCTGGTCGACAGCGGCGGACGAGTAGATCGCTTCAAGAAGCGCTACGGTCTGTAAGAACAACTTTGAACTCCAACAAAACACGGGATCGCAATACGCGGTCCCGTTTTTGTTTGCGACAACCCCTCCGCCTCATTTCATTCGGCACCTCCCCTTTCACCGGGGAGGCAAGAAAATGAGCGCGGTCCCGTTTTTGTTTAAACGACCCTCCCGGCTCGTTCCTCGCCCCCTCCCTTTTTACACGCCGCTTCGCTTCGCTGCTGCGGCAGATCGCGCGTACCATCCACAGGGAGGGCAAGATCAGCATATGACAAGTGTGACATAAGGAGTTATGATTGTCTGCGGCAAGTGAGCAAGGCAAGGCAATCATATCATAACGTACGCCTCCGGCAAACTCATAACTCTAAAGACTACATAAGGGGGGTGTGTAACGCTGTTGCATTTGTTGCATTTGTTGCAGAGATGAATGGTTACAGTAAATAGACGAATGGTTACGGTAAACAGATAAATGATAACGGTAAACGGGTGAATGGTTACGGTAAATCAATGAATGACAGCGGTAAACGAATGAATGATCACGGTAAAGGACAGATTTGCAGCATGCTGATTACATTTGCAACATTTGCGACATTTGCAACACTGCTACACACAGGGGGTGATTGCAGTCCAACCCGCAGGGACGAAGTCAATCATAACTCTTATGTTCGGGGATTGCAATTTACCGATAAATGGACTATACTGAAACCATGAAAAAGATATTATTGATCGGAACGGGCGGTACGATCGCCTCGGAAATGACGGATGACGGGCTTGCCCCCAAGCTCGGCTCGAATCAGCTCCTAAACTACATCCCCCGCGTCAGCGAGATCTGCGACGTGGAGTGCATGCAGCTCATGAGCGTCGACAGCACGAACATGACGCCGGAAAACTGGCTCACGATCGCGGGCTGCATCGAAGCGTACTACGATGCTTACGACGGCTTCGTGGTCAGCCACGGCACGGACACGATGGCGTACACCGCCGCCGCGCTCTCCTACCTCATCCGGCGCTCGAAAAAGCCGATCGTGCTGACCGGTGCGCAAAAGCCCATCAGCATGGACGTGACCGACTCGAAGCAAAACCTTCTGGACGCGTTCACCTACGCCTGCGACGACCGTGCCTGCGGTGTTTCGATCGTGTTCAACGGCAGCGTCATCCTCGGCACCCGCGCAAAGAAGGTGCGGAGCAAGAGCTTTTCGGCGTTTGCGAGCATCAATTATCCCGAGCTTGCGGTGCTGCAGGACGGACGCGTGCTGCACTACATCGACCTCGGCTACCGTGAGCGCGCGAAGTTCTCGCACACGCTGAACGGCAGCGTGGGGCTTGTCAAGCTGATCCCCGGTTCCGACGCCGGCATGCTCTCCTATGCGCTCGATCGTTTCGACGCCGTCATCATCGAAAGCTTCGGCGTCGGGGGCTTGCCCGAGGGCACGAACGGCTGCTTCCGCGCGGCGATCGACAAAGGCGTTGCGGAAGGTAAGCTGATCGTCATCACCACACAGGTACAAAACGAAGGCAGCAATCTGACCGTCTATCAGGTCGGACACGCCTTAAAGCAGCAGAACATCATCGAGGCGTACGACATGACGACAGAGGCTGCGGTCGCAAAGCTCATGTGGATCATGGGCGAAACACGCGATCCGGACCGCGTGCGCGAGCGCTTCTACACGCCTTTAAGCCACGATATCCTGTATACCGAGGCGGAATGACCGTGATGCCGACTTACGAAAGGGTCTCCTTGCGCAATCTACGTGTTTTTCTGAAGCTCTCGATTCCCGAAGATCAAAAGCATATCCTCTCAACAAGCAATCTGAAAACGCTGTGGCAATCCGTTATCTGGGCGCCTTACTCCAAGCTGTTTTTGATTCGCGAAAACGGCTGCGGCGTCGGCTATGTGTATATCTATTGTTATGCAAAAACGAAGAAATACAACGTGGGCAGGCTGCTGATCGACGAACGATATCAGAATCGAGGACTTGGCAGGCAAGCGCTTCTTTGGGCTTTGGATTACTTGTACTCGCATGGCGCTCCGAGAGTCCTTCTGTCCGTACATCCGGATAATGCCGCAGCAAGAAAGTTGTATGAAAGCGTAGGATTCCAATACTGCGAAGGTCATTATTGGGGCAAAGAAATGGTGATGATGCACCGACCGGAACAGCCCGAGGATCCTTCTGTTTGCGCATGTCAGCCGAACGACCCGGAATAATCAGCGAAATCGGCGGTTTTTCATTGACAAATTGCCGGTTTTTTCATACAATAAATTTTGATCGTTTTTTACGAAAGGAATATGTATCATGCGTTCATTAACCGCAAAGGAATTGCGTCAACTGTATCTGGACTTCTTCCGGTCCAAGGGACACGTGGTGATCTCCTCCGCCTCCCTGATCCCCGAAAACGACCCGACCGTACTCTTTACCACGGCGGGCATGCATCCGCTCGTGCCGTATCTGATGGGCGAAAAGCACCCGGAAGGCAAAAGGCTTTGCGACGTACAGAAATGTGTCCGCACCGGCGACATCGACGAGGTCGGCGACGCTTCGCACTGCACGTTCTTTGAGATGCTCGGAAACTGGTCGCTCGGCGACTACTTCAAGAAGGAAAGCATCGCGTTTTCGTGGGAATTCCTGACCGACGAAAAGTGGCTCGGCATCCCCAAGGACAAGCTGTATTTCACCTGCTTCGAGGGCGACAAGGACGCGCCGCGCGATACGGTCGCGCACGACCGCTGGGTCGAGATGGGCGTGGATCCCTCGCACATCGTGTACCTGCCGAAGAAGCACAACTGGTGGGGTCCCGCGGGCCAGACCGGTCCGTGCGGTCCGGACACCGAGATCTTCTACGACACCGGAAGACCTGCCTGCGGTCCCGACTGCAAAGCCGGCTGTGACTGCGGCAAGTATCTGGAGATCTGGAACAACGTCTTCATGGAGTACAACAAGGTCAGCGACGGCGTCTTTGAGCCGCTCGAGCAGAAGAACGTCGACACCGGCATGGGGCTCGACCGCACGGTCGCCACGCTGCAGGGCGTCGAAAGCGTATTCGACACCGACGCGTTCTCCGGCGTCATCTCGCTCATCGCGGAGCTTTCGCATAAGGGCTACAAAGACGATCCCGAAACGACGCGCGCGTTCCGCATCATTGCGGACCATACCCGCTGCATCGTGTTCATCCTCGGCGACCAGCGCGGCGTAACGCCGTCGAACGTCGACCAGGGCTATATCCTCCGCCGCCTCATCCGCCGCAGCATCCGCTTCGCGTCGCAGCTCAACATGCCGCGCTACGCGCTCATTTCGATCGCGGAGAAGATCATCGACCAGTACGGCGAGGTCTACAAGGAGCTTATCGACAACCGTGAAAAGATCCTTACAGAGCTTCGCAAGGAGGAAAACCGCTTTGCCGACACGCTGAAGAAGGGTCTCAAGGAGTTCAACAAGCTCGTATCGAATCTCGAAGGAAGCGCGATCGACGGCGTATCCGCCTTCCATCTCTACGACACCTACGGCTTCCCGATCGAGCTCACGGTCGAGCTTGCGAAGGAAAAGGGCGTCACGGTCGATGAGAAGGGCTTTGCCGCCGCATTCGAGGAGCATCAGAAGAAATCCCAGGCGGGCGCCGAACAGCGCTTCAAGGGGGGCTTAGCGGACAACAGCGAAGCGACGGCGGCGCTGCATTCCGCGACGCATCTGCTGCAGGCAGCGCTCCGGAAGGTCTTGAACGACGATACCGTGTCCCAGAAGGGCAGCAACATCACCGCGGAGCGTCTGCGCTTCGACTTCAGCTTCGGTCGGAAGGTAACGCCCGAGGAGCTCAAGGAAGTCGAACGCCTCGTCAACGAAGCGATCCGGGCAGACGTCCCGATCACCTGCGAGGAAATGACCGTGGAAGAAGCGAAGGCGCAGGGCGCGATCGGTCTCTTTGAAAGCAAGTACGGCGAAAAGGTCAAGGTCTACACCATGGGTAAGTTCAGCAAGGAGATCTGCGGCGGTCCGCACGCCAAGCGCACCGGCGACCTCGGGCGCTTCGAGATCAAGAAGGAGGAAGCTTCCTCCAGCGGCGTCCGCCGCATCAAGGCTGTGCTGATCCATGACTGATTGGCTGAAATACGAATGGGAGTGGAACGATCGGGAAGCGGTTTTTCAGGTTGACATGCAATACTGGGAGCTGCTTCCCACTTTGGCATATTCCCAGCTCGTATTCGTCAGCGTCGCGCCGCACGAGCCGGACGCCGAGGCGTTCTCCCGCGCGGAGGAACGGCGCGCATCCGCTCTGCAGCATACGCTTGCCGTGGAGCTCGAGGACGCGGCGATCTTTGTCGGCGGGATCGGCATGAAAAACCTGATCCAGTTCTATTTCTACACCGCCGACGAAAAGCTGATCCATCGCGTTTCCGCGATCTGCCGCGCCGAAGCGAAGCTCCGCGTTTCCTGCGGGCACGTTGCGGAGCCGCATTACGCGACCTATTACTGTCTGCTGTTCCCGGACGACGTGAAGCTCCAGTCGGTCGAAAACGCCGCGTACATCAAGTCGGTCCAGCACCGCGACGGGGATCTGAGTCTGGTCCGGCGGATCCGTCTTACCATGGCGTTCGCGTCCGAGGAAGCGTGCGACGCGTTCATGGACGAGATTCCGCATCTCGGTTTTACGGCGGGCAGCCGCGAGAGCGTCGGCAATACGACGCATCCGTACCGCGTCGAGCTGAACGGCTTCTCCACGCTGATCCTTTCCGATCTGAACCGGTTCACCGCCCGCGCTATCCGCGGTGCGCTTCCCTACGGCGGCGTGCTGGATCATATCACGGCGGACTTTATCAACCGGCACTGAACAGACTACACACAAAGGGGTGTTAAGAAACGCAACACGTTTTCTTAACACCCTCTTTATGAATTCTC
>CAMVGD010000064.1 GCA_947166925.1 uncultured Clostridia bacterium | reverse complement strand
GCCGCCCCAGCGTCGGCAGCATGACCTCCACCTCGTGGGAGCCGTCGCGCCGCTCGGCCTCCACCCGCACGCTGGCGAAATCCGCGCCCCAGCGGATCAGGTCCCGATCCTGGCGCGTGCGGTGGGAGCGCCCCGTGCAGCACAGGTACAGGGCCTCCAGCACGTTCGTCTTGCCCTGCCCGTTGTCGCCCAGCAGCACGTTCACGCCCTCGCAGGGCGCCAGCTCGCAGGTCTCGTAGCTGCGAAAGTTCGTCAGTTGAGCGCGCGTGATTTTCAAGCCATACCCACCTTCCAAGGCGCAGCCCCTGCCCGCTCGTACCCATGCAAAAACTTTACAGCCCTCCCCGCCCCTTCCCCGCATTTTTATCTTGACAAATCCGTCAAAGGGTAGTATAATATCTGATGTTGTCGAGGGAAACTCCCCGGCGGCAAACTGAATATCTGGGTGTAGCGCAGTTTGGTAGCGTGCTTGAATGGGGTTCAAGAGGCCGAGAGTTCAAATCTCTCCACCCAGACCATGTACGATCGCCGTGAACGATGATCCGTTCACGGCGATTTTTCGTATCCGGATCATGCGGGAGCGGTTCCGTTATCCATTCAACGCTATCCATACAATATATCATTTTTCTTGCCGAAACCAGTAGAATCGGTGACCGATTCGTGCTAAAATAATAAAAAATGGAATCGGGAGGCATATATGGAAAGAACAGTTGCTTGGAACACGTACAACAAGACCGAACTGAAAAAGGTGGAAGCCGTTTCAAAAGAGTACCGCGCATTTCTGGATGCAGGGAAAACGGAACGCGAATGCGTGATCGGCGCGATCGAACTCGCCCAAAAAGCAGGGTATCGCGATCTGAAGGAAATCATCGCGGCGAACGGCGGACTGAAAGCGGGCGACCGCGTGTATGCGGACTGCATGGGAAAGGCGATCATGCTGTTCATCGTCGGCAAACAGCCGATGGAGAAGGGCTTCAATATCATCGGTGCGCACATCGATTCTCCGCGGATGGATCTCAAGCAGAATCCGCTGTATGAGGACTCCGGACTTGCGTATCTCGATACGCATTATTACGGCGGCATCAAAAAGTATCAGTGGGTCACGATCCCGCTTGCAATGCACGGCGTCGTTGCAAAGAAGGACGGCACGATCGTCAATATCGTGATCGGTGAAGATGAGAGCGATCCCGTCGTCGGCATTTCGGATCTGCTGATCCACCTTTCCGCCGATCAGCTGCAGAAGAAGGCGGCGGTTGCGATCGAAGGCGAGGATCTGAACGTGATCATCGGCGGCATGCCCCTGAAAGACGAGGAGAAGGAACCCGTCAAGGCAAACATGCTGAAGATCCTGAAAGAGAAATACGATATCGAGGAAGAAGATTTCCTCTCCGCAGAGATCGAGATCGTACCGGCCGGCAAGTCCCGCGAACTCGGTTTGGACCGCAGCATGATCATCGGCTACGGACACGACGACCGCGTATGTGCGTTTGCGCAGATCAAAGCGATGATCGACGTCAAAAACACGCCGGAAGCGACCTGCTGCTGCATCCTCGCAGACAAAGAGGAGATCGGATCCGTCGGCGCGACCGGCATGCATGCAAGATATTTCGAAAATACGGTCGCCGAGATCATGAACCTGACCGGCGAGTATACCGAGCTGAAGCTGCGCCGTGCGCTGACAAACGCGCATATGCTGTCCTGCGACGTCAGCGCGGGCTATGATCCGAATTTTGCGGGCGTTTTCGAAAAGAAAAACAGCGCATATCTCGGAAAGGGCGTGTGCTTCAATAAATATACCGGCGCACGCGGAAAGAGCGGATCAAACGATGCGAACGCCGAATATATGGCGAAGCTGCGTAAGTGGATGGACGATGCGAAGGTCCGTTATCAGACGGCTGAACTCGGCAAGGTCGATGCGGGCGGCGGCGGAACGATCGCGTACATCTGCGCGGAATACGGCATGGAAGTCATTGACAGCGGCGTTGCCGTTCTGTCCATGCATGCACCGTGGGAAATCATTTCGAAAGCGGACCTGTATGAGGCGTTCAAAGCCTATCGCGCATTCCTCGTAAAAGCGGAATAAAGCTTTTGTGATCAGGCCGGGGGAGCAGATCCTCCGGCTTTTTACGTGGTGGACAACTGCCGCAAAATGATGTATACTGCTGACAGAGGAAGTATCCATGACGAGGACCGTACGCAGAACAATTGCATTATTGCTGACGATAATTCTGTTCATCGGCTGTAACGTGACCGCACTGAATGCGGGGAACAACGAACCGGTTGAGCAGAATACCGGCACGCCTGCGGAGGTTGTCGTAAACGAGTCGCCGATCGCAGCCGACGCAGAGGATATCGTGATACCGGAGACTGCAGCGCCGAAGACGCACGATCCCGCATCGGAAGGACCTGCGGAAACACCGGCAGGCGCATCGGATCCGACGGAAACCGCCGCGCCCGGACAAACGCCGGAACCGACCGCAACGCCCGAGCCGAATCCGTACGTCGGAGTATGGACGATCGAGGATATGCCGTTTTCTCTTGAGCTGCGGGATGATTATACGTATTTGGTCACGGCTTCCGAAAATGAACGCGAAGGCGTGTATTCCTTCGATGCAAACACGGTGACGCTTTCGGTTCAGGACGGCAGTCAGGTCGAACTGCGCTATTATATGCGGGCGGACGCACTCAAGGCGGGCGATTTCAAACTGATCAGGGACGATCTTGTTTTCTTTTTCGATATCGGCGGTATCCCGATAACATATCAGGCGGAGAATGAGGACCTGAGCGTCAAGGTCCGCGGCGCAGTCGTAAGCGCGGAAGCGCGAAACGGGAAGCGGATCCAATCGTTCTGCTTTACCGGCGCAGGGCTGATCCCGCCCGACGATTCAAGGGATTGGTTTGATGCTTCGGATTCCGGAAAACCTGTCGATGCGATCCGGGTATTCAAATATGACGGCAGATATACGCTCTGGACGCGCGGAGCGGACGGCGTCATGCTGCCGCCGATCGATGTTACGGTCGCATCCGGCTATCACTATCCCCCTCAGCAGGGGGGAGACGCGTATCTGCATCAGGCGCTCAGAGTGTTTTTAAAAGACAGAGGAACAAGCGTTGACGAGCTCAATCGATGCATCAGCAGAGATGTGATCGCGGCCGGGATCTATTCCCGCGCGGGCGTTGCAAGCGCGGCCGTATCGCTGATTTCAACGCTGTCACAATACGGATACGCCGTAGGATATCAGGAAAACGGTACGTATCAGACTGCGCAGGAATGGGGCGTAAACCCGAATTGGGGAAAAAAACTCGGCGTGTCTGCGGAGGAAACGGATGAAGTCGAATCCGTCGATTCCTATACGGGCATGAACAGCATTTCGAGTATCGAGTGGACGTATAAGCAGGCGGGGATGAACCTTTGCACCGATGCGGCGACGCCGACGGAAACGATCGGCGAACGGGAACGCGCGCATGACAACCGGATCGACGCGGATCGGGCGGAGCAGGGCGATCTCATCAAACAGAATAAGCATCATTATATGATCGTGATCGACCGGCTCGACCTTGACGGCGACGGCAGAGACGATACGTATCTGGTCCTGAACGTCAATGCGACCGTCATGACCATAGAGGAGCTCCCGTTCAGCCAGGCTGAGAGCTGTGAAGCATACTCCATGGACGCGTTCTTTGACGGAACAGGAAAAAACTACTTCAAAGTTCTGTATTGGAGAGATCAGTTCAGGATCCCGGCAGAAGATCTGCCTCTATACATGAAGGAAACGATGGAGTCGGAAAAAACGCAGCAAAGCTTTATGGACCTGCTGCAAAGACTCGGGTTTTGACAGCGCTGCATGCACCGCTTCCGAAGGGCGGACGTGATACACGGGAACGCAGTCGAATCGGGCTTGCATGATGAGGCTGTTTGCGGTATAATAAAACAAAAAAACGGAGGTGCAGACTTGATTCAGCTTATTTTCGGTGAAAAAGGTTCGGGTAAAACAAAAAAGATTCTTGAGATCGCCAACCATGCCGCAGAACAGGCGAAGGGAAGCGTTGTTTTTATTGATGAGGACGAAAGATACATGTTCGACCTCAATTTGTCCGTTCGATTCATCAACGCAACCGAGTATGCGTTGGCGGGACCGAAAATGTTTTACGGATTTCTCTGCGGGATCGCAGCGTCGGATCATGATCTCGAGTGCATAGTGATCGACAGCTTCGTGCATGTTGTGCAACATGATCTCGGCGCGCTGAAGGATATGTTCGACCGGCTCGAAACGTTTTCGAACACGCACGGGATCAGGCTCGTCCTTTCGCTCTCCTGCGCACCGGAACAGATCCCCGATTTTCTGACCGCCTATTCGGACTGATGTCATATCAGATCGTCGGAACCCCGAGCTGTGAATGTGAGGAATCCGATTTCACAGCTCTTTTTTATTAAGATGAAAACACGGTAACGGTATGGAATACACAGATCAAATAACAACGGAAACGGAAAAACAGGAAAACAGGATCGGAAAGAAGATTCTTCTCGTATGCTGCTTTTTGATCGCGATCGCGCTGACGGCATGTGTTGCGTATGCCGCGGCATGGTCCGCAGCCAGGGCAAAGTATAACGATACCGACGAATACTTTGTCGAATCGATGCGTGAGATTAAAGAGGTCATCAGCCGGAATTATTACTATTACGACGGAGACGAAAAGAAACTCACCGACGCCGCGCTGAAGGGGGTAGCCGCTTCGACGGGGGACGCTTATGCCGAGTATTATTCGGAGGAAGAATATGCGGAGCTTACCAAGCAGAATCAGAGAACGTTTGTCGGCATCGGCATTCTGACGCAGATCAACGCGGACGGCGAGGTCGAGATCCTCGACGTATACGAAGATACGCCCGCAAGCGAAGCGGGGCTGAGACCGGGCGACATTCTCATTGAGATCAACGGTACGGCGCATGCAGGATCGAACCTCAGCGATTTTCTTTCCAATGTTCGCGCGGAGGACGGCGTATCCAACACATTCGTGATCCGGCGCGGACAGGAAACCCTTACTTTTGATATCGTCGCGCGTGAAGTGCACACGCCGTCGGTTTCCTATCGGATGCTGACGGATACGATCGGTTATATCCACATACAGACGTTTCACGGGACCTGCGTGGAAGAAACAAAGAACGCCATGTCGGAACTGCGCGCAAAAGGCATGCAGAAGCTTGTCCTCGATTTCCGCGACAATCTCGGCGGCTCGCTGTACGACGCAGTGAATATCGCCGACATCTTTCTGCCTAAGGATTACGTGGTCACGACGCTGCGCTCCAGAAACGGGGATGTTATTGAGTACAAGACTAAACAGAGTGGGATCGATATCCGCACCGTGCTGCTTGTCAACGGGTACTCTGCTTCGGCAAGCGAACTGGTCGCCGGTGCGTTTCAGGATCATGAAGCGGCTTATCTGATCGGAACAAAGACATACGGAAAGGGAATTGTTCAGAGTTTCTTTGAAATCGAAAAAACAAAGGGATGGATTAAGATCACAACGGACGCGTACTATACGCCGAACGGCGTATGCGTTCAGGACGAAGGGATCACGCCCGATTTGATCGTTGATCTGTCGGAGGAAGCCAAGAAATATTCCATCGATTATATCCCGTTTGAATTGGATCTGCAGCTGCAGGCGGCAATCAATTATCTGGAGGATTGAATAAAATGGAAAACAGACGCTATCGGATACTGGATGAATCCTTATATCCGTCCGGACAGGATAAGATCGAATGGGTCCGGCGAAACATGAAGCTGCTGAACGGAATTGAAGAACAGTTCCGTGCCGAACAGCCTTTCCGGGGAATGCGGATCGCTTTATCGGTGCACCTTGAGGCAAAAACCGCATATCTCTGCGAAGTGCTGAAAGCGGGCGGCGCAGAGATGTTCGTAACGGGAAGCAATCCGCTGTCCACGCAGGACGACGTCGCCGCCGCGCTCGTCAAAGAGGGAATGTCGGTGTTCGCGGTGCATGGCGCATCGGAGCAAGTGTATGAAGAATGCCTGACGGACGTATTGAATTCGGAACCGGACCTGATCATTGACGACGGAGGAGATCTCGTTTACCTGCTGCATACAAAGCTGCAGCACCTGATTCCGAAGATCCGCGGCGGCTGTGAAGAAACCACGACCGGCATTCACCGGCTGCTTGCCATGCAGAAGGATGGCTCGCTCCGGTTTCCGATGTTTGACGTCAACGATGCGCAGTGCAAGCATCTGTTTGATAACAGATACGGGACAGGTCAATCGGTGTTTGACGGCATCGATCGTACAACGAACCTGATCGTAGCGGGGAAAACCGTCGTAGTTGCCGGCTACGGCTGGTGCGGTCGCGGCGTCGCCATGCGCGCGAAAGGACTCGGTGCACGCGTGATCGTAACGGAGATCGATCCGGTCAAGGCGATCGAAGCGGTGATGGACGGGTTTACGGTCATGCGAATGGCGGATGCAGCGAAGGTCGGCGATGTGTTTATCACGGTTACGGGCATGCGCGACGTAATCACGGAAGATCATATGAACCAAATGAAGAACGGTGCGATCCTTTGCAACGCAGGACACTTTGACGTTGAGATCGACGTCGCGCGTCTGAAGCGGATCGCGGTCGAATCGCGTCCGATGAAGCCAAACATCATGGGCTACAGACTCGATAACGGAAGATGGCTGTACATCCTTGCGGACGGGCGGCTTGTCAACCTTGCGTCCGGCGACGGACATCCTGCGGAGATCATGGACATGAGCTTTGCAATCCAGGCGCTTTGCGCAAGAGAACTGGCGCTGCGTCCGCCTAAGGAGCCTCGAGTTTACGCCGTTCCGGACGCGATCGACGCATACGTTGCGCATGAAAAGCTCAAGAGCATCGGGGCAGAGATCGATGTTTTGAGTGAAATTCAAAAAGAATATGCAAATTCATGGAAAGTTTAGGTTTACAGATCAGAAAATCTGTGTTATAGTTAAGTGATTAAATTGGGTTAATCCGTGTAACGGATTCAATTTTGAACACCAAATTCCAACAGGGGGAACACAAATGAAACTCTACACCGCGAATGAAATTCGCAACATCGGCATCTTCGGACACGGCGGCGAGGGCAAAACGACTTTGACGGAGGCCATGCTTTATAACGCAGGTCTCGTTGATCGTTTCCCGAACAATACACCCACAACAGACTTTGACCCGGAAGAAGTGAAGCGTTCCATCTCCATCAACATGGCGCTTGCACCTTTGGAGTGGAAGAACACGAAGATCAATCTGATCGACGCACCTGGCTTCTTTGATTTTTACGGTGAAGTCGCCGCGGCAATGGCGCTGTGCGATGCTGCGATCATCGTGATCAGCGCAGTTTCCGGTCCGGCAGTCGGTGCGGAAAAGACCATGGCGATGTGCAAAGAACAGCACAAGGCCCGTATGATGGTCATCAATTCGATGGATCGCGAAAATGCGAACTTCGAAAAGACGATGCAGATCGTCAATGAAAAGTTTGGCGTAAACGTCGTTCCGATCCAGCTTCCGATCATGGACGGCGGCGTGTTCAAGGGCTATGTCGATATCGTCAACATGAATGCAAAGATGTTTGACGGCAAAGGCGAGAAGGAAGTCGCGATCCCGGCAAACCTCGAAGCAGAAGCACAGGAGCTGTACGAGAAGCTGACCGAGGCCGCTGCGGAAGCGGACGAGGATCTCATGATGGAATACCTCGAAACGATGGAGCTTTCCCGCGAGCAAATCCTGATGGGTCTTTCGAAGGGCGTTCTGGACGGCGACATCACGCCCGTCTGCTGCACGTCTGCGTATAATAACATCGGCGTCACCACGCTGATGGACTACATTCTCCACTATATGCCCACGGCTGCGGACGCCAAGCTTCCGAAAGCATACAAGAACGGCGAAGAAATCGAGCTTACGAGAGACGGCAAAATGGTTTGCCACATCTATAAGACGGTCAACGATCAGTTCGGCAAGTACAGCATTGTGAAGGTCCATCGCGGCACGCTCGACGGCGGCGTTACGCTGTTCAACGCAAACCAGGAAAAGAGCGAGAAGCCGACCGCGCCCGTCATGCTGCGCGGCAAGAAGTCCATTGCAGTCGACAAGCTGAATGCAGGCGATATCGGCGCGATCCCGAAGCTGCAGATCTCCAACACGAACGAAACGCTCTGCGACGCGTCCGATGTTGTCAAGATCGAGCCGGTCGTATTCCCCGAACCGTGCATCAGCCTTGCTGTGACGGCAAAGAAGCAGGGTGAAGAAGACAAGGTCATTGCGGGTCTCAACAAGCTTCTTGAAGAAGATCCTACGCTTGCGATCGAAAAGAACGCAGAAACCGGCGACGTCCTCCTGAAGGGCCTCGGCGAAATGCACCTCGACGTTACCTGCGCGAAGATCCGCAACAAGAGCAACGTCGAAGCGCAGCTTTCCGATCCGCGTATTCCGTACCGTGAGACGATCCGCTCCACTGCGGAAGCGGAAGGCAAGCATAAAAAGCAGTCCGGCGGCAGCGGTCAGTTCGGTGTCGTTCAGATGCGGTTCGAGCCGGCGCCCGAAGGCGTTGATTTCGAGTTTGTCAACGCGATCGTCGGCGGCGTAGTTCCGAAGGAATACATCCCGGCAGTCGAAAAGGGTCTGCGTGAAGCCATGCTGCACGGCGTGCTCGCGGGATATCCGATGGTCGGTATCAAGGCGACGCTGTACGACGGCAAGTATCACCCCGTCGATTCCAAGGAAGTCGCGTTCAAGAGCGCTGCAAGGCTGTCCTATAAGGCTGCCTGCGTAAAAGCAAGCCCCGCGCTCACGGAGCCGATTTACACCTACTACATCTGGGTCCCGAACGACAACGTCGGCGACATCATGGGCGACCTCAGCCGTCGTCGCGGCAGAATGCTCGGCATGACACCCAGCAACGGCGGTACCGAGATCGTCGCGGAAGCGCCGCTTTCCGAGATGTTCAAGTACGCGACCGACCTTCGCTCCATGACGCAGGCGCGCGGTTCCTTCCGCTGCGAATTCACCCGCTACGAGGATGTGCCGGCTGAACAGGCCAAGAAGATCATCGAGCAGGCAAAGCGCGAGGACGAGGAAGAAGAATAATTCCGAAGGGAGATACGGGAGCGCGATTTGCGCTCCCTGTTTTCAGATATGGAGAAACAATTTGGATGCAGCCGTGATGCGCTGAGAAGCATCCGCATCACGTTCTGGGTATACGTCGCCAGCATTCCGATCATAGTATTCCTGTTCCTGCTGCCGTATATCCGGGCTGGCGCGTTTACCGTTTCGCCGTACAGCGTGATCTATATAGCGATCGTGATCTATCTGCTGTTTGAAACATATCGTACGACGCGCGTCATGCTTTCGATCAAAAACTCCCGCTGCGTGATAACGCCCGATCGCGTAACGGGCGTCAGCACGCCGAACCCGTATAAGCCTTCGATCCCGTTCGATATTGCAAGGGACGAGATTCGCGGGATTGCAAAAACGACCATATCCGTCGGTGGAATGCGTTCGCAGAAAGCGCTCGTCCTGAACACGGAAACACAAAAGATCGTGCTGTTGGCGATCGACCGCATCGATGAATTGGAAAACGAATTGAATGGCAGCGACCCTGAATAACAGAAAAACCGGCGTTTGAGCCGGCTTTTTACGTTGCTTCGGGATGAAAGTACATATACACGGATCGGGCGGCAGGTAGCGTCATGCCCTTTACGGAAGCAAGTTCCTCAACAGTTGCCGCTTTGATTCGGTCGACGGTCAGGAATGTATCGAACAGAAGCCGCTTTCGCTTTTCTCCTATGCCGTCGATCGAATCCAAAATGGAATACAGAGCGCTTTTGCTGCGCAGATTGCGATGATACGAGATCGCAAACCGATGCGCTTCGTCGCGCAGACGTTCGATCAGATGCAGAGAAGCGCTGCTTTTCGGGATCATGACAGGGTCGTCCTGCTCCGGAAGATAGATCCACTCCTCAGATTCGGCAAGCGCACAGATGGGGATATGGGAAAGATTCAATTCCGACAAAACCTCAACGCCGACGGATAATTGTGTTTTTCCGCCGTCCAGTACGATCAGATCCGGAAGATCGCTTCCGGCAGACAGTCGGCGGGTCAGGACCTCCCGCATTGCTGTGAGATCATCTCCGCCCGCGTCGGAGCGGATCCGGAAATGACGGTATGCGGTCTTGTCCGGCTTGCCGTCGCGGAATACGACCATTGACGCAACCGTATTGGTTCCCATCAGATGCGAGTTGTCATAGCATTCGATGCGGGAGGGGATCTCATCCAGACCGAGGATTCCTGAAAGCTCTGCAAGCGCGCCTTCGCCGCGTTCCCACTCCCGTGTACGGATCTTGTCGTTCTTTGCAAGCAGAGCGGAACAATTCTGCATAGCCATATCGGTCAGCTGATGCTTTACGCCGCGCTGCGGATTGGAAACCGAAACCTTTTTGCGCCTTTTTGAACTGAGCCATTCTTCGATCTCACACATCTCCGAGCATTTCTGCGCAAGGAGAACAAAGGGAGGAATCTCGATCCCGTCCTGACCGTAATACTGCAGAAGAAATGCGTGCAGCCATTCGGACGGCGCGTCTTCGCCGTCGCCTTCAAGCGGAAAGGCGTGCGTGCCGATCACCTTGCCGCCGCGTACAAACAGAGAAAACACCATGCGTGCGCCGTTCAGAGCGTCGACCGCAAACACGTCTGCGGACAAATCATTTACGTTGATCGCGACCTGTTTCTCTCGCAGAGCCAGCGTTGCTTTCAGCTTGTCCCGCAGCATGGCGGCGCGTTCAAAATCGAGCGCTTCGGACGCTTCCCGCATCTTCTCAGTGAGATAGGGGATCAGGTCGCCGCTTCGACCGTTCAGCAGCTGAATTGCTTCATGCAGATAGCTATGATACTGCTCCCGCGTGATCTCGCCGGAGCAGGGTGCGCAGCATTTGCCGACATGATGGAGAAGGCAGGGACGTTCCTGACGCGCGCGCATCTGCGCGATGTTCTTTTTACAGTGGCGGAGAGGAAAAAGATCGTAGACAAGCCGAAGCTCCTCCTGCACGGAAGGACCGACGATATACGGACCGAGATAGGTCGCGCCGTCCGGCTTTACGCGCCGGACGATCTCGATCCTCGGGAAATCCTGCCGCAAGTCGATCCTGAAATAGGGGAAGTGTTTATCATCCTTCAGGAGAATGTTGTACTTCGGCATGAATTCCTTGATCAGATTGCTTTCAAGAGAAAGCGCCTCGACCTCGCTGTGTACTTCGATCGTCTCGAAATCGGCAATGTGCGAGACCATGGCGCGTACCTTCGGCGAATGGTTTTTGGAGGATTGAAAATACTGACGAACCCGGTTTTTCAGCACCTTTGCCTTGCCGACATAGATGACCGTACCGGTTTCATCCAGCATCTTATATACGCCCGGTTTTTCGGGAAGCAGAGCGATTTTGTCTTCCAGGATCGTATTCATGTCCGATCCTCCGTAACGGCATTTGCTTTCAGCAGCATTTCATAGAGAACGGGAGCAGGGAGTCCTACCACGTTGAAATAGTTTCCTTCGATCGATTCCACAAAAACGCAGCCGAATCCCTGTATGCCGTAAGAGCCAGCCTTATCAAGCGGTTCCTGCGTGGATACATACCAGCGGATCTCCTTTTCGCTCATCGGGCGAAAACGGACTTTTGAGGCAACATAACGAACGTCTGTATAACCGCTTTTGAGAACGGCAAGACCGGTATAGACGGTGTGCTCGCGCCCCTGCATACGGGTAAGCGTTTGGATCGCGTCTTCGGGAGAATGCGGCTTTCCGAGGCTCTCGCCGTCGAGCTCTACGATCGTGTCTGCGCCGATTACGCAGGCGTCCGGATGAAACTGCAATGCGAAGGAAGCCTTCTGCTTTGCAAGATGCATGACCGTTTCCGGGACCGACAGACCATCCGGGACCTGCTCAGGATCGGTACACACTTCCGTTCGGTATGCAAGCCCCATCAGATGCATGATCTCCCGGCGTCTGGGAGACTGCGAAGCAAGGATCAGTTCCATGTTCCCTCCCATAAAAGACCGACAGGACAATGATCGCTGCCGTATACATCGCTGTAAATGATCGCATCAATGATGCGCGGACGATCCTGTTCGCGAACCAGAAAATAATCGATGCGCCAACCGGCGTTATGCTCTCTTGCACGGAATCGATAGCTCCACCAGGAATATGCGCCGGTTAGATCGGGATACTTCGCACGGAACGTATCGACGAAACCCGCATCGAGCAGCGATCCGAACAACGCGCGTTCCTCATCGGAAAATCCTGCGTTGCCGCGATTCGGACCCGGGTTCTTGAGATCGATCTCGTTGTGCGCGACATTGAGATCGCCGCAGTAGATCACTGGACCCGATTTTGCCAACGCGGTGAGATGCGCGGAGATCGCATGCTCGAAATCGGTGCGGAAGTCGATCCGTTTGAGACCGTCCTGCACGTTCGGCGCATATGCGGTGACGAAGGTGAATCCGGGATAAAACAGCGTGATCGTCCGTCCCTCCGCATCGAAGCGATCATCGCCGATCCCGTATCGGATATCCTGCGGCTGTTTCTTCGTAAATACGGCAGTGCCGGAATATCCCTTTTTCTGCGCGCTGAAAAGGTAGGAATAATAGCCTTCAGGCGAATACTGAAGCTGCTCCGGTTGCAGTTTTGTTTCCTGCAGCGCGATGATATCCGGTGATTCTGCCTTCAGAAAATCATCGAACCCCTTTTCAAGACAGGCGCGAAGCCCGTTTACATTCCAACTGATCAATTTCATACCAGTATTATATATTTAAATTCTGCTGTTGACAAGTGGAAACATAAATGATAGCATATCTGTATCATATGAAACGGAATACGGGGAATATGAGTACGATATCAGATGCTCAACGCTATGCGCGGCAATTAAGCGGAACGGTGCTGTTTCGCGGAATACCCGAAGATGTGATCCGCGACTGGCTGAATCATGCGCAGGTTTCGATCGCAGAATACAACGCAGGAGAGTATTTGCTCAGAAAGGGAGATACGATCGACCATATCGGGATCATGCTTCGCGGCAGCGCGGATGTAAAACGCGAAAGCAGCGACGGTCTCATGCATATGAGCACGTTGAAACGAAACGATCTGTTCGGCGCCGCGTCGATCTGCTGCGAACATGCTTCGTATGTGACGGATATACGCTGCAAGGAACGCACACGCGTATTGATCATCCCGGAGGAGGAAATGCTTTCTTTGCTTTCGGAGTATCGTACGGTGCTGGTCAACTATCTCAGCTATCTGAACGTTCGTATCCGCTTCCTGAACAAAAGACTTGACGCTTTTTCCAAAAACTCGGTCGCGGCGCGCATCATGACTTTCCTTGCCGCAGAAGCAAAGAACCGCGTTTGCAGCATCAAGAGCTTTACAGAGCTTTCGGAATCCCTGTGCATCAGCCGCGCGACGCTGTATCGTGCGCTCGATGCGCTGGAGAAAGAACATAAAATCCGCAGAAACGGAAAAGAAATAGAATTGATGGAGGAATATGAATCATGAAAAAAATCATCGTTATTTGCCTTTCGCTGCTGATGGTGCTTTCGCTCGCAGCATGCACGAAGACGGAACAGACCACGGAACAGCCGTCAACGACGCCCGCAGAACCCGTTCGGGTCGCAGCGCTTGCCGGTCCGACCGGTATGGGACTTGCCTATATGATGCAGGATATGCAGGATCGTTACAGCGTTGAACTGTTCACCGCACCCGATCAGGTTACGGCAAAGATCGTAAACGGCGAAGTGGACATCGCGGCGGTCCCGATCAATCTTGCCTCTGTGCTTTATAAAAAGACCGAGGGCAAGGTGAATGTGATCGCAATCAATACGCTCGGCGTGCTTTATCTGCTTGAAAACGGCGAGACGATCAACAGTATTAACGATCTTGCCGGTAAAACGATCTGGTCGACGGGCGAAGGCGCAACGCCGGAGTACATCCTGAACTACCTCTTGGAGGCGAACGGACTGACCGATTCCGTAAAGGTCGAGTTTATCGCAGACAACGCGGAACTGATCGCGAAGCTTGCAGACGGAAGCGCGGAGGTTGCGCTGCTTCCGGAACCGCACGTATCGATCGCTTCCGCGCAGAATGAAACCGTTCGTGTGGCGCTGAAGATCAATGACCTTTGGAATGAAAAGAACGATACGGAGCTTGTTCAGGGCGTTTATATCGTGCGTACGGATTATCTCGCTGCGCATAAGGATCAGGTTGACGCATTCCTGAAGGATGCGGGCGAATCTGCGAACAAGGTCGTCACCGAAGCGGACGCCGCGGCGGTCGTTGTGGCGCAGGGCATCATCGGGAAGGAACCGATCGCAAAGCGCGCGATCCCGAATTGCAACATCACTCTGGTCACCGGCGCACAGATGAAAGCCAGCGTCTCCGCAATGCTCAAAGTGCTGTTTGACGCAAATC
>CAMVGD010000063.1 GCA_947166925.1 uncultured Clostridia bacterium | reverse complement strand
TTAAACATTATATCACATGTCTAACAAATGGGGTGCAGTTCATTTTGAACAGCCCTTTTTGATTCAGTTTTTATCCGGATCGAACTGTTTGAGGGGCAGATATTTATACACCTGCGCGATATAGTCCCGGTAGCGCGGATACTTCTTCGACGAGATGGACTCGCCCAGCTTCGAGCTTCCCATAAACAGCAGCACGAGCAGCAGCGGTCCCGCCATCGTCCAGTGAAAGACGCCCATATGCGCCGCGCCCGCGCCGACCGCAAGCAGGTACAGGGAAAGCCAGATCCCCTGCTCGCCGAGATAGTTCGGATGCCGCATCCGCGACCACGGACCGGTCGTATTGAAACCGAGATCGTAAGGCCTCTGCAGCGTATCGGGCGCGCCGCCGTCCTTAAGCAGAGCCTTTTTTGTCTTGTGAAACTTCCATTGGTATTCGTCGGCGACGGTCTCGAGAACGAGGAAGCCGACGGCAAGCGCCGCGCCGAGAATATCCCATACGCCAAAAGGCGCGTTCGAGCCCATGCAGGCGAGCGCGGGCAGCGTGATCGCAAGCACAAGCGCGTTCTGATACAGGCTGATGAAAAAGAGATCGAACAGCGTCCATGCAAGTTTATGCCGGAAGATCGGGTTCTGCCGCACGATCGACCAGCGGTAGTCCTCCTCGCCGGTCCAGAACTTCAGCCGGTACGCGCCCTTCCGCGCGAAGTTGATCGTGAGCCGGACGCCCCACACCGTGACGATCAGCGCATAGACGAGCGTGCGGAGATCGCAGCCGTTTCGGATCGCGATGATCCATGCGTACGCGATCGGCAGGATGCTCCAAAGCTTGTCCATCTGGGAAAAATTCTGCGCAAGCTCGCCGACGATAAAGCAGTATGCAACGCTGCAGCCGCAGACGATCAGCAGGATCTTCAGCGTCCCGGACTGCTCTGCGGAAAGCGCGGTCTCTCCGAATACGATGCTCAAAACGAGCAGCGCAGAAACGACGACGACAGCGACGGCTGTCCCCAAGGTCTTTTTCATACGGTCTCCTTATCCCCCTGTTCCGACAGGATCCGACGTCTATCATACACGAATCCGGACGGTTTTGCAACCGCTTCATACGGGGCGTTCCGATCGGCTTCGGCGGACGGGGGAGGCGTATTTTGCGGCGACGGATAAAAAAGATCAAAAGCGCGGAAAAAAGACTGACGTACCGGGCTTTTATATGATATAATGACAGCATCAGCTTTTTGGGAGGAACTATGAGACTGCTGCATACATCCGACTGGCATCTCGGCGCGGCCGACGGCGAGCGCTCGCTCAACGAGGACCAGCGGTTCTTTATTGACGAGATCATCCGGATCATCGAACGCGAAAAGGTTGATGCGGTTCTGATCGCTGGCGACGTGTACGACCGCTCGGTCGCGTCCGCGGAGGCGATCCGGCTCTATGACGACGCCGTGACGCGCATCTGCGGGGATCTCGGGGTGCCGGTCTGCATCATCGCGGGGAACCACGACGGACCGGAACGGCTTTCGACCTGCAGCGGACTGCTGTCCTGGGTCGGGCTGCACATCGCAGGGGCGCTGACGCGCAGCCCGCAGGTCGTGTCCTTCGACGACGCGGAGATATTTCTGCTGCCGTGGATCACCGAGGAAAAGGTCAAAAGCGTGTTCCCGGAGGAGCGGGACGCCGTTTCGGGCATCGAGGATGCGTACCGGGTCGCGGTAAACCGCATGCGCGCGGCGTTCACGCCGGGGAAACGGCACATCCTGATCGCACATGCCTTTATCACGAACGCGGAGACGTCGACAAGCGACCGCGCCGCGGAGATCGGCTTTGCCATGCAGGTGCCGGTAAGCGTGTTCGACGGATTCGATTACGTTGCGCTCGGGCACATCCACAAGCCGCAGGACGTTTCGCCGACGGTGCGCTATTCCGGCACGCCGATGCCGTTTTCGTTCGGCAGGGAGGAGGGACAGGAAAAGAGCGTGACGATCGTCGACACGCAGACCATGTCGCGCAGGATCGTTCCGGTCCCGCTGCTGCACCGCCGCACGACGATCACCGGGACGTTTTCGGAGGTATTGCATCCGACCTGCTCCGAAAGCGAGCGGAACGGGTATGTGCGCGCCGTCGTGACGGACAGTTATCTCGGTCTGGAAGCGCTGTCCGAGCTCCGACGGGTGTATCCGAATCTCCTCGAAGCAAACGGCAGGACCTTTGAAAGCGAATCGGGGTCCGTGACGATGACGGTACAGGAGCTGGAACGGCTTGCGGACGATCCCGTCTCGGTCTTCCGTTATTTCTGCCGCGAGGAGCTTGACGTGTCGCCGGATGAGCGGCTTACGGGGCTGTTTGAAAAAGCGATGGCGTCCGCAGAGGGGGTGCAGGCATGAAACCGCTGAAACTGGAGCTGCAGGCGTTCGGTCCGTTTGTGGAACGGCAGACGGTCGATTTTGAAAAGCTTTCGGAAAAGGGCATGTTCCTGATCAAGGGCAATACGGGCAGCGGCAAGACGACGATCTTCGACGCGATGACCTTTGCCCTCTACGGCGGCGGAAGCGGCGAGGAATCCAGGGCAAAGAACGGCAGGAACGATCTCGAGGAATGGCGCTGCACGCAGGCGGGGCGGGATCTGGAGACCTTCGTTGCGTTCACCTTTGCCGTCCGCGGAAAGAAATACCTGTTCAGGCGCAGGCTGATCCCGAAACGGATCAATTTCCTTGCGTTGAACGAGGCGGGCGAGATCGACGAATACGGCAACGTGATCCCATTCTTTGAAAACCCGAAAAAGGATGATTTGAACGGCAAGGCGGAGGAGCTGATCGGACTCAATAAGGAGCAGTTCCGGCAGGTCGTGTTGCTGCCGCAGGGACAGTTCGAGCGGTTTTTGACGGCTTCGTCCGACGACAAGCAGGGGATCCTGATGCGGATCTTCGATTCTGCGCGCTGGGACCGGTACGCGCAGGCGTTTTTCAACGCGGCAAAGGACCGGAAGACGGCGCTGGACGACGAAAAACGCGAGGTCGTGATCGCGCTTGACGAGGAGGGCGTTGCGGACGTCGATGCGCTTTCGGGGAAGATCCGTGCGCTGACGGCGGAGCAGGCGGCGCTTCGGGAGGAGCACCGCACGTTCGACGGCGCGAACAAACAGGCAGCGCTGGACGCGGACAGGCTTTTGTCCGATGCGTTCCGGCAGATGCACGAGTTCGAAGACACCGTGCGTTCGCTGGAGGCGAAAAAACCGGAGATCGAGGCGCTGCGGACTGCGCACGGCGAAGCGGAACGCGCGGAGGCGCTGCGCGGCGTCATCACGGACTATGAGACGGCGCGCGGATCATATGAAACGAGAAAACGGGATCTCGCGTCCCGGATGCAGGCGCTTCCCGAAGCGCAGGAGGCGGAACGGGACGCGGCGGAACGTTCGGAGACGCACGAGAAGCAGTCCCCGGTCGCAGAGCTCACGAAACGGATCGGCGAGGACGAAGCGAAGCTCCCGTTCTATCGGAGCTGCGGCGCGCTGCGCACGGCGCTTGCGGACGCGGAAACGGCGCGGGACAAGGCAAAGCGGAACGCCGACGGCGCGACAAAGGCGGCAGAGACCGCCGCAGCGGCCGCCGCGCAGGCAAAGGTCTCGTTCGACGCGGCAGACGCGCAGGCGAGGACGTATCGCAACCGGTACTTCTCAGGCATTTACGGAGAGATCGCGGAGACGCTGACGGACGGCGAGCCCTGCCCGGTCTGCGGGAGCGTATCCCATCCGCGTCCTGCCGAAAAGACCGCTGACAGCGTCGGGAAGGACGACGTCGAAGCCGCGGAGCGGGAAGCGGATCGCAGAAAGAAGCTGTGGGAGCGTGCGGAGAACGATCGTGCGGAAGCCGAACGGCGGAAAACGGAGTCCGCAGAGCGGCTGCATGAGGCGGAACGCAAGACTCTGGAGGCAAAGACGGAGCTCGCCGCTTCCGAGCGCAGCCTGATCGCGGGCGTTCCGGACGAAGCGGCGCTGCAGCGCAGGATCGCGGCGCAGAAGGAGCAGATCGACCGATACCGGAAGGACGCGGAGACGCTTAAGGCACGACATGAAGCTGCGGTCAAGAAGCTGACCGCCTTGAAGGAAACCGTTCGCATCGCCGAGGAGGAGCAGCGCCTTGCGGAGGAAAAGCTGCGAGCGGCGGAAGCGGTGCTGCGGGACGCGCTGCAGAGCAAGGGATATCCGGACGCGGCATCGGCAAAGGCAAAGCTGACGTCCGCCGAGACGCGCAGGGAGATGCACGGACGGATCGTTTCCTACGAGACCTCCTACCGCACGACGGCGGAGGAGCTTGCAAAACGGAAAGACGCGCTTGCGGGAAAGAACGAGCCGGACGCGGCTCTGTTTGAAGAACGGCAGAAAGCGATCACAGCGGAATCGAACCGGTTCATTCAGAGAGACGCGGAGCTTCGGACCGACGTCGGACGGCTCGAACGGAAACGCACGGCGCTTTCGGAAAAGTGGCGGCACTATCGGGAAAACATACAGCAGGCGGACAGCGACCTCGCGTTTGCGAGAAAGCTGCGCGGCGACACGGGGATCGGACTGATGCGGTACGTGCTCGCGGTCATGTTCAATCAGGTCATCGGGGAAGCCAACCGCATGCTCGAAAACGTGCACGGCGGACGCTACCGGCTGTTCCGCTCGGACGAAAAGGGCGCGGGAAACAAGCGCGGTCTGGAGCTCAAGGTCCACGACGCCCGCTGCCCGGACAGGGAGGGACGCGGCGTCGGCATGCTGTCCGGCGGCGAGAAATTCCTGGTTTCGCTTGCGCTGTCGATCGGGATGTCCGCGGTCGCGCAGAAATCGGGCGTGCAGATCGAAGCGCTGTTCATCGACGAGGGCTTCGGCACGCTCGACGAGAGCTCGATCAACGACGCTATGAACGTGCTGGACAGCGTTCGCCGCAGCAGCGGTATGATCGGCATCATCAGCCATGTGCAGATCCTGGAGGACAATATCCCGACGCAGCTGCACGTGATCAAGCGCGAATCCGGCAGTACGATCGCGCTCGAATAACAACGGTACTATTGGGGGATACGATGTTTGATTTAGAGCAGTACCTGTCCGATCTGATCGCGGAATGCCAAAAAGCGTTCGGCGAACGGCTCCTGTACGTCGGACTGCAGGGAAGCTGTATGCGCGGCGAAGCGAACGAACAGAGCGATATCGACGTTATGGTCGTGATCGACGGCTTTTGCGTGCAGGATATGGACGCATATAAGGGGATCCTGGACCGGATCGGGTACCGGGAAAAATCGTGCGGATTCATCTGCGGACGGGACGAGCTTTCGCGCTGGAATCCGCAGGAGGTATGTCAGCTCAGACATACGACGAAGGACCTGTACGGATCCCTGTCGCAATACCTACCGGAAGCGTCGAGAAAGGACGAAGCGGATTACGTCAGGATCAGTCTCGGCAATCTCTATCACGAGCTGTGCCATCGCTATATCCACGCGGACCGGGAGAAAAATGTCCGCGCGTTCCGCAGCACCGCCAAGGGGTTCTTTTTCCTGATCCAGAATCTGCATTATCTGGAGAGCGGAACGTTCGTCATAACGAAAGCGACGCTCAGAGAAGCGGTCAAAAAAGAAGATCGCGTCATGCTTTCGATGACGGATCTTCCGGATGATTATGATTTCGACGCGGCGTTTTCGTTCGCGATCGAATGGTGTCAGAACGCGTTCGTCCGGATCGGTCAGATCGAATAGACCTCCGCTTCGCGTACTGTTTTCACAAGATAGCGGACCGCGGCGGCGGGGTATTCGCCGGAGGCGGTCTCGCCGGTCAGCATGACCGAAGATGCCCCGTCCAGAACGGCGTTGAAGACGTCGGATACCTCCGCGCGCGTCGGAACGGGACGGTGCGTCATGGAGTCGAGCATCTGCGTCACGATCATAAAATCCCTGCCCGCTTCTCGGCAAACCTTTGCAATGCGCTTTTGCGCTGCGGGCAGCTCCCAGAGCGGCACGGCGTTTCCAAGGTCGCCGCGTGCGATCACGATCTCGTCGCAGTACGGAAGAAGCTCCGAAAGGTGCGCGATCCCGTCCGTATTCTCGATCTTGGCGAACAGGCGGATGCACTGCGCGTCCGCTTCGTTCAATGCGCTGCGGACCTCGAGCAGGTCCGCTTTTCCGCGCACAAAGGGCTGCATCACGCCGGTCACGCCGTATGCTTTCGCAAGCCGGATATGCCGTCGGTCCGCCTCCGTCATTGCGGGGGAATGGATCGGGTATCCCGGGAGCGCAACGCTCTTTCTGCTTTCTGCAACGCCGCCGCGTGCCACACGGAGCCGGTCGGCGTTTTCTTTGATCAGCAGAAGCTTTCCGTCGTCCAGCAGGATCTCCTGACCGATCGGCGCGTCCGAAAGCGCCCGCAAGACCGGTTCCGGAAACGGAAGAAGGTCTGCTTGGATCTCGTCGCCCGCGTGCAGCAAGACGGGTTTATTGAGCGTTCCGATCCGCAGCTCCGGTCCCTGCAGGTCGATCAGCAGCTCCGGATGCACGCCACACACATCGGCGGCGCTCCGGTATGCTTCCAGCAGGTCCGCCGCTTCCTCCAGCGCGGTATGGGACAGGTTCAGCCGCATCCCATCGAGCCCTTCCGAAAGCATTTGCTTCAGCACCTCGGGCGCGCTGCAGGCCGGTCCGAGCGTTCCGTAGATCCGTACTTTTTTCATGACGTCAGTCTCCGTTGATCTGAAATGGGTCTCATATGGCACCGTCTCCGGTGCGCACCGCAAAGGGGCAGGCGTTCATTGCGAATGCAGGAACACCTTAATCGTGTCGCGCAGACGCTGGTGCCGGATGGCGGTCGCGTCGAAGCGGACGGTGCGAAACGCGAGCTGCATGATCGGACCTGCGCCGAACGCGCAGATGATCGTGCCGATCCCGACCGGACCGCCTAAAAGCCAGCCGACCAAGGTCGCCGTGCCGAGAATGACGATGCTCACCGCACCGATCGGAACACGCCTTACGCGCTTCGCAAGTCCTACCATCAGCGTGTCGCGCGGACCGCAGCCGAGGGACGCGATCATATAGGTATACTGCGTATATGCCAGGATGATCAGACCGAGGATCAGCACCGGGATCCCGGTCAGCAGGGAACGGCAGGACGGAACGGGGTCAAGCCAGTTGAAGAAATCGACCGACTTTCCGACCACGATCGCGTCGATAAACATGGCGACGCCGACCGGCTCCTTCAGAAGGATATCGATGAGCAGGATCGTGACCGAAACGGCGATGGACGCCGTACCGTAACGGATGCCGAGCGTCCGGGAGATGCCGAGGTTCAGCACGTCCCACGGCGCGGCGCCGATGTTGGCGCGGATCGTGAGATACAGACCGAAACCGTTGACAAACAGGCTGACGGCAGCGATCAGCATATTCAGCAGTATGGCTTTTACGGTGCGGTTTTCGCGCAGCTCCTGTTTTGTCATGCAGTCCGTTCCTCAAACCCTATGAGCATATATTAGGACAGTTCCGTCGAAAAAGCAAGACGCAGCGCGAGGTTTCCTGCCGGACCGATAAAAGGATTGACGGATCCTGTATAAAACGGTAAAATCATATTATCAGACAAAAAGGAGATCTGCCATGCTGAAAACCGATCCGCGCTATGCGCAGTATATTCAGATCCTGAAGGAAGAACTGCGTCCCGCCATGGGGTGTACGGAACCGATTGCGATCGCGTACGCGGCGGCAAAGGCACGCAAGACGCTGGGCGTCATGCCGGAACGGATCCTTGTGGAGGCCAGCGGCAACATCATCAAGAACGTCAAGAGCGTGGTCGTTCCGCATACCGGCGGACTGCGCGGGATCCCAGCTGCGACCGCCGCGGGAACCGTCGCTGGCGACGCCGACGCCGAGCTTGAGGTGCTTGCGCAGGTGACCGGGGAACAGATCGAGGCGATGGCGGCGTATCTTGCCGTGACGCCGATCGAGGTCCGCTATGCCGATACCGGACGCATCTTTGACATTCAGATCACCGCGTTCGCGGGCGGGGACCGCGCAACCGTGCGCATTACGGATTATCACACCAATATCGTTCTGGTGCAGCGCAACGATGAGATCCTTCTCAAGCAGGAGCTGACCGACCGGAACGACGATCGCCTGACAGACCGGACATGCCTCTCGGTCGAGGGGATCGTGGACTTTGCGGATTCCGTCGACTGCGCGGATGTCGGGGACGTGCTCGAACGCCAGATCGAATACAACATGGCGATCGCAAAGGAAGGTTTGCGGGGCAACTACGGCGCGAACATCGGAAAGACGGTGCTCAGAGGCAGGGAATACGACATCAATTACAAGATGCGCGCATGGGCGGCGGCGGGCAGCGACGCCCGAATGAACGGCTGTGAGCTGCCGGTCGTCATCAATTCGGGCAGCGGCAATCAGGGCATCACGGCGTCGGTTCCGGTCATCGTATACGCGAATGAAATCGGCGCGTCGCATGAAACGCTTCTGCGCGCGCTTTGCGTGTCGAACCTCATCACCACGCATTTGAAGACCGGCATCGGTAGGCTTTCCGCTTACTGCGGTGCGGTCAGCGCGGGCGTCGGCGCGGGCGCGGGCATTGCGTACCTGAAGGGCGGACGGTTTGAAATGATCGCGCATACGGTCGTCAATGCGGTTGCGATCACGTCCGGCATCATCTGCGACGGCGCGAAGGCAAGCTGCGCCGCAAAGATCGCGGCGGCGGTCGACGCAGGGCTTTTGGGCCTTGCCATGTACGAGGACGGCAATCAGTTCTTCGGCGGCGACGGCATCGTGAAGAAGGGCGTCGAAAGCACGATCGAAGCGGTCGGCAAGCTCGCGAGCCGCGGCATGCAGCAGACGGACAAGGAAATCATCCAGCTGATGATGGAGCTGTAACGGGTTTACCAAGATGAAAAAAGCACTGCGGCGCAGTGCTTTTTTGCTGATCGGATCATGCGGAAGCGTTGTCGGGCTTCGGCGCTTGCTCGTCGGGCTGAGCGGGGGAATCCGGCGGCGCTTCCTCCGGCAGAGGCGCCTTCGGAGCGGCGTCAGCGGGCGCTTCGCTTTCGGGCGCCTGTTCGGATTCCGGCTTGTGCAGCAGCGAGAAATACCGCCGGTATGCGCGCTTATACGCCGTGTCGAACGTTTCGTCTCCGCCGGCGTGCAGCTTTTCAAAATACAGATGCTCGTGGTCGGCAAGCTCGGGATGGACACGGACGACGGTCGCGATGCCGACGTTCGAGCACACGTCGCCGATCCGGTGGAATTCCACCATGAGATCGGAGAACGTCGTGTCGGCATAGGCGTTGCATTCGCCGGTGCTCATTCGCTTCAGGTGGTTTTTGCGAAGGGCGGTGATCAGCTCGCCGCACACCTGTACGAGCGGTTCGATCCGCGCCGCGGCCTCCGTATCGCGCTTCGAGAAGGTCTGCTCCGTTTCGTCCAGAATATTGAGCAGCGCGCTTTCCAGAATGCTGATCTCCGAAACGGCGGCAGGCGAGAAGACCGTGCCGTTCTTCTTCATGGACTCCGCAAGCCGTGCGATATTCACGGCATGGTCGCCGAGCCGTTCGAATTCCGAAGCGACCTTGTAGTATTGGTTCAGGATCGCGACGTGGCTGTCGAGCTGCAGATGCGGCAGAAAGCTTACCATGTATTTGCTGAGCACGTCGGTCATGCGGTCGATCTCGTCCTCGTCCTTCAGGATCGCCTTGTGAACGGCGGGGTCATAGCTGTTCAGAAGATCGAATGAGCGCTCAAGGTTGGTCCTGGCGGAGGAGAAGATCGCGAGCAGCGTTTTATAGCAGCTCTGGAGGGCTAGCGCGGGCGTGTTGAAGAAGACCGGATTCAGCGCGTCGGACACGTCCTTGTACTTGCCGCCCTTTACGGGCTTGTCCCGGACGATCTTTGTGCCGAGCTTTTCATACAGCCCCATCAGAGGCAACAGCGCGACGGCGCTGCCGAGGTTGAACACCGTATTGGTGTTTGCAATGACGCCGGAGTTTACGGTGCGGTCCCAAAGCCGGTCCAGAAGCCCGAGCTTGTGCACGACCGTCACGATGAGCAGAATAAGGATCGATTTTGAGAGGTTATAAAGGATATTGATGACGCCGACGCGACGCGCCTCCGCCTTGGAACCGATGGAGATGACGATCGCGGTGGTCACGCAGTCGCCGAGATACACGCCGACGATGACCGAATAGATGGACTTGAACGTGAGCATGCCCGATTGCGAGAACGCCTGCAGGATACCGACGGTCGCCGAGGAGCTCTGCAGCGTGAACGCGACGCCCGCGCCGGTGGCATAGCCGAGGAACGGATTGTCGCCGAGCCGCGCAAAGAGCCCGTCGAACACGCCGGACTCATTCAGCGTATTGACTGCGCCGGTCATGTTGAGAAGGCCGGAGAACAGGATGCCGAAGCCGATCGCGATGTTGCCGATCGAGCGGGAGTTTTTGAAGAAGCTCGTCATGATCAGCACGACGCCGATGATCAGCGCGATCGGGGCGAGCGTGGACGGCTGGAACACGCGCAGAAACGACGAGCCGGACGAGTCGATGTCGAGAAGACGGATGATCTGACCGGTGACCGTGGTGCCGACGTTCGCGCCGACGATGATGCCGAGCGACTGATGCAGCGTCAGGATCCCCGCGCCGACGAGACCCGCCGTGATCACGATGGTCGCGGTCGAGGACTGGATGAGCGCGGTGACCAGCACGCCGAGCACAAACGCCTTCAGCGGGTTGTTCGTCACCTTGCTCATCGCTCTTTTCAGCGTGCCGGACGAGTTTTCTTTGAGCGAATCGCCCATGAGCCGCATGCCGTACAGGAACATGGCAAGCCCGCCCAGAAGCGAAATCACATTGAATACATCCATGATTGGGACCTCTCAGCGCAATCGGAATCTGCTCATTAAGAATACCATGAGAGCGCTGTGCCCGTCAAGAATCTGCTGCAGCTTTGGCTATACAGTTTTCGTGCGGAGAAACGGAACCGGGCAGATCCGGCGCAGCGCTTTTTGTCAAAAGGAGCTTCCTTTGCGGGAAGCTCTTGCGTCGGTTATCGTTTATTTCGCTTACTTTTTCAGAGGCTTTGCCATGAGAACGCCCTTCGGATCCCGGATCAGCAGGATCGCGATCCGGATGATCAGCGCAAGCGCGACGACCGAAAGCCCAAGGAACAGGTCGTTTTGCATATCCTTGGGTTCGGGCGTAAAATACGCCGCGCCGAGCTCCACATACCCGAAGCGTTTTGCATTATTTGCCGTCGTCTGTCAATCCCGCTTTTTTCAGCGCAAGCACGATCGGCGGGATCAGCGCGATCTGCAGCAGGATGCCCGGCCACGGCGTGACGAAGGAAGCGGTGAGAAATGTTTCAAGGGAGTATTTCGTATGGAACAGTCCGAGAAATGCAAACTGTACCGCGCCGGAGACGATACGTCCCGCAAGCATCGCGACGATCAGAGCGATATAGATGCTCCAAGGCTTTTTCGGCAGAGCGCGATACAGCAGTCCGCTGACGAGTCCGTATACCGCCAGTTCAAACGCCATTGCAGCGGCGGTCGGATACATCGGCGGCATCCCGATCGTTGCCGAGCGCAGGATCGGCGCAATCGCTCCGACCGCAAGCCCCCACCACGGACCACAGAGAAAACCGCACAGAAGAACGGGAATGTGCATCAGGCAGAGAATGTTGCCCAGCATGCGGTTGTTTGCCGTGAGAAACGGAAGTACGATGCACAGCGCCAGGCACAGCGCGGCAAAGATCACCTTTTTCAGATGGTTATTCATGGTATCCTCCTTGATAGGTCAGTGAGAGTCGGAACAGCTTCGCGCCGTTCTGCTCGCCGGAAAGCAAATAGGCGTCGGGCGCAGCTTCGCTTTTCAGGAGAATCGTTTCGCCCTCCGTCGCTTCCTTTGCGTATTCCGCCTGCACGGCGGCAAGCGGTAGGCTGCGCAGCGCCTTCGGCATGCGGTCCTCGGCAAGGTCGAAGTATCTTGTATTGTTCATGTGCCCGTTGAGATCCACAAAGCTGTACGGCACGGTAAAGGCGGTCGTTTCGCTGTTCTGCGGCGGCTTCGGCGCGACGGGGAGAGGGATCTCCTTTCCGGTATGCACGCCGCGGATCTTTACGCCGTACAGCTCGGGGAATACGATCCGGCGCGTCTTCTGATCCATGAGCGCCCAGAGCGCGCTCGCTTCGACCAGCGCGTTTCCCTTTTTATCCTCGATCCGGTAATAGCGGGGGAACAGCAGGTGCATCATCCTGCCCGGCCAGGAGACGAGACGGATCTGTTCGTCGTATTCCGGCAGCCGCTGAATCCTTGCCTGCTGCAGCGTGACGATCCACAAGAGCCCCCGGTCGAGCGTCATTTCCCGCCCCATGCCGAGCGCGGTGGTATGCGCGATCGACGCCTCCTGCAGCATGGTAAAGAGACGCGAAAGCCGAAGCCGCCGGTTCGCGTCCGTATCGGAGCTCAGGATGGTGTAATCGATCCGGTAGATGCTCATGCTTTCGGCATCCGTTTTTCGATCGCGTCGACGACGTCCTTCACGGTGGACAGCTTCTGCCACTGCCGGTTCGGGATGCGCACGTTGAACGCCGCTTCAAGCCGGCAGATGATCAGCGTAAAGCCCATGGAATCGACGCCGGTGTCCGTATTGATGACGGTGTCCTCGTTGAACTCCCTGCCCTCAAGCTCGGGCAGCGATTCGACGATGATCTCTCTCGTTTTGTTCAGGATTTCCTCTCTGCGGGTCATAACCCCTCTCTTTCCCGTTGGATCGCCCAACGCATGATTTTTCCGCTCGCCGTACGCGGGAACGGCTTTTCATAGAATTCGATCGCCCGGATCTGCTGATTGCGCGCCCGCGCGTCCAGCACGGGTCGGATCCTTGCCCAGATCGGCGTCGTGTCGCGCATTTCGCCTTCCAGAACAAGGATCGGCAGATCGTTGACGAGCAGCACGCAGACCGCTTCGCCGCCGAGCGCGTCGGACAGCGCCTGTTCGTATTCCGGCAGATACAGCTTGGTCCCGTCGGACAGCACGAGCATCTCCTTTTTGCGGCCGGTCAGCCGGAGCCTGCCGGCTTCGTCGAGCACGCCGAGATCGCCGGTGTGGAGCACGCCGTCCTTCAGAACCTCCGCGGTATCCGCGGGACGCCGCCAATACCCCAGCATCATGCAGGTGGGGGCTTTGATCAGCACCTCGCCGTCGTCGGCGATCGTGACCGTATCGTCGGGGCAGACCGTCATCGCGTACGGATCGCCTTCGCCAAGCGACAACGCGACGCCGGAGCTCGTTTCGGTCAGCCCGTAGCCGAAGCAGACGCGCGCGTCGGTCGCCTTTGCGGCGGTCAGGATCGATTCGGGACAGCCGCCCGCGCCGATCAGGATGAGCCGGAGCTCCGGATTCAGCGCGCGGTATTTTAAGAGAAAACCTAAAAGTGCAGGCACGGCGGAAAGCGCGGTCGGACGGAAGAAGACGCAGTCCTCGTGATAGCACCGCGCGCCGCGGGAAAGCGCGACGCAGGCGCCGCACGAAAGTCCCCATAAAAGTCCGCAGACGAAGCCGAAGACATGGTCGAGCGGCAGCATGCAGAGAAGCGTGTCGGCGGGATCGAGCGGCAGAAGCGCGCCGCCGTTATAGGCGGAGCTCATCAGGGACGCGTCGGAGAGCACGACCGCCTTCGCGCGGCTCGTCGTGCCGGAGGTAAAGAACAGAAGCTTTCCGGCGCCGCCCTCGGCGGTTTTCCGAAGCGCGGGCTTAAGAAGCTCCAGAAGCTCCGGGTCGCCCCAAAGCGAATCGACCTCCGCTTCCCGCACCTGTTCGATGAGCACGTCGTCCGCAGCGTTTTCGCTGAGCAGCACGGTGCGCCGACCGGACAGCACGGACGCGAAGATCTCGACGACGCAGTCGAACGAACCGTCCGCAAGGATACCGTATGCCTGCTTGTTCTCGCCGCGAAGCTGTTCGGCGCGCGCCGTCACGCAGGCGTGCAGCCCGGAAAACGTGCATGTTCTGATCACACCGCCCTGCGCGTAACGCAGCGCGGGCGCATCCGGCGTACAGCCCGCCGGACGGGAAAGCAATTCCGAAAAACCGGAAAAACGCATGGGATCACCTCCGTATCAATGTATTATAACATACATCGCCGCTGAAGAAAAGGATTTTTCATCGGATCGCGGCGAAATCCGATGCTTTGCAAAAACATACGAAATAAAAAAGTAAATCGGGAAAAATATGCGTGCAATTTGCACGGGAATGTTGTATAATACAATTGCTGTGAAATCCACATATATACGGAGGAGAAGAAATGGATAAGAACTTACGCATCTGCATCGTCGGCGGCGGTCCCGCGGGCCTTTCCGCCGGCATGTACCTCGAAAAGAAGGGGTATGAAAACTACACGATCCTCGAACGGCTCGACCGCGTCGGCGGCAAGTGCTGGTCTCCGACCTACAACGGACGCCGTTACGAGATGGGCGCGATTATGGGCGTGCCGAGCTACTACGCCGTCCACGACGTCGAGGAGTTCTGCGGCATCACGCACGACGGCCCCAAGCTCAACCGCAACTACAAGGACAGCCAGGGCAACGTGATCGAGCCCTTCGCCCGCACCCTGGGCAACATCATCAAGAACCCCTGGATGCTCAAGATGAAGGGCCAGCTGAAGAAGT
>CAMVGD010000062.1 GCA_947166925.1 uncultured Clostridia bacterium | reverse complement strand
GGGCTTCTTCTGCTGCGGCAGCGGCGAGATCGAGGGCGAGCTCTACTACATGCCCGCGCAGGATAAGGTCTCGATCGCAGGCGCAAAGGACAAGATCGTTTTGATGGACACGTCGGGCATCGGCTTTTTCGGCTATCAGGACCTCATGGAAGCCGGTGCGAAGGGTATTCTGTTCCAGTACGGCGATCTGCACAACGGCAATCACGACATCGACGAGCGCGATCTGCGCGCGGCGGTCGTCGGCGAGCAGCGTAAAGTCCTCTGCGCCATGCTGCACGTCTCCGACGCGGTCGCGCTGGTGAAAAACAAGGTGAAGCGGGTCCGCATCGTCATCCGTCAGCGCGAATACGAAGGCGAATCGCACAACGTGATCGCAGAGCTGCCCGGCAAGCGCGACGAATGGATCACGCTGTCCGCGCATTACGATACGACCGCGCTCTCCCACGGCTCCTACGACAACATGACCGGCTGCGCGGGACTTTTGGGCGTGATGGACGCGCTCCGGAATAAACCTCTGAATTACGGACTGCGGTTCGTCTTCTGCGGCAGCGAGGAGCGCGGGCTTCTGGGCTCGAAGGCGTATGTGCGCGATCACGAAGCGGAGCTGAATAAGATCGCGCTGAACATCAATCTGGACATGATCGGCACGATCATGGGCAAGTTCATCGCATGCGTCTCCGCCGAGGAAAAGCTTGCGGGCTACATCGAATACATGGGCGCGGAGCTCGGCTTCCCGGTCGGCGCAAAGACCGGCGTCTACTCGAGCGACTCCACGCCGTTTGCGGACAAAGGCGTGCCCGCGCTGTCCTTTGCGCGGCTTGCGAACGGCAGCGTCGCTCCGATCCACTGCCGCTTCGACCGTCCCGACGTGCTGTCCATGGAACAGCTGGAACAGGATATTGCGTTCATCGCGGAGTTTACCCGCCGCATGGCAAACGCCGCCGTCTGCCCGGTCGGACGCGAGATGCCGGATTCGGTCAAGAAGCAGCTCGACGAATACCTGTTCCGCAAGAGAAAATCATAAAACGAAAACACGCAAAAACGGGACCCGATCGGGTCCCGTTTTGTATTGTCCGTATGATCGTTACCGTATCCGGTTGAAGCGGTTCCGCGCCATGGCGTAGTTCTGATAGTCCGGATCGTCAGTGACCTCGCGGATCACGCGGAAATTCTCCGGGATCGAAACCTCGGCGTCCGGATCGTTCAGCTCGACCTGCAGCATCGCCTTGTCCTGCCACGACGGATAGAAATCGACCTCGTACGCGTGCGCGTCGTCGACGAGACAGTAGCGCGTTTTGCGAATCGGCATGCACATCGGGTCCGCCTCCATCATGAGAAGCTGATAGTCGTCGAGCGAGAGCCGCTTTTCGGTCTCGATCCGACGACCGTCGGTGCCGGTGCAGTGCGTCGTCATATAATAAATGTAGCTGCCGTCGCTGCCGCGCATGCAGATGCGGCGCTTTTCGCCGCGCACGTCGGTGAGATACGTCTGGATGATCTCGACGCGGCGGCACGCGGGATGCGCTTCGAGCCACGCGCGATCCGGCATTTCGATGAGAAACCGCCTTGCGTGCTCAAACGGCGCGGGCTTGCCGAGCGACGTCATGACCTCGCGCAAAAGCTTTACAAGCTTGCCGTTGAAATCGGTCGAGTTGTCGATGATCCGAAGATGCGGATGTCCCGCCCACGCGGCGAGGGTTTTTGCGTCGAGCTCGATCGCTTCCTCGAGCGTTTCGACGCGCGCGGTGTTGTTGTCCGTCGTATAGAACGCTTCCGCGCCCTTTGCCGCGGTTACCATGTGGAACACGGCGTCGTACTTATCGCGGAACGCGACCTCGTTCTGCCCGAGCTCCTTCAAAATCGCAGCGAACTCCTCCGGCTCCATGTAGGGCTTGTCGTCCATCGAGCCGCGGTCGCAGACGATCACGACCTCCTTCGAGGCGCTCGCCTCCGCCGCCTGCCGGTAGACCTGCTCGCGCAGAAGCTGATATCTGACCTGTACGCGCTGAAACTCGAAGTTCGATTTCGACGCGCGCGCGGTGACGCCGCTGTTGTTGAGATCGGTGCAGGTCTCCGGAATGAACATGACCGCGTAGCCCGCATCGGTCAGCGCGTTCTGCAGCCAGCTCATCGCGGTCGTTTTGCCTGCGCACGGACCGCCCGTGATCACGATGGTGTGAATCTGGTTCGCTTGTTCCATAAAACTCTCCTTTATTCAGGCATGCTGTTTATGATCGTCTGCATCATCAGCGCGGCGAACACCGCCGCGTTCAGCGATTCGGCGCGTCCGCGCATCGGCATGCGGTACAGCGTACACAGCGCCGCCGTTTCGTCCGATACGCCCTGCCCTTCGTTTCCGATCACCAGCGCCGTACGGCGCGTGATCGCGGGAAGCGTTTCGCTGCCCTTGAGATGCCCGCAGATACAGCAAAAGCCCTGCTCCCTCATCCTGATCAGCTCCTCTTTGAGCGCGCCGGTATAAACAGGAAGATGATAGGTCGATCCCATCGCCGCGCGGAGCGCCTTCGGTGAAAACGGATCGGCGGAATCGGGGCTTACAAGAACGCCCGCCGCGCCCAACGCGTCCGCGGTGCGGATGATCGTCCCGAGGTTGCCCGGATCCTGCAGCCGGTCGAGCACGACGACGAGCCCCGCGGGATATACGGCGGGACATGCGGTCTCCGGCGTTTCCGCGATCGCGCACAGATTCTGCGGCGTCCTGGCGGAGCTGATCGCGTCCATGACGCCGTCACTGACGTACACCGTTTCGATCCCCTCGAACGTCTTCGCGCCTTCCTTTGTAAATACGGTGCGTACCCGCGCGCCGCTTTCGACGGCGTCGGAAACAAGCTTGTCGCCCTCAATGAGGTGCAGGCCGGTTTCTTTGCGCGTCTTCGCGTCCTGTAACGCGCGCGCCGCTTTGATGCGTTCGTTGCTTCTGCTGGTGATGATCATTTTCTCCGTTGCGACAAAAAGCCACCAAAAGGTGGCTTTTGTTTTTACTCAAGGATTGCTCAGTTGCTTCTTGCGACCTTGCCGGAACGCAGGCAGCGAGTGCAGACGCTCATCTTCTGAACGCGCCCGTCGACGACGACGTGCACGGTCTGGATATTCGGCGCCCAGCTGCGCTTGGTCTTGCGATTGGAATGGCTGACCAGATTGCCGGACATGGTTCCTTTCTTGCAGACTTCACAGAACTTACCCATTCAGTCCACCTCCTTGCTAAAACTCGAACATTGCGATTCTACCACAAGGTTTTCCGTAATGCAAGCATTATTTTTGCAAATCTCACTTTTTTTCAGAGAATATATCGCTTTTTCCGGGCTTTGCGGCAATTCCGGGACACGGTTCTCATCGCATGCCGAAGAAATCGTTCTGCCGCAGCGCTTCGTAGACCACGATCGCGACGGCGTTAGAAAGATTCAACGAGCGCTGCCCGTCGCCCATCGGGATACGGATCGCTTCGTCCGCGTGCGGAACGAGGATCTTCTCCCCCAGTCCCGCCGTCTCCTTGCCGAACACGAGGAAGTCGCCGTCGCGGAAGGTCACCTCGTCGTAGCGGTGAGCGGCGTGCGTACTGCAGTAGAAGAACCGCGCGTCCGGATACTGCGCCCACAGCTCCTCGATGCTGTCGTGATAGAACAGCGTCAGCGTATGCCAGTAATCGAGCCCGGCGCGCTTCAGCGCCTTGTCGTCGGTCGAAAAGCCGAGCGGACGCACGAGATGCAGCGCCGCGCCGGTCACCGCGCACGTGCGCGAGATATTGCCCGTGTTGCTCGGGATCTCGGGTTCCACCAATACGATATGAAGCATCGTAACCTCCAGTCCGATCGGATTTTCATCCGATCGTTTTATTTCCGTATCTTTTGTCTTTCCCGTTTCACTTTGACGCCGCGTATCTGCAGCTTGCCCATCGGATATGAAACAATTAACGGGAATTTCGTTCTGTAATATTGTACCAGAATTTCGTCCAAAATGCAAAATTTCAAAAAACTCGCCGAAAATGTATTGAGAAACAATCCCTTCCTTGTTATAATACGATCGTATGGAAACGACCTTTCATGCGGGCGCGGCGCGTCCGCAATCGAATACCGACGGATCGTACGCACGCGATTGGAACACGCGCCGTACGTCGCCCGACCGCCCGAATCGCAGCGCGGAGGATCCCTTCGCCGCGGCGAACGGTACCTTGCGCTTTGCAAGCGACCGGAAGACGGCCGCGTCGTCCGAAGCTGCCCCGGATCCTCAGACCCGCGCGGCGGCAGGCGCGCAAAGCCGTTCCGCTTCCGGAATGTCCGCACGCAGCACGCAGAGCCGTACTTCCTCCGCTGCGAGGAAACCGTCCTCCGCGTCGAGTCGCAGCACATCCGGCGGATCCGGTCAGCCCCCGAAAAAGCGCAAGCGCAGACGGAAAAAGAACAAGCGGCTTCTCCTGGCGGCCGTCTGTTTTCTCGTATTCGCCGTCGTGGTCCTTGTTGCTGCGATCCTGCTTGCCGGAAACTGCAAAAAAGGCTGTGACACGTCTCCCGAGGTCTCCCCTTCCATCGCGCCGGACGCGTCGCTGACGCCGATCGAAACGCCCGTCCCGATCACCGATCAAACCGTCATTGCAAACGACGTTACGGTCGAAGGCATATCCCTCAAGAATCTGACGGTCCTCGAAGGACGCGAGCAGCTGCATCGTGCGCTCGATCTCAAAAAGAGCTCGTTCGACATCACGGTCTCGTACGAAAGCTACGAGCCGCTGATGCTGAACGCCGATACGATCGGTCTGTATTATGAGGAATCGGACGTCGAAGAAGCGCTGGAGCGCGCCGCGCGCGGCGAGGCGGTCGCCGCTTCGATCCCGATGCACTTCGACGGGGAGATGATGCGGAACGCGCTCTACGAGCTGAACGACAAGATCCCGAACCACGCGGTCAACGCGAGCGTGACGGTCAGGTGGAAGACCAACAAGGTCGGCGATACGAGTTATCAGCAGCCGTACTGGGATTTCACGCCCGGAACCAACGGCGCGAAGATCGACTTCACCGATCTGGAGAATCAGATCTCCGAGGCGATTGAAGCGGGCGACTATACCGCGTCTTTAACGCCGTCCGTCACGGTGAGCGAACCGGAGATCACGCTGGAATCGCTGCAGTCACAGCTTACGCTGCTCGGAAGCTATACGACCAGTTATTACTTCAAGGGCTCCACGTCGACGGATCCCGCCTTGGTTGAAAACCGTATGGGGCGCGACACGAACATCTCAAAGGCGATCGGTATGATGCAGATCACGGAGATGGCGCCGGGCAAGTCCTTCAGCTTCAACAAAAAGACCGGCGACCGCACCGTCAAAAAGGGCTGGGCGATGGCGAACGCCATTCAGGACCAGACCTACATCAAGGAACCCGGCGGCGGCGTCTGTCAGGTCAGCACGACGATCTTCAACGCGATCCTGCGAGCGGGCATCACCAACATCAACCGGCGCGGGCACAGCATCCCGTCCGATTATGTCACCTCGAAATTCGAGGACGGTCTGGGCTTCGACGCCACGGTGGACTCCGGTCATATCGATTTCAGCTTCAAGAACGACACCGGCCACACAATCTATATGTTCATCTACATCTCCAAAAACAAGGAGAGCAGCCGCAAGAAGAACATCAACGTCGAGATCTACGGACAGGCGGAAGAGGGCGTCGAATACCGCTGCCGCAACGAGATCCTCGAACAAACCTTCTGGAAGGACGACGAAAGCAGATTCGAGTACGAGGAGGACAAGACTCTGCCCGCAGGCAAGCAGGTACAGGTCCGCAACGCGCACGACGGCTACCGCGTCAAGACCTATGTGGACAAGTACAAGAACGGCTCGTTCGTCAAGACCGTCCGTACGGAGGAAACCATCTACAAGGTCATCTACCCGAAGTACAGGATCGGCGTCGCGGCGGAAACGCCCGAGCCGACCAAGTCCCCGAAGCCGACGAACACGCCGGATCCGGACGACTGGGACGAACCGTAATACAAAAGACTGCCGCGAAAATACGGCAGTCTTATTTTATGCCCGGATCCCGAACGCGCGGAAGCTGTTTTCAAAGAGCGTTTCCGAAAGCGTCTCCGGATCCATGCCTCTGAGCTCGGCAAGTTTTTGAAGCGTCAGCACGATGCGCGTGGGATCGTTTCGCTTGCCGCGGAACGGTACCGGCGTCATGTACGGACAGTCCGTTTCGATCAGAAGCCGGTCGAGCGGGAGCTTTGACGCGATCTCCCACTGGTGCACCGCGTTTTTAAACGTCAGCGCGCCGCCGAACGCGATATAGAGCCCCAGGTCGATGCACTCCCTTGCAATCTCGCAGCTTGCCGAAAAGCAGTGCATCACACCCGAAAGGTTCCCGCGATAATGCCGCAGAAGATCCATCGTGTCGCCGTGCGCTTCCCGGTCGTGGATGATGACGGGTCTGTGAAGCTCTTTCGCCAGCGCAAGCTGCGCGTCGAAGCAGTCCCGCTGCACGTCGCGCGGGGAGAAATCGTAGTGATAGTCCAGACCGATCTCGCCGATCGCGATCATGCGATCATGCGTCAGCGCTTCCAGGATATGATCAAGCGTTTCGGGACGGAATTCGTCCGCGGAATGCGGATGCACGCCCGCGCTGCCGAAGAAAAACGGTACGCGCGCGACCAGCTCCGTCACGCGGTCGATCCCCGCCTCGTCGCAGCACGCTTCCATCACGTGCGCGATCCCGGCCGCGGGAAGCGAAGCGAGCAGTTCTTCGCGGTCCGCGTCGAACTGCTCGTCCAGAATATGCGCGTGGGTATCAAAGATGCGCATTACCGCACCACCCAACCGGGCGTCAGCCCCTTTGCGGGCGTGACGAACGCAAGCTCTCTGTCCTCCGGATCGGAGGCGCACAGGATCATGCCATGGCTTTCGACGCCGCAGAGCGTGACAGGCTTGAGGTTTGCGACGACCACGACCGTCTTGCCCACGAGATCCTCCGGCTTGTACCAGTTCTTGATGCCGGAAACGACCGTGCGCTGTTCGCTGCCGATGTCCACCGTCAGCTTCAGAAGCTTTTTCGAGCGCTTGACTTCCTCGCAGGCAACGACCTTTCCGAGACGAAGATCCATCTTTGCAAAGTCGTCGTACGTGATCTCGTCCTTGATCGAAGGCAGCGCCGGCGCTTCGGGCTCCTGCGGCTTCTGCTGCTTTGCCATGAACGCTTCCGCCTGTTCCATAACGGCCTTCGGGTCGAGCCTTGCAAACAGGATCTCGGGCTTTTCCGCGACCTTGCCGCCGCTCTCGGGATACAGACCGAAAACCTCCAGCGTGTCGATCCCGCGCGGCTCCGCGCCGATCTCTTTGAGGATCTTTTCCGCCGTCGACGGAAGGAACGGCTTGAGGAGGTTCGCCCCGATTGAGATGCTCTCGATCAGGTTGTAAAGCACTTCGCAAAGCCTTGCGGACTTTTCATCGTCCTTTGCGAGCACCCACGGCGCGGTCTCGTCGATGTACTTGTTGCTGCGGCGGAAGATATTGAAGATCTCGTTGAGCGCATCCGCGATGCGGAGCTCGTCCATCGCCTTCCAGACCTTTGCGCGCGCGCCGGTCACGACCGCCTTAAGATCGTCGTCCACCGGCTCCGTTTCGAAGGTGCGGATGATCTCTCCGTCGAAATACTTGTTGCTCATTGCGACCGTGCGGTTCACAAGGTTGCCGAGCGTGTTCGCAAGGTCCGCGTTGAGGCGTTCGATCAGGTTGTCCCACGTGATCGTGCCGTCGTTGTCGTACGGCATTTCGTGCAGCACATAATAGCGCACCGCGTCCACGCCGAACAGCTCGCAGAGATCGTCGGCGTACATGACGTTGCCCTTGGACTTCGACATCTTGCCGTCGCCCTGTAAAAGCCACGGATGACCGAAGACCGTCTTGGGCAGCGGCAGATCCAGCGACATCAGGAAGATCGGCCAGTAGATCGTATGGAAGCGGATGATGTCCTTTCCGATCACGTGCAGATCGGCGGGCCAGAGCGTCTTAAAGAGCTCCGACGAGTCGCCGCCGCATTCGTAGCCGATGCAGGTGATGTAGTTCGCGAGCGCGTCGAGCCAGACGTAGACGACGTGCTTCGGATCGAAGTCGACCGGAATGCCCCACGAAAACGACGTGCGCGATACGCACAGGTCCTGCAGTCCCGGCAGCAGGAAGTTGTTCATCATCTCATTCTTGCGCGATACGGGCTTGATGAAATCGGGATGCTCGTTGATGTAGTCGATGAGCTTCGGCGCATACTTGCTCATCTTGAAGAAGTACGCCTCCTCCCGCGCGGGCTGCACCTCTCTGCCGCAGTCGGGGCACTTACCGTCCTTAAGCTGCGAGGGCGTGAAGAACGATTCGCAGGGCACGCAGTACATGCCTTCGTAATAGCCCTTATAAATATCGCCCTTGTCGTACATGTATTTGAAGATCTTCTGCACCGCTTTGACGTGATCCTCGTCGGTCGTGCGGATAAAGCGGTCATAGCTCGTCCCCATCAGGTCCCAGATGCGCTTGATCTCGCCCGCGACGTCGTCCACGTACTGCTGCGGCGTGACGCCTTTTGCCTTCGCCTTTTCCTCGATCTTCTGACCGTGCTCGTCCGTGCCGGTCTGCAGGTACACATCGTATCCCTCGTAGCGCTTCCAGCGCGCGATGGTATCCGCAAGCACCGCCTCATAGGTGTTGCCGATGTGCGGCTTGCCCGATGCGTACGCGATCGCCGTTGTGATGTAATACTTCTGTCTCATATGCAAACTCTCCTTTATGGGTAGACATTGTACGGATTTCCCTCCGGTTTGTCAATGCTCAATGTGCGGCTGCCGCCGCTGCCGCCGAGCTGCACGCGATCGAAGCGCACAGCGCAGCCTGCTGCGCGGCGATCATGGCGACTGCGCTCTGCTGCGCCGCCGCATGCACGATCCCGTCCCGTCCGCGCATGTGATAGGCGGAAACGAGCATCGCCGCGTGCATCATTCGCATCTTCCGGTCGTAACCGAAGACGTTATAGCCGTTCTGCCCCTCGAGCAGAGCGTCGACCTCGAGCATCTCGTTCACGGTCGTTTCGACCGGCGTCCCGTCCGCCGCAAACGCCGCCAGCGCGGAAAGCTCCTGGTTTTTGCCGTACTTTCCTCCCGCGTCGCAGATCGCGTCATACAGCGCGATCACCTTCCCCGCCTTGTCCGCCGGCGCGCCGTCCGTCAGCGCAAGCACATGCGACGCCGTCTGGATGCTGTCGCCCTTCGGAAACCGCTCGTCGAGCAGGCGGTAGCACGCCTCCATGTCCGCGATCAGTTCGTCGTCGCTCTTCGGGCTCTCGGCGAGCAGAATCGCAAAGACGGAATCCTCCTGTCCGGTCAGGAACGGATGTTCGTTCTTCATGCGCCGATAGAGCGCTTTGCCGCGCATCGCGTACACCGGCACGTCCGCGTCTCGGGCAGAATCGGTCAGCAGCAGCGCCGCGAGCGCCAGAAACTCCGAGCGCATAAAGTATTCCTTCAGGATCGCATAGTTTGCGGAAGCGCGTTCCCAGCGTTTCTGCGGGTCTTCGCACAGCGCAAGCTTGCAGGCAAGCGGCACCAGAACGCTGCCGCGGAAGTTGGAAAAGATCCCCGCCTCGCTCCTGATCAGCCGTTTGCAGTCCTCGAGCTTCTCCGGATCGACCGGCCGGTCTGCCGTCACGTACAGGTTTGCGGCGGCGGGAAAGCTGTAAGTGCTTTCCATGCGAAAGACCGACTTGACCGCTTCGCGCGCTTCGAGATACCGGACGGCGATCGTCTGTAATTCCGTTTTCATTGCGTTCCTCCCGAATGACCGATCTTCTTTTCGATCACAAACACCCACGGGCTTAAGCCGCCCGCCGCCGTGCGACGCTTTTCACGGAGCGTAAGCTGCGGATTTTCCCGGATCAAACGCTCCAGAAGCTTTGCGTCCGCGGTATAGAGCACCGCGGCGCCGCCGTCGGCAAGGTAGAACGGAAGCCGTTTCAAAAACCTTGCGTACAGCGCTTCGTTCTCCTTGTGCGAGCCCACGCGGTTGCCGAACGGAAGATTAGAGATCACGAGATCTGCGCCTTCCTTCGCTTCAAAGTGCAGGATGTCGCGACAGATGAACCGCGCCGGGCTTTTCACCGCCCTGGCATTTTCCCGCGCGGTCATAATCGCCGTGCTGCTCTTGTCCACGCCGGTGAGCGCTCTGCAATGCGCCTGCTCCCCGCAGGCGAACAACAGCGAGCCTGCCCCGCAGAACGGATCGAATACGCTCGGGCGCGCGCAGTTTGCAAGCGACAGCGCATAGCGGGAAAGCGCGTACGCCATCGCCGGATGGATCGACGCCGGCAGCGTGCCCTTTCGCCACGGATACCGCTCGTCCCTGACGTTCCAGAGCTTCCAGTAGAGATCGCAGACGTCGTTTCTGGAATCGATGCGCAGCTCGCAGTCGTACGCGGACGGATTGTTGCGTCCGTCCAGCAGCTTTTTCAGCTTTTCGATGAACCCGCCGCGATCACGAAGATATCCGCGGATCTCGATGCGGTAAGATGTGCCGATGCACGTTTTTGCCGCCGCGGCGATCGCCTTCGGCTCCATCGGCACGTTCATTGCGATCGGCAGCAGCGCCTCGGTCATGCAATTTGCGCGGTAGACGCGCGCGATATCGGCTGTCCGGATCCGCACCGCGTCGCCTTTGACCGTTCCAATTAGTCCGAGCGACGTCAGCTCGTCGTGAAGCTCCGCCGCAAAACCGTGCGGCGCAAAGCACAGGATCTCGCAGGGCTCTGAAAGCGTTTCGAGCGTGCTTTCGGGCACGGTCGAAAACCGCTGCGTCGCCTTTTCGTACGCGATCGTGATCTCCGCGATATGCTTGTCCGTCTCTGGCGATTCCGATACCGGAATGCGGTAGGAAAGCAGCGCGTCCTTCGCGTTCAGTCTGCCCAGCGCAAGGATCAGGCTCGGCACCGTAAACAGCGTCGTTTCGGTTTCGAGCGCGTTCGCAAGAAGCGGCGCGTCCGCTTCGTTTTCAAGCGCGCCGATCAGCCGGTAGACGTTCTTGCGCACCTTGGGCTGTTCGCTGCCCGCAAGCGCCGCAAGGATCGACCGGTCGCCGATCCCGGCTTCGATCTCCGCTCTGCCCTGCTTCGTTCTTGCGATCGCGCAGAGCGCGGACAGCGCTTCGACCGCGGTCTCGCCGTTCAGTTTTCCGATGAGCTCCGACGTCGTCATGCGTTCGCCGCTTCGCGGATCATCCGCAGGATCGTTTCGGTGCCGTCGACGCCCTCCGCGTTCTTCATGGTCTCTGCGTACTGTGCGCGCGCAGCGTACAGTGCGCCGACCTCGCGAAGCACGGACTCAGCGGAGACCTCGTCCGCCAGAAGAACGCGGGCGTAACCACGCTTTTCAAAATAGGCGGCGTTCAGCTCCTGGTCGCCGCGCGTGCTCGCCGCGGACAGCGGGAGCAGCAGCATCGGTTTTTGAAGCGCCAGAAGCTCGAACACGGCGTTCGCGCCTGCGCGCGATACGACGACGTCCGCAAGCGCGAACAGGTCCGCCATCTCGTCCCTGATATATTCGTACTGCACATAGCCGGGCATGGAAACGCTTTCGTCAAGCTTGCCCTTGCCGCACAGATGCACGACGTCAAAGGTTTTCAGAAGCTCCGGCAGCGCCTGCCGCACGGCGACGTTGACCGCGACCGCGCCGAGGCTGCCGCCGGTCACGAGCAGCACGGGCTTATCGCCCGAAAGCCCCGTGAACGCAAGCGCTTTTTCGCGTGAGCCCCTGTAAAGCTCCGGACGGATCGGGGTACCGGTATGCACGCCCTTTTTGCCCTTGACGAGCGGAACGGTATCCGAGAACGTCACCAGCACGCGGTCCGCAAAGTGCGCGTCGATCTTATTCGCAAGCCCAGGCGTATAGTCGGATTCGTGCGTCAGCACGGGACAGATCCCCTTCGCCGCCGCCACGACGGGTACGGAAACGTAGCCGCCCTTCGAAAACAGCACGGCAGGCTTCAGCTCTCTGAGGATGCGCTTTGCCTGATGATAGCCCTTCTGCACGTGGATCGGCATCGTGAGCGTCTTGAGGCTCGCGTAGCGCCGCAGCTTGCCGGAATCGATCTCGTGATACGTCACGTCCGGGACTGCCGCGACAAGCTCCTTTTCCATGCCGGACGTTCCGATGTAATGGATATCCCACTCCGCGCGGTCGAGCTTTTCGATCAGCGCAAGATTCGGCGTCACGTGACCTGCCGTGCCGCCGCCCGTAAAGACGATGGTTTTCTTCATGCGTTTTCCCCCCGTTTCTATCCTATGCGTACCGCCCGGTTAATTGCCGCCGCTCGCCGACGAGATCAGCGCCAGCTTCGTTTCGCCGGGTTTGGTCAGATCGTCGTCCTTCAGCAGCACGCGCGCGATGACAAACTTCATCAGCGAATACTCCTCCGGCAGGTTCTCCATGTCGAGCTCGAGCATGACCAGCACCAGGCGCTCGTCCTCCGCCTTCACTTCGGATCCGTCCTTGTTGGTCTTGCGGAAGCCGATGAACCATGCGATTTCCTTCTTTGCCTGCTGGGTTTTGTCCGCCTTGTTGCCGACCTCCGCGGTACCGGTCTTGCCGGAGATCACAAAGCTGCGCACGCCGAGATACCGGCCCGTTCCGCCGTGGTCCTGCGGCAGCTTGCAGACGCCGACCATCATGTTCGCCATCGTTTCCGCGTTCGCCTCGGAGCAGATCGTCTTCCAGACCTCGTCCTTGGTATGCCGGTACGTTTCGGTGTAGTTCTGTCCCTCCGCCTGCCAGATCGAATCGACGATATACGGGGCCGGCGCCTTGCCGCCGTTGCGGAACGCTGCGATATAGCACGCCATCTGCAGCGGCGTGACCAGCAGCTCGCCCTGTCCGTAGCCGCTCATCGCGAGCAGGCTGTAGGTCTCGGTGCTTTCCTCGTTCTTGATCTGCGACTTCTGCGTCGGCAGATCGAACGGTACGTTTTCGCCCATGCCGATGTGCGAAAGATACGCCTTGAACCGATCCCAGCCGAGCTTTAAAGCCAGCCATGCAAAGAAAATATTGTCGGAGTCGATGATGCTCGATTCCATATTCATCGGCGTGTGACGGTTCGACGAACCGGTACGCGTGATCTCGTCGATGCCGGTATAGGCATAGGTGCCGCGTTTGACCTCCCATACGTCCTTCCAGCCGCCGCTCGGCGTCTTATAGCGGGCGTTGTGGATGTGCTGCATCTCCTCCTCGGGGAAGGTCGTCTCCGGCGTAACCACCTTGGCTTCAAGCGCGCCTTCTCCGGTGAACGGCTTGAACGTCGAACCCGGCGCGTAAAGGCCCTGGATCGCGCGGTTCAACATCGGCGCCTGCGGGTCCTCTTTCAGCGCTTCGTACGCGTCCGTGCCGACGGCGCCGCGGGAAAACGCTTCCACGTCGTAGTCCGGGAACGAATACAGCGCCTGGATCGCGCCGGAATGCGGATTCATCACGATCACAGTGCCGGAAATGTTGTCGGTATAGACGACGGTCTTGACGACCTCCTCCACGCGCTGCTGCATCTTGATGTCCAGCGTCAGGTGCAGGTCCTGTCCGTCCTTTGCGGGGTTGTTGTACAGCGTCTGGCGGTTCGTGCCGTCGATGCCCTGGATGTACGCGTATCCGCCCTTCTCTCCGCGGAGCAGGTCCTCATACTCCTGTTCGAGCCCGACGTATCCCATCCAGCTGTCCTTTTCGTATACCCAGATGTCTTCGTCCGTGATGAGACCCGACGGTTCGGTCACGGTCTCGCCTCTCCGTCTTTTTTCGATCTCTTTCCACGTCGCCTCCCACATGATCGAGGCGAAGCCCAGAATGTGGGATGCGGAACGGCCGTACGGATACGCGCGGAAGCGCGTGGACGTCATCGCGCCGTTGCGGTCGATGCCGACGCCCTTGATCGACAGCAGCCGTTCCTCGAGCGCGTCGTCCACCTGATCCGGATAGAGCTTTGCAACGACGGCGGATGAGTTTTTGCTGTAGATCGCGTCGTGGACGATCTTTTCATACTCGTCGTGCGGCGTACCGGAGGGCTTCAGGATCGGGATCGCAAGAAGCTGCTTCAATACTTCCTCTTTCTCCTCCTCGGGGATCTGGTTCGGAACGCAGAAGACCGTGACCGGAGACAGGTTTTTGACCAGCAGCTCGCCGTTGCAGTCGAAGATCTCGCCGCGCTTCGGGTAATTGATACCGATGAGCAGCTTGTCCCCCCATTGCATCGCCGGGAAGATCAGCGCCGGCGTCCACTGAATGCCCCAGCGTCCGTTCTCATACATCGCGTTGATCGTGTAATCGTTGACCATCTCGCCGAGCGAGGTCGAGTAGGTCATCTGAAAATCGACCGAGCTCGTGATCGAAGCGTCCGAAACGGTCCGCACAATGTAGCTGATCTCCTTCAGTCCCACCGCGTCGAAGATCTGCTGATACTTTTCGGCAAACTCCTTTGCGGAGATCATCGGATCCCCCGCGTTCGTGCTGTTGCCGGACGTATTCTTGACCGAATCACTGAGCAGGTCGTAAGCCGCGCCGTAGCTGCCCTCCGCGATATACTCGATGAACGCAAGACAGACGTCGCTGCCGTTTCCGCGCGCCGTCGAACAGCCGATCGGCAGCGCCGCGCCGAACAGCATGATCAGAATCAATATGATGCAAATCCCTTTTTTCACAGTACCGTCTCCATGGTAATCAGATTTCTTCCTGCGCGAAGCGCAATTCACGGCGGCTCTGCCGTCAATTCATGCGGTTTTGCCGCAATTCATGTCCTTTGGACAATTCATGCGCCGCAGGGGCA